>JANMHV010000148.1:0-9712 GCA_031375445.1 Burkholderiales bacterium | reverse complement strand
GTCTGCTTGCGGTCGCGCTGCTCCACCTGCTCCTTGAGCGCAGTGGGCAGGCGCGGAGCGGGTACGGCCGGTAGTGCCCCGGCGCTGCGGGGGAGTGCGGCGAGTTTCTCCTCCATCACGCGCTTCACGTCCTGCGCGTCGACGTCGCCCACCACGATCACCAACGCGCGGTCGGCGGCGATGGATTTCTTCCACCAGTCCTGAAGGGCAGCTCGATCCAGCTGCCCGATGGTTGCTTCGGTTCCGAGATCGGGCAGGCCGTAGGGATGGCCGGGGAACATCGCGGCGCGGAAGAGCTGCACCGGCCGGTCGGTGGCGGAGTCCTGGGAGCGGCGGATGGCGGCGACTTGAATCGACTTCTCGCGCGCGACGCCTTCAGCCGGGAAAGCCGGATTGGCGAGCACGTCGGCGGCGATGCCGAGCACCGGCTCGTAGAGCGCCGCCGTGGTGGTGAAGGTAAAGCCGAAGCCATCCTCCGCGGTCGTGACGCCGATCTGGGTGCCGAAGAACTCGATCTCGCGGTCGATCTGGTCGCCGCTACGCGTTGCCGTGCCGCGGCGCATCGCGTTCTGCATGAGGCGCGTGATGCCCGCGTTGGCTTCCGACTCCTGGATGCGGCCGCCGCGGAAGTAGATGCCGGTGGCTACGCGCGGGGCACCATGGCATTGCTGCACGGCGAGGGTCGCCCCGTTGGAGAGCTTCATCGTGGTGAGGGGGGCGTCGGCGCCGGCGGTGCGCACGGTGCTGCGCTGCTCGGGGAGCGCGATGGCTTCGGGAACTCCGCCCACCGGCGTCATGGATTCTCGAATTCGCTGCCACGCCGCTTCCTTCGTCGTGGGCGTCGTTCCCTTCGGCTGGTACTGGTAGAGGGCCGAGCGCTGGAGGTCGAGGTAGCGGCGCGCTGCATCGCGCACCTGCTCCGCGGTGACGGATTGCATTTCGTCGAGGCGCTTCGAGATGTCGCGATAGGATCCGCGCGCCTCGTACTGCGCCATCAGCTGCGCCTGGTCCAGCGCCGTTTCCATCTCGGCGAGGAAGCCCGCGACGCCGATGTTCTTCGCCTGGGCCAGCTCGTACGCGGTCGGGCCGTGAGCTTTCAGGCGTTCGATCTCCGCGACCAGGCGCCGCTCAACCTCGATGCGATTCTTCTCCTGCATCGTGGCGGAGACGCTGAAGATGCCCACGTCCTCGAAGGTGAAGTGGGAAGCGCTGACCGTTCCCGCGCCATCGGGGGAGACGGCCGCGCGATACAAGCGCGAGGAACGGCCCTGGCCCAGCACGCGGGCGAGGACGCCGAGAGTGACCTCGTCGGGATGGTTCTCGGGCACGGTCTGGAAGCCGAGGACCGCGTAGCCTTCCTTGATGTCGGCTTCCGACCGGCCGAAGCGGAATTCGCGCTGCTGCGGCTCCTTCGGACCGCGCTCCTTCCTGAGAGTGCCGCGCGGGATGGCGCCGAAGTTCTGCGTGACGACCGCCAGCGCTTCCTCGCGCGGGACATCGCCGACCACGGAGACCACGATGTTCTCCGGTCGGTAGAGGGTCTGGAAAAACGCCACCAGGTCGTCGCGCTTGATGTTGCGCAGCACCTCGTTGGAGCCGATGCGCCGGCGGCGCACGCGATGCTCGGTGTAGAGCGTGGCGATCATGCGCTCGAAGGCGACGGGGCCGGGGTTGTCGAGCTTTCGGTTCGACTCCTCGATGACGACTTCCGCTTCCTTCTTGAGCTCGGCCGCGTCGAAGAGGGGATTGGCGATGGCGTCGGCCTGGATCTCGACACCCTTGGCGAAGCTCTCCTTCGGCACCACGACGTCGTAGTGCGTGTTGTCGTAGATGGTGCCGGCGTTGGTATCGCCACCCGCCGATGCGATCGCCTGGGAGATCGACGCGGGCTCCGGGAATTTGCGCGAGCCCTTGAAGAACATGTGCTCGAAGAGGTGCGCCATGCCCGCCACGTTGTCGGGCTCGTGGAAGTAACCCGCCTTGACCCACGTGTTGATGGCGACGACGCCGCTGCCTTTCTGCTCCCGGTAGAGCACGGTGAGGCCGTTGGGGAGGACGGTGCGGTGGACTTCGGAGACGAATTGCGCGGCAGGGGAAATGGCTTTCGCGGCCTCCCTGCTCGGCGCCTGGACGCAGCTTGTGGCGGCGAGGGCGGCAGCGAGGGCCAGTGCAATCAGGGGGTTGCGCATGGGGTGGCGGGGCGGGGGTTGAAAGATCCTTACCCTAACCCAATTAGGCAGGAATGATGCCCTTGCTTCCCGTGGTGCTGGCGCTGATTTTTGTCGCCGGAATATTTCTCCATCCCTGGTACCTGGAGCGGCGGCGGGCTGCGTGGCGGGCGCTGCCGATGCCCCTCGAGTGGGAGGGGATATTGCGGGCTCGGGTGCCCCGGTTTGCTTCGCTCGGTGCGTCTGCGCGTGTCGAACTCGTTGCGTTGATGCACGTGTTCCTGCGCGAGAAGTCGTTCACCGGCTGTGACGGCATGGAGATCACCGATGAGGTTCGCGTCACCATTGCCGCCGAGGCTTGCTTGCTGCTTCTTGGGCGGCCGGGACGCGGGTTTCCGAATTTGCGCGAAATTCTCGTGTACCCCGCCGCTTTCGTGGTCGAGCGCCTGCGGCCCGAGCCTTCCGGAGTGCTGCAGGAACATCGCACCGTGCTTTCCGGGGAGTCGTGGGCGCGAGGGCAGGTGATCTTGTCGTGGGATGACGTGGTCGCCGGCGCCGCGGTGCCCGAGGATGGTCGCAACGTGGTCATCCACGAATTCGCGCACCAGCTCGACCAGGAGAAGGGGTATGCGAACGGCGCGCCGGTGGGGTTGACGCGTTCGCAGCGGGAGCGCTGGGCTGCGGTTTTCAACGCGGAGTTCGCTCAGTTGCGGATGCGTCTCGCGATGGGGGAGCCCACGTTGCTCGGCGCCTACGCCGCCACCGATCCCGCGGAGTTCTTCGCCGTCGCTTCCGAAGTCTACTTCGAGCAGCCCGATCTGCTCGCGGCGCACCACCCCGCGCTCTTCGCCGAGCTCCGCACCCTCTACCCCAATAATTGGGTCAGAACAGAATTTTCCTTCGGGGTCAAACTCCTGACACCCGAATAATTGGGTCAGAACAACATTCCCCGAAAAATCTGTTCTGACCCAATTATTTTTGGGATTGGATCCACTGCTCGACTTCGCGCTCGAGGATGTTCAAAGGCAGCGGGCCCGAATCCAGCAGCACCATGTGGAAGCGGCGCAGGTCGAAGCGCGGGCCCAGGGCCTTCTGGGCGCGGTCGCGAAGCTCGGTGATCTTGAGCTGCCCCACCATGTAGCCCAGCGCCTGGCCGGGCCAGGAGATGTAGCGGTCCACCTCCCCCGCCACCCGCACCTCGTTCAGGCCGGATCGCTCGCGCATGTAGTCGATCGCCTGGGAACGCGTCCAGCCGTGGAGGTGGATGCCGGTGTCGACCACCAGCCGCACCGCGCGCCACATCTGCGCCTGCAGGAAGCCGAAGCGGCTATAGGGGTTCTGGTAGAGGCCCAGCTCGGGGCCGAGGGACTCGGAATAAAGCGCCCAGCCCTCGAGATAGGCATTCACGTCGACCGAGCGGCGAAACTCGGGCAAGCCCTTCAGCTCCGAGGCGCGCGCGATCTGCAGGTGGTGCCCCGGAACGGCCTCGTGCGCCACCAGCACCTCCATCGCCCACTTGGGCCGCGACTTGAATCCCACCGTGTTGGCGTTGAACCAGCCCGCGGTGGTTCCGTCGAGCGCGGGGCTGCTGTAATGCTCGGGCGCGCCGGGGCCGAGGAATTCCGGCATGGCGCGGATGCCGTAGGGCGTGCGTGGAAGCTCCGCGAAAAGCCGCGGCAGCTCGGGGTCGATGCGCTTGGCGACCTGGCGATAGCCGTCGAGCAACTCCTCGGGGCTCGAGTAGAAGAAGCGCGGATCGTTGTTGAGCCAGTCCACGAACGCGTCGAAGCTGCCGTCGAAGCGCGACTCGCGATGCACCGCCTCCATCTCCTTGCGAATGCGCGCCACTTCACGCAACCCGATCTCGTGCACCTGCGCGGGAGCGAGCGACGTCGTCGTGTACGTCCGCACCAGGGCCGCATAGACCTTGTCGCCCCCGGGATAGCGCGTGAGCCCGCCCTCGGCCGGAGCAGCGCGGAGATAATCGCCCGCGACGAAATCCCGAAGCCGCTGCTGCGCCGGCAGCACGTCCTCGGCAAGGGCGCGAAGCCCACGTGCACGCAGGGCATCCTGGGTCGCCGCGGGAATCCCACGACCGAGGCGCGTGAACGGCTCGTAAAACGGGCTCTGCTCGGGCACGGCGGTGAGCTGCGAATCGAGCTGGCCGATGACGCGTTCGAGCACCGCACGCGAGGGTACCCAGCCCGCGGCCATGCCCTGGCGTGCGCGGGCGATCTCCTGGTTCACGCGCGTCGACCACGCCGCCATGCGCACGAACAGCAGCTCCATCTGCGCCGTAGTTTCCGTCGGCATCGCCCTCACCAATCCCGCGAACGAGCCCTGGAATGCGAACGGCGCGGCGGTGAGGTCCATGGACCGATAGCCCGTGAAGGGCTGGAGTGCCACCACCCGCTCGGCCGTTGCCTCGAGGAGCTCGACTGATAACGCGTCGGTGCGCGTGAGCTGGGTAGGATCGATGGCGTGCGCCCGCGCCTGCACCGATCGCCACCACGCATCCTCGGCGGCGATGCCCGCGGGGGATTGGTCGGTGAGCTTGTCGTCGAATCGGTAGTCGCCCTGGCGCGTGGCGTTCTCGGGATAGAGGCGCGAGGCCTCTTCCCAGTAGGCGTCGAAGAGCGCCTTGGCACGCGTCGGCTCGTCGGTGGGCTGCGGCGGGGCGCCCGCGCAGCCGGCGAGGAGTGCGACGCAAGCGAAGGCGGGGGCGAGGAGGCGCATCTTATATTTCTGGATTCGGGGATGGGATACGAGCACGGTATTGGCGACGGGAGAGGACCGACGAATCTAACACTCCCCGACGCGTAACCATCCCGCCGTTACAGACCGGAAAGAATGCTCCCGGGGTCCGGCCAAATGAGAAATCCACTTTCCGCCATGTTTCCGCCACGGGAATGCCATGGCCGACGGCGAAGCTCGTCGTGTCTCCACTGACCGGGCCCGCCATGAACCACCCCCTGCTCTACCGCGCACTCGCCATCGTCGGGCTCGGCATCGTCATCCTGCTGCCGATCGCGCTCATCAAAGACAAGATCTCCGAACGCCGCGCGCGGGCCGAGGCCGTGGTGCAGCAGTTCGCCACCGATTCCGCCGGTCCCCAGGCAGTGGTGGGCCCGCTACTGGCGCTGACCTGCGAGGAGCGCTCGGCTGACGGACGCGAGGGTTATCCCTGCGAGACCGCATACTTCACGCCCCGCACGCTTCGGATTTCCGGCGCGCTTCCGGTCGAGAAGCTGCATCGCGGCATCTATCCGATCCTGTCGTATCGCGCGGAGCTCCAGCTCGCCGGGGAGTTGGACTGGCCCGCGCCGCCGGCCCGCCATGGCGTCAACGCGCGCGCCTGGAAGCAGGCCTTCCTGGTGACGAAGGTGCAGGACCCGCGGGGCATCCGCAAATCGACGTTGCCCGCGGTGAGCGAGGCCGCCGTGACGCCGGAAACCGGCTTCCTGCAACGCTTCACGCTGGCACAACCGCTCGGGGAGTACGGCGACCGTAAGGGTGGAGAAGCTCTCGCCTTCGACTTCGGCCTTCGCCTCACCGGCATCGGCAGCCTCGGATTGGGCAGCACGGGGGACGCGACCGAGGTGCGCTTGCGCTCCGATTGGCCGCGTCCCTCGTTCAGCGGGCCGTGGTCGCCGGAAACGCGATCGACGGGGGCACAGGGGTTCGAGGCGCTATGGCGGGGCAGCAGCATCGCGACCGGGGGAAGGGCGGCGTGGAGCGAGCTGGCCGAGGCCAACAAGCTGCTCGCCGGACCGTCGGCCACGGTCTCGCTGGTCGACCCGGTGAACGTCTACGCGCTTTCCCATCGGGCCACCGAATACGCGTTCCTCTTCGTACTCTTCACCTTCACGGCGCTGGCGCTCACCGAGACGCTCACAGACGTGCGCCTGCATCCGGTGCAGTACGCGCTGGTGGGCTCGGCGGTGGCGGCATTTTTCCTGCTGCTGATCGCGTTGTCGGAGCACCTGGCATTCGCGATGGCTTATGGGATCGCTGCCGCGGCGTGCGTAGCGCTGCTCACCTTCTACCTGCGGCATCCGCTGCGCACTCGCACGCGGACCCTCGGCTTCCTCGCGCTCTTCACCGCGCTGTACGGAACGCTGTACGTGCTGCTGCGCCGCGAGGATCACGCGCTGCTGATGGGCTCGCTGCTGGTCTTCGGAGTGCTCGCGATCGCGATGGTGGCCACCCGCAAGGTCGATTGGGCGGCACTCTCCAAAATAATGGGGTCAGAACAGATTATTCGAGCCGACGCGAAGTGAAGAGGGGCCGATCACCCTCCGCTCCGCGGAGAGCGAAGGTTCGGCCCCGATGAAAACCTGTTCTGACCCAGTTATCCAGCCTTCATGAAAAAGCTGTTCTGACCCAATTATTCAGCCGAGGTCGAGGGGGACGAAGAGCTGGCGATCCTCGCGCAGGACGAGGAGCGCCACGCGCTTGCCGGCCTTGGCGACCTGCTCGCGAAGCGCCTCGAGAGAGGAAATAGGCGTGCCGTTGAACGAGAGCAGCACGTCGCCCGGCTGGACACCGGCCCGGGCGGCGGCGCCACCCACCTCCTCCACCACCAACCCGCCGCGGCCGTCGTTCTCGCGCGGGTCGAGCGGGCGCACCGAGAGGCCGAGGCGGCCGGAGGGGGCTTCACGATTCTCGCCCCCGCGTCGCGCCACACGATCGCCCTTGATCTCCGTCGAAGTGACCGTCAGCGAACGCGCACCGCCCTTGCGCCAAACCTCGATGCCCGCCTTGTGCCCGGGCGCCGCCTCCGCCACCAGCACCGGCAGGTCGGCGGAGCGCTCGATCGCCTTGCCGTCGTAGCGGGTGATGATGTCGCCGACCTGCACCCCGCCCTTCTCCGCCGGGCTCGAGGGCTCGACCGCGGAGACCAGCGCGCCGCGCGGTCGATCGAGACCGAAAGACTCGGCGAGCGCAGCATTCACTTCCTGCACCGTGACTCCCAGGCGCCCCCGCGAAACCTTCCCGTTCTTCAGCAGCTGGTCCTTCACGTTCAGCGCCACCTCGATGGGAATCGCGAACGAGAGCCCCTGGTAGCCGCCGGTGCGCGAGTAGATCTGCGAGTTGATGCCGACCACCTCTCCCGCCAGGTTGAAGAGGGGCCCGCCGGAGTTGCCCGGGTTCACCGCGACGTCGGTCTGCAGGAACGGCACGTACGCGGCGTCGGGAAGCGAGCGCGCCTTGGTGCTCACGATCCCCGCGGTCACCGAGCTCTCGAAGCCGAACGGCGAGCCGATCGCCACCACCCATTCGCCTACCTGGGCCTTGGCCGCGCTGCCGAGCTTCACCGTCGGCAGGCCCTGCGCATCGATCTTCAGCAGCGCCACATCGGTGGCGACATCCTTGCCCACCACCTTCGCCTTGTACTCGCGCCGGTCGTTGAGCTTGACCGTCACCTCATCGGCGCTGTCCACCACGTGAGCGTTGGTGAGCACGTAGCCGTCGGCGCTGATGATGAAGCCCGAGCCCTGCCCCGCCATCGGCATGCCGCCGCGGGGCGCGCCGCGCGGGCCGCGCCCGCCGAAGCCGCGGAAGAATTCGCTGAAGGGCTGCTGGGCGTCGTCGTCATCGGAATCCGGCATCTGCATGCCGGCCTTGACGGTGCCGCGGGTGCTCACGTTGACCACGGCCGGGCCATAGGTCGACACCAGCTCGGTGAAGCCGTTGAGCGGCAGGCTCGCGGCACGCGGGTTGGCAACCGGAGCGGCCACGCCCGCCGCGGCCACGGGGCTCGCGACGGCCTGGGAAAGGGGGGCGGTGATGGCGCCGCGATAGGCCGCCGCACCGGTGCCGATGACGCCGGCCGCGACCAGCGCGCCGACCAAGACTCTTGCTTTCATGTGGGGCTCTCCGTTCAAGACGCCTCCCATGGAGGCTCATGAAGGGGAGTCTGGGCGCGCCCCCTTAAGCGAGACTTAAGACGAGTCCTTCGCCGGCAGCCGCACCCGGACGAGGAGTCCCCGTCCCCCGGCTCCATCGGCCAGCTCGACGCGGCCCTCATGCCGAAGGGCGATGCGACGCACGATCGCGAGCCCGAGCCCCGTGCCCCCCTCGGTCGCCGCCTCGCCCCGATAGAAGCGGTCGAAGACCCGCTGGCGCTCCGCGAGCGGAATGCCGGGGCCGGTGTCCTCCACCTCGAAGAGCGCCTCGCGTCCCTCTCCCCGCACCCGCACCGTGACCGCGCCGAACGGTGTGTACCGAATCGCGTTGTCGACGAGGTTCGAGATCATCGTCCGCAGCGCCGCCGGGTCGCCCAGCACCTCCACCGGCTCCGGCGACTCGACCGTGAGCGCCAGCCCCTGGCTCGTCGCCGCCGCCTCCAGCGCCATCGCGCCCTCCCGCGCGAGTGCCGCCAGGTCCACCGGCTCGCGCGCCCGGCCCGTGGCCTCGGGATCCTGCCGCGCCAACGTGAGCAGCTGCTCGACCAATCGCACCGCGCGAGCGATGCCCTCCCGCAGCATCGAGTAGGCGCGCTCGCGATCGCCCTCGTCCCGCGCGCGCTCGGCGAGATGCAACTGCAGCCGCAGCGCCGTGAGCGGCGTGCGCAATTCATGGGCGGCATCGGCGATGAACTGCCGCTCGCGAGTGAACGCCTCCTCGAGCCGGCCGAGCAAGCCGTTGAGCGAATCCACCAGCGGCTGGATCTCCTCGGGCACCTCGTGCCGGTCGAGCGGCGTGAGGGACTCGGGGCTGCGAGCGGCCACCGCCCGCGCCGTGGTCTCGAGGAAGCGCACCTCGCGCCCCACCAGCCGCCAGATGAGGAGGCCGAATAGCGGCAACGCGACGAGAAAAGGCAGCAACGTTCGCCACGCGGCGCCGAGAGCCAGCGCATCGCGATCGGCGATGGCCTGCGACACCTGGAGCGTGAGCCCGCGCTGCTGGATCGCGAAGACCCGCCAGCGGCCATCTTCCGAGTCCACGTTGTTGAAGCCCAGCCGCACCGGGCCGGGAATTCTCAACCGCGGATGGGACTCGTAGATCGACTTGCCGTCCGGGGCCCACACCTGGATCACGAAATCGAGCGCCTCCTCGCCCTGCAGCACCTCGGCGAACTGGCGCACGGAGTAGCTGCGGTCGCGAAGCGTGAGAGCCAGCTGGCGCAGCTGGTAGTCGAAGAGCTCGTGCACCTCGGTGCGCGCCTGCACGAACACCACGGACGCGGCGGCGAGGCCACCGGCGAGGAGGCTCGTGAGGAGCCACAGCAGCAGGCGGCGGCGCATCGACATCGCGTCAGGCTTCGTTCGCGGTCATGAGTCGGCAACGGCGCATCGTCAGCCCTCCTTCGCCAACGTATAACCCATCCCGCGCACGTTGCGGATGAGCGTGGGATCGAGCTTGCGGCGCAGCGCATGGATGTGGACCTCCACCGCGTTGCTCGCGATCTCCTCGCCCCAGCCATAGAGCCGCTCCTCCAGCTGCGCGCGGGAGAGGAATGCCCCGGGTCGATCGGCCAGCGCCTCGAGCAGCGCGTACTCGCGCGCCGAGAGCGCGACATCCGCCCCGCGCCAGCGCGC
>JANMHV010000124.1:0-4329 GCA_031375445.1 Burkholderiales bacterium | reverse complement strand
CGCGCCCAGCGAGCCGTCGGCGTTCACCATGAACTTCGGCACCGCGAAGAGCGAGATGCCTTTCACGCCCTCCGGCGCGCCATCGATGCGCGCCAGCACGAGATGGACGATGTTCTCGGTGTAGTCGTGCACGCCGTAGGTGATGAAGATCTTCTGGCCCTTCAGGCGATAGCTGCCGTCGCCCTGCGGGGTCGCCTTGGTGCGCACGAGCGAGAGGTCGCTGCCGGCCTGGGGCTCGGTCAAGTTCATCGTGCCGGTCCACTTGCCCGACACCATGTTGGGCAGGAAGGTCTTGCGCAGCGACTCCGGGCCCACGTGGTCGATGGCCTCGATCGCTCCCTGCGTGAGCATCGGGCAGAGCTTGAAGGCGAGGTTGGCCGCACCCCACATCTCCTCCACCGGAGTCGCCATCAGGTGCGGCAGGCCCTGTCCGCCGAAGGCCGTGGGCGAGAGGATGTTGCCCCAGCCCGCGTTCACGTACTGCCAGTAGGCATCTTTGAAGCCCGGGGGGGTGGCCACCTCGCCATCCTTCCACTTCGCGGGCGTGCGGTCGCCGATGGCGTTCAGCGGCGAGAGCACCTCGGAGGCGAGCTTGCCCGCCTCCTCGAGGATCGCGTCGACCACGTCCTCGGTCACCTCTTCCCACCCGGGGAGCTGGTTGACCTGGTCGAGGCCCACGACGTGCTTCAGCACGAACTGCATGTCCTTCAGCGGTGCGGTGTATTCAGCCATTTTCCTTACCCCCCGGGAAACCACAGATGAACACGGATGAACACCGATAAAGACGATGCAAGTAGTTGGTGGCTATGTTGGCAGCTTCCGAGATCGACCAATGCATTGCCCTCATCTGTGCGCATCCGTGTTCATCTGTGGTTCAAAGCTTTTGAGTCAACTCCGGGACGATCTGGAACAGGTCGCCCACCAGCCCGTAATCGGCCACCTGGAAGATCGGCGCCTCGGGATCCTTGTTGATCGCCACGATCACCTTGCTGTCCTTCATCCCCGCGAGGTGCTGGATGGCGCCGGAAATGCCGACCGCGATGTAGAGCTCGGGTGCGACGATCTTGCCGGTCTGCCCCACCTGGTAGTCGTTGGGCACGTAGCCCGAATCCACCGCCGCGCGCGAGGCGCCGATGGCCGCACCCAGCTTGTCGGCGAGCGTCTCCAGCAGCTTGAAGTTCTCGCCCGAGGCGAGGCCGCGGCCGCCCGAGACCACGCGGCGCGCGCCGGCCAGCTCCGGCCGCGCGCTCTTGGTGAGCTCCTGCGATACCACTTTCGATTGCGCCTTGTCGGGGCCGGCGGGCGCGCTCTCGACCGGCGCGGAACCGGTGGCGGCGGCGGGATCGAACCCGGTAGCGCGCACGGTGACGACCTTCACCTTGTCGGCCGATTGCACCGTCGCGAATGCGTTGCCGGCGTAGATCGGCCGCACGAAGGTATCCGGCCCTTCCACGGCGGAGATCTCGGAGACCTGCGCCACGTCGAGCAGCGCCGCCACGCGCGGCATGAAGTTCTTGCCGAAGGCCGAGGCGCTCGCCACGACGTGCGAGTACGACGCCGCCATCGGCACCACCAGCGCCGCGTAGTTCTCGGGTGAGCCGCCGTCGTAGTGCGCGGCCTGAACATGCAGGACCTTCGCGACACCCGCGAGCTTGGAGGCGGCCTCGGCGGCCGCGTTCGCGCCGGATCCCGCCACCAGCACGTGGACCTCGCCGCCCATCTTCGACGCCGCGGACACCGCGTTGGCGGTGCCGCCCTTCAAATGGGAATTGTCGTGCTCCGCGATTACCAGGGCGGCCATCAGATCACCTTCGCTTCGTTCTTGAGCTTGTCCACCAGCTCGGCGACATCCTTCACCATCACGCCCGCCTTGCGCTTGCCGGGCTCGACGACCTTGAGCGTTTTCAGCCGCGGCGCCACGTCGACCCCGAGGTCGGCGGGCTTCACGTTCTCCAGCGGCTTCTTCTTCGCCTTCATGATGTTGGGCAGCGTCGCATAGCGGGGCGTGTTGAGGCGCAAGTCGGTCGTGACGATCGCCGGCAGCTTCACCTCCACCGTCTCGAGGCCGCCGTCGATCTCGCGCGTGACCCTGGCGGTGCCATCCCCGATCTCGACCTTGCTCGCGAACGCCGCCTGGGGCCAATCGAGGAGGGCGGCCAGCATCTGCCCGGTCTGGTTCGCGTCGTCGTCGATCGCCTGCTTGCCGAGGATCACGAGGCCGGGGGACTCCTTCGCCACGACCGCCTGCAGCAGCTTGGCGACCGCGAGCGGCTGGAGCTCCACGTCGGTCTCGACCAGGATGGCGCGATCGGCGCCCATGGCAAGCCCGGTGCGCAGCGTTTCCTGGTGGCGACGAGGCCCGCGGAAACCACGATCACCTCGGTCGCCTTGCCGGCCTCCCGGAGCTTCAGGGCCTCCTCGACGGCGATCTCGTCGAAGGGGTTCATCGACATCTTGACGTTCGCGAGCTCGACGCCGCTCTGGTCCGCCTTGACGCGGACCTTCACGTTGTAGTCGACGACCCGCTTCACGGGGACCAGGATTTTCATGGGGGATGGGCGCGGGGATGATTCAAACGAGTGTTTGAATTCTAGCCGATTTTGCCGCGCGCGCCGCGCCGGGCTCAGCCCAACAGGCCCGGGAACACGGGCGTGACACCCGGCTTTGCCACCATCAGGTAGAAAATCGCGACCAGCGCTCCGAAGGCGAGGCATCCGAGCACGGCCCACACCGCGAGCCAGCGGAAGTAGCGCTGCGGGAGTGCCGTCCCCGCCTCGACCGCCGCGCGCGCCATCTCGCGCATGCGCACCTGCATCCACACCACCGGAAGCCAGCACGCGCCCGCGAAGAGGTAGAGGAGGATCGCACCCCCCAGCCAGGCGTTCTCCAGCGGCAACCGCGCGTGGTAGGCGAGCCATAGCCCCGTCGCCGGCTGCACGATCGCCGCGGGCGTCGTGAAGAGCCAATCCGCGAGGACCACCTGGCGCACCACGCCGTGGACCACCCGCGGGTCGCGCCGCAGGCTGGCCACGAGCATGTGGAAGGCGCTGCCGACACCCACGCCGAAGAGGATGGTCGACGACAGCACGTGGATCCACTTCACCGCCATGTATTCGTCCGGGGAGACTCCAGGCATGGCGGCGCGCCTACAGCGAGCGCGCGCGATCGCGCAGCGCGAACTTCTGGATCTTGCCCGTCGAGGTCTTGGGAAGCTCGCCGAAGACGATGGTGCGCGGCACCTTGAAAGCGGCGAGGTGCGCGCGACAGTAGGCGATGACCTCCTCGGCGGTGAGCTCGCCGGCGCCCGGCTTCGGCAGCACGAAGGCGCAAGGGGTCTCGCCCCATTTCGCGTCCGGGCGCGCCACCACCGCCGCCTCCATCACCTTGGGATGGCGGTAGAGGCACTCCTCCACCTCGAGCGACGAGATGTTCTCGCCGCCGGAGATGATGATGTCCTTGGAGCGGTCCTTCACCTCGATATAACCGTCGGCATGCCACACAGCCAGGTCGCCGGTGTGGTACCAGCCCTCGCGGAACGCCTCGGCGGTGGCGGCGGGATTGCCGAGGTAACCCTTCATGATGGTGTTGCCGCGCAGCATCACCTCCCCCAGCGTCTCGCCATCGCGGGGCACCGGCACATGGGTGTCGGGGTCGGCCACCTGCAGCCCCGCGAGCGTGGGATAGCGCACGCCCTGCCGCGCCATCAGCCGCGCGCGCGCCTCGAGGGGCAGCTCGGCCCACTCCTCCTGCCAGGCGCAGATGGTGGCCGGCCCGTAGCTCTCCGTGAGGCCGTAGAGGTGCGTCACGTTGAAGCCCATCGTCTCCATCGCCTCGATCACCGCCGAAGGCGGTGCGGCGCCTCCCGTCGCCACCTCGACGCGATGGTCGAAGCGCCGCTTCACCGCATCGGGCGCGTGCACCAGCATGTTGAGCACGATGGGCGCGCCGCACAGGTGCGTCACGCGGTGCTCGGCAATGGCGGGGAAGATCAGCGCCGGGTCCACCTTGCGAAGGCACACGTGGGTACCGCCCGCGGCCGTCACTGCCCAGGTGTAGGTCCAGCCGCTGCAATGGAACATCGGCAGCGTCCAGAGATACACCGAACGCGGCGTGAGTGCGAAGGCGAGCGCATTGCCCAGCGCGTTCAGGTACGCGCCGCGATGGTGGTAGAGGACGCCCTTGGGGTCCCCGGTGGTTCCCGAGGTGTAGAGGAGTGCCGCCGAATCCCACTCGTCCTTCGGGCCCGGCAGCGGATAGGCCTCGTTGCCGTGGGCGATCCAGTTCTCGTACTCGTAGTCGCCCAACCGGTCGCCAGGGGGCGCCAGCGGG
>JANMHV010000111.1:0-9633 GCA_031375445.1 Burkholderiales bacterium | reverse complement strand
CCCACATGAACCATCCCGACAGGATCTCGGGGCAGGCGCCGCTCTTTCCGGTCTGCTCGCATGTGATGCGCCGCCAGCCCAGCCCGCCATCACCCTCGAAGTACGGTTGGAGCTCGCGCGCGGCCGCGCTCACCGAGTACGCGCGTTCGCGAGCATCTGCTGGAAAGACCACGTAGCGCTGCCAGTTGTCGTGACGTATGCGCGACAGCGCTCCGTAGGCCCCTTGGAAATCCGCTGAGCGGAAGTCGTTGTTGCGGAACACCCCATATACGAAGTAGTTGATCGCATCCACGGTCCCCACCACGGCGGCGAAGCTCAGAAGGGGTACGGCGAGGAAGGGAAGTCCCGCTCGCAGCGCCCTTCTCGACGGCAGTTCACGCCACGTGCGCAGTACCCAGAATCCGACCACCACGGCAAGCGACGGAACGATCCAGAGTCCTTCCTCGCGGGTGAGCCAGAACACGCCCCCGGTCAACCCGAATGCGATCAGGTATCTCTTCTTCGCAAGATAATCCTCGCGCAGTTCCGGGGCACGGCGCATGGTGTAGACGCGCAGCGCGAGTCCGATCAGGAGGAGCGCGAGGGTCATGTAGAAGCCCTCGCGAACCACGCGTCCGCCCATGCTCGCGTTCCACACCACCGGATTCATCGCCAGGACCAAAAAGCAGACCGTCCCGCCGGCGCGCGAGCGCAGGACGTTCGCCACCGTAAGAGCGAAGAACAGGGCCACAGACAAGTGGGCGAAATGCTCGGTTACTTTGAGCGGCAGCCCGGTGATGCGGTTTAGTAGGAGAAAGACCGAGTATGCCGCGCCCTTGGCGAGCGTGAACTCGTTGTACGGGCCGAGCCAATGGAAGTTGCCCAGGCTCGACGACATCTCGACGAACAATCGGTCGTCATGGATTGCATTGCCGTACGCGGTAATCGGGAATGAGGCGCGGATGACGAGAGAAGCGAGAAAGATCGCCGCAAGGAGCAGGAAACGGTTCCTGGCTGCGGAATCTCGGATCATCTTGACCGCACTCATGCGCGTGCGACGATCGGCACCGCGTAATCAATTGGCCACAGGATCCCGAACCGGGGTGCGCGATCGATGCGCACCTCGGCCGAGCGGAAACCGGCGCCGGCCAGGCGGCGAAGCAGGTCGGGCTCCGAGAACATCCGCATCTCGAGCGTCATGCCCTCGCCGCCGTGGAAGACGAGGTCATCGAACACCTCATCCTCGCCGTCGACCGTGCGGTTGCGAAGCACGCGCCTGCCGCCCTCTTCCTCGATGCGGAAGTCGTTCAGGCGCGGGAAGTGCTCCTGCGTGTCGCCCGTCTTCAGGAACGGCACGGTGAAGACGAAGACGCCTCCATCGCGAAGCAGTCGCCGGCTGTTGCGAAACGCCGCGTCGAGCTCGAGCGGCGGAATGTGCTCGAAGACGTCGCTCGAAATGAGGAAGTCGTATTTCCCGAGCATCTCCTCGGGAACATCGGCGATGTCGAGGCGCGGCTCCGCGTGATAGAACGTGTTCACATAGCCGAGCTTTTCGGCGAGCGGCTTCGCGTACCCCTCCCAATCGCTCATGCCCAGGCCGAGGATGTTCCTGTCCACCGGGAACGCGGGCAGCACTCGCGGACTGCCGAAGAGCTCCGCGCCAAGGATGTACATGAGCGAGCGCATGCGCAGGCTCGAGTGGCAGCCCGCGCAGCTCTGGTGCTCGCGGTTCTCGACCTGCTCGAGCGGCACGCCGTGGTTGCGGCGGCCGCACAGGTTGCAGAGGAAATCGACGCGCTCGCCGGTCACTGGCCCGCGCTGAAGGTCATGCGCGTGCGCCCGGTCGCCGCATCGCGCCGCGCGATCCGGCGCCGGATCTCGAAGGCCCCGTGGAGCGGCTGCTTCACCGGCCAATGGGTGTGCTCGTTCGAATACCCGGGGTTGTAGAACGGGTCTCCCGCGCGCAGGAGCGGCTTCCACTTCAGGCGGAAGAGCGCGGAATCCTCCGGGTGCGGATCGTTCCCGCGGCTGGTGCCGCGCGTATACGACTCGTGGTGCACCAGCCGCGCATGGGGGGAGATGATCACTCGATAGCCGCGATCGCCCACGCGCAGGCACAGGTCGACGTCGCCGAAGCCCACCGCGATCGTCTCGTCGAATCCCTGCACCTCGCGGAACGCGTCGGCCCGCATCAGCATGCAGGCCGCCGTGACGGCGGAGACCTCGCGGTTGACGCGCATCAGCTCGGGCTCGATCGGATCGTCGGGGAAGCGCACCCACTTGGCGTAGTGCTCGGCGGCCCCGTACATGCCCACGCACACGCCCGCGTGCTGGATGTGCTTGCGGTCGGGATAGAAGAGCATCGCGCCGACGATGCCGACGGACGGCTGCTGGCCCAGCTCGAGCATGCGCTCGAGCCAGCCCGGCTCGAACGCCTCGATGTCGTTGTTGCAGAAGAGATAGTGCGAGTAGCCCTCGCCCAGATTCGAGACCGCGAAATTGTTGATAGCGGAAAAATTGAACACGCCCTCGTAGCGCAGCACGCGGGCCGAGTCGGCAAGCGACTGGAGGTAGGCGCGCGTGGCGGGATCGTCGGATTCGTGGTCGACGACCACGATGTCGTACGGCACCGCGCTCACCGTGGCACGGATGCTGTCGATGCACTGGCGCAGCAGCTCGCCATGGTTCTTGGTCGGGATCACGATCGCCACCTTGAGCCCGGCGGCGAGCGGGTAGCGGACTTCGAAGAAGTTGAACCCGGCGCCGGGCTCGACGTGGCCCTCCTCGCCGCTGCGGCGCAAATGCTCGGTGAGGAGCGCCCGCGAGGTGTTCATCACCTCGTCCATCTTCTGCGTGCCCGCCGAACCCCCGTGCAGGCGCCACTGGTAGAGGATGTCGGGAACGTGGACGATGGTCCGCGCGCGCTCCGCCGCGCGCAGGATCAGGTCGTAGTCCTGGGAGATTCGCAGACGCTCGTCCCATCCACCGATCTCCTGCAGCATCGAGCGGCGGAATCCCACCAGGTGGACGATGTAGGGATGGGAGCGCAGGTACTCGAGCGAGAACGCGGGGCGCAGCGCATACCGCTTCACCTCGTTGCCGTCGGGCGAGACCAGCACCTCGTCGGAGTACAGCAGGTCCGGATCGTCGGCCACCACGGATTCGGCCACGCGGAAGAGCGCGTGATCCTCCAGCACATCGTCGTGGTCGAGCAGCACCACGAACTCGCCGGTGGCGATCGCCAAGGCGCGGTTGGAGGCGTGGGAAACGCCGCGGTTGGCCTCGCCCAGGTGCAGCTTGATGCGCGACTCGCGCGAAGCGAACTCCCTTAGCACCCTTGCGACATGCGGCTCGCTCGACCCGTCGTCGGCGACACAAAGCTCCCATTCCGGATAAAGCTGCTCCTCGACGGAGAGCAGCATCGCGCGCAGCATCGGCTCCGGCGTGTTGTAGGTGGGCACGATGACGGTCACGCGCGGGCGGCGCTCCATCGCCGCCACCGCCTGGCGCACCTTCGGGCGCACCGTGCGCTCTACGGTGCGGCGATACTCCAGCCACGCGTCGCCGCGATCGGCGGCGGGAATCAGGCGCAGCAGCGTCTTCTTGAGCTCGAGCATGCCGCCGCCCCGCCACGCGCGCCGCAGGCGCGCCAGGTTCACGCGCATGCCGTCCGGATGCCGCACGAGGCCCCGCGTGCTGGATGCCAGCAATCGCAGGCGCCGCGCGAAATGCCCCGCGGCCCGCACCGGGGCGGAGACGCGCCAGCTGGTGGAGACGTAGAGCTCCGCGAGGCGCGCCTCGGAGTGCGCGAGGTGCGAGGCCAGCGTGCCCGCGCGTGCGTCGGAATCCGAGATCGCGCGCTGGTGGGCGGTGAGCTCCGAGCGCAGCTTGGCCACCTCGCGCTCGAGGTCGGCGACGTGCTGCCGCGCGTTCGACCGGTCCTCGTCGTAACTCTTCTGCGCCCGGTCCCGCGCTTCCGAGACCAGCGCCAGCTGCAGGCTGGTGGCCTTCAGGTCCTTCCACAGGCCGGCGGCGGTGATCGCCTGGGCGGCCATGGCGCGCTCCATTGCGCCATCGGAGGGCACCGTCGCGCCCCGGGTGGCACGGGCTTCCAGGGGCAGGATGCGATAGTAGTCGGCCACCATCTCCCCCGCGCTGCGCCGCGGGATGAGGGGCACGCGCGCGCGGATGGCGGCAAGCGTGTAGCGATCGGCGTCGATCCCCTTCAGCGCCTGCACCAGCGCTGCCGCCGTGGGCTCGAAGAGGTAGCCGGTATCGCCCTCGGTGATCCGCTCGGGGAAGCTGCCGCGCCGCGTCGCAAGCGCCGGCACGCCCAGCATCCACAGCTCCGACAAGGCGTAGTTGAACGTTTCCTCGACCACGCTCGCGAGCAGCCCCACATGGGGATCGATGCTCGCCACGTGGGCGGCCAGTTCCTTGCGGTCGAACCGCGCGACGACATGCACGTGGGGCTGGTGGCGGAAGAGCTCGCCGACTTCGCCCGCCCCCAGGAAGTAGATCTCGCAGAACTTCACGAGCTCGGGCAGTGCCTCCTCGAGCATGCGCAGGCCCTTGGCGTGGGACATCTGCCCGAACACCAGCACGCGCAGCCGGTCGCCACGGGCGGGCTCCGGAGCCGGTTGCGGCACCAACGCCTCGTCGCTGCCGTGGGGGACCACCTCGAAGCGCACGCGCTCGAAGCGCGCATCCAGCCGCTTCAGGTTGGCCGGCACCGAGCGGCTCGGGGAGACCAGGGTCACGTTCGAGCCCTGCACCAGCTCCACGTAGCGCTCGCGAACCCGTTCGCGTTCAGCCGGCGTGAATCCCGGAAACGCGTTGTAGTCGGGGTTGTCCGCGTGGCAGACGGCGATGCGTGGCGCGTCGCAGGTGGTGCACGTGGCGCCGAAGTGCAGGTTGATCGCCGGGCAGTAGGGGAAATAGTCGTGGGTGACTGCGAGGGTGGGCAGCCCCGTGGCCAGCGCATCCAGCGAATGGCCCACCAGGGAGGAGACCAGGATCCCCTGCACGCCCCGGCCCGCCACGATGTCCGCCAACGCCGCGCGGTACTCCTCGTGGGTGTGGGCGCAGCCCTCGATGGGGCGCTCGAATGTCCAGGCCCGCAGCGGAATCGTGCCGCCCACGCCCTCGTAGAGCGCGATGCCGGCGCCCGCGGCGGCGCCCTGGGCATAGGAACGCAGCACGAGGTTGCGCCGCGCGCCATCCGCGCCGATGTAGTCGCCGAGCCATTTCTCGATGCCGCCACCCAGGTCGTGGACGATGTGAAGCTGCACCGGCCCGGAGTCGCGCGTTTCGTTGGCCATGGGGCGAATTTTACATAGGATGCAATAATCCCCCGCCGTGCCGCTTCCCATCGACATCGTGATCCCGGTCTACCGCGGCCTCGCCGAGACGCGCCGTTGCGTCGAGAGCGTGCTGGCCGCGCGCCTCGCGACACCGGTGGAGATCCTGGTGATCGACGACCTGAGCCCGGAGCCCGCGATCTCGGAGTGGCTGCGCGAGGTGGCCCGCGGGGGGCGCATCACGCTCGTGGCCCACCGCACCAACCGCGGCTTCGTCGGGAGCGCCAACGAAGGGATGGATGCGCATCCCGACCGCGACGTGGTGCTGCTCAACAGCGACACCGAGGTCGCGGACGGCTGGCTCGACCGCATCGCCGCCCACGCCCGGCGTGACGCCACCGTGGGGACGGTGACGCCCTTCTCCAACAACGCCACCATCTGCAGCTACCCGAAGACCCTCGAGCCCAACGAGCTGCCCCCGGGCGAGACCACCGCGAGCCTCGATGCCGCCTTCGCCGCCGCCAACCCCGGGACCTGCGCCGACATCCCCACGGCGGTGGGCTTCTGCATGTTCATCCCCCGGCGCACCATCGCCGCCGTGGGCACCTTCGACGAGGCGCGCTACGGCACGGGCTACGGCGAGGAAGTGGACTTCTGCATGCGGGCTGCCCGCGCGGGGCTGCGCAACGTGATCGCCGCCGATGCCTTCGTGCGCCACGTGGGCGAAGTGTCCTTCGGGGCCGCCCGCGGCGAGCGCGTGGCGCGTGCGCAGGCCACCGTCGACGCGCTCTACCCCGAGTTCCAGGAGCGACTGCGGGCGTTCATCCCCGCCGACCCGCTGAAGCCGTTGCGCGAGCGGGTGGACCGGGAGCGGCAACGGCCCCTTCGCCGCCTGCGGCGATGGTTGGTATCATTCGCGCACCGGCCCGCCCCGCCGGACACCAGAAGAAGCCCTTGAAGACCCAGCTCCTCGCGCTCCTCAGGACGAAATTCAGCTTCAACACGTGGTTGCGCATCGGGATCGGCGTGGCGCTGGTGTTCGCGTTCCTGCTCCACGAAGCGGAGATCACCCAGTTCCGCGGCCTGCAGCAGCTGGAGCTGTGGGCTTACGACACGCGCCTGCGCCTGTTCATGCCGAAGACCCTCGACCAGCGCGTCGTGATCCTCGACATCGACGAGAAGAGCCTCTCGGCCGAAGGGCGCATGCCCTGGAGCCGCAACAAGATGGCCACGATGGTCCGGCAGCTCTTCGAGAAGTACAAGGTCCGGGTGGTGGGCTTCGACATCGTGTTCGCCGAGCCCGACACCAGCTCGGGCCTGGAGAGCCTCGACCGGCTGGCCGCCGGCGAGCTCAAGGACCAGCAGGATTTCCAGGCGTTCCTCGCCCGCTCACGCGCCTCGCTCGACTACGACCGCATCTTCGCCGACGAGATCGCCAAGTGGCCGGTAGTGCTGGGCTACTTCCTCGGCGGCAAGACCGACAAGGCGGGCGTGCTGCCGCTGCCGACACTGATCGAGAAGTCGATCGGCGACCCGAGCTGGGTGTACATGCACAACCTGGCCACCGGCTACAGCGGCAACCTCGAGATCCTGCAGAAGAACGCCACCGGCGCCGGCCACCTGTACCCGTCCCTCGACTTCGACGGCCTCACGCGCCGGGTACCGATCTTCATGAAGTACGGCGAGGGCTTCTACGAGGCGATGTCGTTCGCGGTGACTCGCACCTACCTCGGCAATGTCCCGATCAAGATCCGGGTCGAGGCGCCTACGTCCGGAAACCTGGCCACCATCCCGATGGCGCAGATCGGCGACCTGAAGGTCCCGCTCGACGAGCGCATGTCGGCGCTGGTGCCCTACCGCGGCGGCTTCGGCGTGTTCCGCTACGTATCCGCCACCGACGTGATCCGCGGCACGCTCCCCGAGGACGAGCTCAAGGACAAGATCATCATCGTGGGCACCTCCGCCCAGGGCCTGCTGGACCTGCGCGCGACCCCGGTGCGCGAGGACTACCCCGGCGTCGAGATCCACGCCAACCTCATCAGCGGCTTCCTCGACCAGCGCATCATGCACAAGCCCGACTTCGTGCTCGCGATCTCGGTGCTCACCATGCTGCTGGTGGGCCTGCCCTTCGCGGTGCTGCTGCCGCGGCTCTCGGCCCTGACCTCCACCGCCGCCATCGCCGGGGCGATCACGCTCGTGATCGCGGTGAACCTCTACGCCTGGGTGTCGCACAACTTCGTGCTGAACCTCTCCTCCCCGGTGCTGATGCTGGGGCTGCTCTACCTGCTCAACATGGCGTGGGGCTTCTTCATGGAGACGCGTTCCCGGCGCCTCATCACGGGCCTCTTCGGCACCTACGTGCCGAAGGAGCTGGTGGCGGAGATGTCGAAGAACCCCGAGGAGTACTCGATGCGCGGGGAATCCCGCGAGATGACGGTTCTCTTTTCCGACGTGCGCAACTTCACCTCGATCTCCGAGGGCCTCACCCCGGAGGGGTTGAAGGACATGATGAACGCCTACCTGACCGAGATGACCCAGGTCATCCAGGAGGGGCGCGGCACCATCGACAAGTACATCGGCGACGCGATCATGGCCTTCTGGGGCGCGCCGCTCGTCGATTCCGAGCATGCCGAGCACGGGGTCGCCTCGGCGCTCGCGATGCAGAAGCGCATCCGCAACCTCGACGCCGATTTCGCCAAGCGCGGCTGGCCGGACCTGCACATCGGCGTGGGCCTGAACTGCGGCGAGATGAACGTGGGCGACATGGGCTCGCGCTTCCGCCGCGCGTACACGGTGCTGGGCGACGCGGTGAACATCGCCTCGCGCCTCGAGGGCCTCACCAAGGATTACGGGGTGAAGATCCTCGTCACCGAGAACATGGTGAAGGCGGCCGAAGGGTTCGTGTATCGCGAGGTCGACAAGGTGGTGGTGAAGGGCCGCGTCGAGGGCCTGGGCATCTTCGAGCCCCTCGGCAAGGTGGGCGAGGTGACGGAGACCGAGCTCACCGAGATCGACCGCTTCCACAAGGCGCTGCAGTTCTATCGCAAGCAGCGCTGGGACGAGGCCGAGGAGATCCTGAAGGCCCTCTCCTTCGCGGCTCCCGAGAACAAGCTCTACAAGGTGTACCTGAAGCGCATCACCTTCTTCCGCGACAACACGCCCGGCCCGGTCTGGAACGGCACGTGGGTGTGGACAACCAAGTAACCTTCCCGCACGGCGATCGCGTCCCCGGGCCCGGTGAAGCGATCGCCGTCGCCCCCGGCGTGTGGTGGATCCGCATGCCGCTGCCGTTCGCCCTCGACCACATCAACCTGTGGCTCCTCGAGGAGTCCGACGGCTGGACGATCGTGGACACGGGATACGGCGTCCAGGCGACGTGGGACTTGTGGGAACAGCACCTCGGCGGCCTCATGGCGGGGCGCCCGGTGAAGGACATCGTCGTCACCCACTACCATCCCGACCACGTCGGCAGCGCCCATTGGCTCACGCAGCGCACCGGCGCCCCGATGTGGATGACGACCTCGGAATTCCTCTCCGCCCACGCGGCCCACGACGATACCGCCGGCTTCGACCGCGCCACGGGTGTCGCCTTCTTCATCGCCAACGGGCTCGACGTCACGCGCATGCCCGAGCGGCTGCGCACCGGCAACGGCTACGCCCGCGGGGTGCCGGAGGTGCCGCGCGCTTACCGCCGCATGATGCACGGCGACACGCTTCGCTTCGGCGGCCGCGATTGGGAGGTGAACACGGTCTTCGGTCATGCGCCGGAACAGGCGACGCTCTTCTGCCGGGAGCTGAACGTGCTGATCTCCGCCGACCAGGTGCTGCCGCGCATCACCAGCAACGTGGGCGTGTGGGGCAACCAGCCCGAGGCCGACCCGCTCACGCAGTTCCTGGGCTCGCTCTCGCGCCTCTCCCATCTGCCCGGCGACACCGTGGTGCTCCCCTCCCACGAACGGGTCTTCCAGGGGCTCCATCCGCGTATCGCGATGCTCCACGAACATCACGAAGAGCGCCTGGCACGACTGCTAGAGGGTTGCGCTGCCCCGATCACCGCGTTCGAGGCGCTGCCGCTGCTCTTCCGCCGCAAGCTCGACGACCACCAGATGATGTTCGCGATGGGGGAGGCGATCGCGCACCTGCATTACCTGCAAGAGCGGGGGAAGGTGGTGCGGGAGGTGGATGCGGCGGGGGTTCGGCGCTTCCGCACGACTTAGGCTGCTTTGCGCCCGGGCGAAGGCCGCCGGACCTGATCGAGTCGGCCGCTACGAACCAACGGACACCGTAAATGGATAAGGTTATGCGGCCATCGATCCTGCGAGCATCTGTCAGCGGCCTTTCGATCAGGTCCGGC
>JANMHV010000259.1:0-7206 GCA_031375445.1 Burkholderiales bacterium | reverse complement strand
GATCGGCAGCGACCGCACGCGCTTGCCCGTAGCCGCGAACACCGCATTCAGCACCGAAGGCACGACGTTCAACGCCCCCGGCTCCCCATGCCCGCCCCAGAAGCCGCCGGTGGGCACGAACACCACGTCCACCTTCGGCATCTCGTTCAACCGCGGCAGCACGAAGTCGTGGAAGTTGCTCTCCACGATGCGGCCATCCGTGATCGTGTGGCCCTCGTAGAACTGCCCGAGGCAATAGATCACGTTGCCCTCGGCCTGGGCGCGGCACGCATCGGGGTTCACGACGTAACCCGAGTCGATGGCGAACACCACGCGGTGCACCTTGAGCTTGCCTTCCTTCACCGACACTTCCGCGACCATCGCGGTGTAGCTGCCGAAGCCGTCGGACTGCGCGATGCCGCGGAAAACGCCCGCGGGCAGCGGCTTCTCCCAGTCGGCCGCCTTGGCGACCGCCTGCAGCACCAGCCGGTTCTTGTCGTCGGGCTTCAACATCGCGAGCCGGAAGGCGAGCGGGTCCTTTCCCGCGGCCTGCGCCACCTCGTCGATGAAGCACTCGCGATAGAACGAGTTCTGCAACCCCGGCGCGCGCCAGAACCCCACCGGCACGTGGGGATTCCTCATCGCGTACTCCACCAGCTGGTTCGGGATGGTGTACGGGGAATCGCTGAAGGTGCGCACGGCCGTGAAGTCGATGCCCTTCTGGATCGCCTCGGGCCGCAGCAGCGCCAGGATCGAGGGGCAGGCGATCTTCGTGTGCATCGAGACCACGTTGCCCTGCGCATCGAGGCCCGCCTTCATCCGCACCACCGAGGCCGGGCGATAGAAGCCGTGCTGCATGTCTTCCTCGCGCGACCAGATCAGCTTCACGGGCTTGCCGGGGAATTGCTTGGCGATCTGCACGCACTGGGTCACGTAGTCCTGCGGAGCGCCGCGCCGGCCGAAGCCCCCGCCCAGCATCGTCTTGTGGATCTCCACCTTCTCCAGCGGCAGGCCCGAGGCTTCGGACGCCGCGGCGATCGATGCCTCGCCGTTCTGCGTCGAGGTCCACACCTCCAGCGTGCCGTCGGCCTTGAACCATGCGGTGCCGGTCATCGGCTCCATGGTGGCGTGGCTGAGATACGGCGAGTCGTAGGTCGCCTCGACCACCTTGGTTGCGGTGCCGAGCGTGCCCGGCGTATCTCCCATGGCGCGGGCGTTGGGAAGGTCTTTGGCGTCGAGGCCCTCGCGCAGCATCGCCATGATGCTGTCGGTGGTGACCGAGCCGTTGGCCCCGTTGTCCCACTCGATCCTGAGCTTCTTCGCCGCCACGTTGGCGCGCCACCAGTTGTCGGCGACCACTGCCACGAAGGAATCCTGCTTCACGATGCCCTTCACGCCGCGCATCTTCTCCGCCTCGGCGGAATCCACCGACTTCACCTTCCCGAGGAACACCGGCGATTGCACGATCGAGGCGTGCAGCATGTTGGGCAGCTGCACGTCGACGCCGAAGACCGGCAGGCCCCGCACCTTGTCGGGAATGTCGAGGCGATGCAGCGGCTTGCCCGCGATCTTCCAGTCCTTCGGGTCCTTGATCTTCGCGTCCTTCGGCGCCTCGAGCTTGCCGGCGGCCGCGGCCACCTTGCCGTAGCTCACCTTGCGCTTCGAGGCCCCGTGGGTGATGACGCCGTTGGTCGCGGTGCAGTCGGCAGCCGGCACGTTCCACTGCGTGGCCGCGGCGGATACCAGCATCTCGCGCGCCTGGGCGCCGGACTTGCGCAGGTACTCCTGGGAGGAGCGGATGCCCTGGCTGCCACCGGTGGACATGGAGCCCCAGATGCGCTTCCTCTTGATATGCTCGTTGGGGGATGCGAACTCGGTGGAGACCTTGTTCCAGTCGCACTCGAGCTCCTCGGCCACCAGCTGCGCGAGGCCGGTGAGGCTCCCCTGCCCCATCTCGGAGCGGGCGACGCGAATCACCACCCGGTCGTCGGGGTGGATCAGGATCCAGTGGGTGACCTCTGCGGGCGCGGGCTTCCCGCCCTGCGCGAGCGCCGGAGAGGCCACGGAGAACTCGAGGGCGAGGCCGCCGCCGACGGCGGTGGTGGCCTTGAGGAATTCGCGGCGTGAAAGACTCCCTCTCCCATGGGAGAGGGCCGGGGAGAGGGTCAGTTTGTTGTTCATGGCGTCACACTTTCTGGCCGTTGGGTTGCAGCGTGGGCTCGGGCGCCGCGGCGACCTTGTTGCCCGCAAGCGACTGGATGGCGCTCTTCACGCGAGCGTAGGTGCCGCAGCGGCAGATGTTGGTCATCGCATCCTCGATGTCGGCGTCGTTGGGCTTCGCCTTCTTCGCCAGCAGCGCGGTGGCCGCCATGATCATCCCGGTCTGGCAGTAGCCGCACTGGGGAACCTCGTGCTCGATCCACGCCTTCTGCACGCGGGTGAGGCCCTTGGCGCCGATGCCCTCGATGGTGACGATCTTCTTCCCCGCCATGGCGGAGGCGGGCATGACGCAGGAGCGCACCGGCTCGCCATCGACGTGGACGGTGCAGGCGCCGCACTGGGCGATGCCGCAGCCGTACTTGGTGCCGGCCAGGTTGAGCACATCGCGCAGCACCCACAGCAAGGGCATTTCGGCCTCGACATCGACATCGTGGACGCGGCCGTTGACGTTCAGTTTCATCGGGAGGCTCCTGGGCAGTGACAGGGGAGGGAACACCATCGGGAATGCCGGGCGTTCTCCACGGGAATTCTAGGGCATTTGCCTTTACCATACGCGACACCAGGGCGGATGGATGAACGCCCGGCCCTCAACACCGCGCTTTCTCGAAATGACCCGGCTCCTGGGTGCCCTGTCGCTGGCACTGACGCTCCTTTGGCCCGCGCTCGCGCAGACCGTGAGTGCGCTCGAGCCCTCGAAGCTCGCGGTCACGCAGTACCGCATCGACGCGTGGCAGACCGAGCAGGGCCTGCCCCAGAACACCGTGCAGTCGATGTACCAGACCCGCGACGGCTACCTGTGGGTGGGCACCGGCGCCGGGCTCGCGCGCTTCGACGGCACGCGCTTCGCCACCTTCGAATCGTCTCCCGTGCCGGAGCTCGCCTCGCGCCCGGTCTTCGGCTTCATGGAGGATCGCGACGGCGGGCTCTGGATCGGCCACAGCCGCGGCGCCACGCGTTATCGCAACGGGCATTTCGAGCGCGTCATCTCCGACGAGCTGATGGAAGGCCGCCGCGTGTGGGCGTTCGCCCAGGCGCGCGACGGCGCCGTATGGGCCGCGACCGAGAACGGCCTGGTGCGCTGGGACAAGGGCGTCGTGAAGGTCTACAAGGAAGCCGAGGGCCTGCCCAGCAAGCGGCTGCGCACCCTCGACTTCGATCGCGACGGCACGCTGTGGATCGGCACCACGGGCGGCGGGCTCGTCTCCTTCGCCGGGGGCAAGTTCACCGTGCTGGATCCCGGCAATGGCTTTCCCAGCCTCGAGGTGCGCCACGTGCTCGCCGATCCCGCCGGAGGCATCTGGGCCGCCACCGCCGGCGCGGGGCTGGTGCGCGTCGACCGCGGCGTGATCAAGGCCTATACCGTCGCCGATGGACTGCCCAGCGACCAGCTCACCTACCTCGCGCGCGACAAGGCGGGCTCGCTCTGGATCGGCACGTGGGGCGCGGGAGTGGCCCGCATGACCGGTGGGCGGTTCGCCTCGGTCTCGACCGCGGGCGGCCTCACCGGCGACCAGATCTGGGCGGTGCACGTCGACCACGAGGGCAGCGTCTGGGCCGGCACCTGGCACGGCGGCTTGAACCGGCTCGGGCGCCGCGCCTTCGTGGTATTCGGCAGGCCCGAGGGCCTTTCGGCCGACAACGTGCGCTCGGTGATCCATGCGCGCAACGGGATCACGTGGGTCGCCACTGCCGGCGGCGGCGTCAATCGCATCGAGGGCAACAAGGTGACGGCCCTCTCGCGCAAGGATGGGCTGCCCTCGGACGAGGCCTCGGGCCTGCTCGAGGATCGCGACGGCGCGATCTGGATGGGAACTTACACGGGCGGCGTCGCACGGCTGAAGGACGGCGCGCTCCAGGCCTTCGGCCTGCGCGAGGGCCTGCCCAACGTGGATATCCGCGCCCTGTACCAGGACCGCGCCGGCACGGTGTGGGTCGGCACCGCCTCTGGCCTCGCGCGCTTCGACGGCCGCGAGTTCACGCCGGTGCGCGAGGCCGGGGCCCCGGTCGAAGGGGTGACGACGATCCTCGAGGACCGCGCGGGCGTCCTCTGGGTCGGCACCGCGGGCGACGGTCTGGTGCGCTATCGCAATGGCGCCTTCGACACCCTCACGCGCAAGGAAGGGCTCGCCTCGAACTGGATCGTGGCGCTCCACGAGGACCGCGCCGGCACGCTGTGGATCGGCACCAACGGCGAGGGGGTCAGCCGCCTGCGCGACGGGAAGCTCTCCAGCATCCGCGCCGCCGACGGCCTCTGGGATGGTCTCGCCCAGGTGATCATCGAGGACCGGCAGGGCTACCTGTGGATGACATGCAACCGCGGCTTCTTCCGCGTCGCCCGCGCCGAGCTCGACGCCTTCGCCGAGGGGCGCATTCCCCGCGTGGCCTCGTACGGCTATGGACCCGGGGATGCGCTGCGCTCCACCACCTTCGCGGGCGGCCTGCAGCCGGCGGGCGCCATCGACGCCAACGGCAACATCTGGCTGCCGTCGTTGAAGGGCCTGGTGATCGTCGATCCCCTGCGGTTGCCGGGCTCGGGCGAGCCGCCGCCGGCGGTGTTCGAGGAAGTGTCGATCAACGGGAAGCTCGCGCCGCCCGACGCGGCGATCGTGCTGCCGCCGGGTTTGTCGGCGCTCTCCATCCGCTATCGCGCCGGCACGCTCCTCGATGCCGAGCGCGTGCGCTTCCGCTACTGGATGGAAGGGATCACCAAGGATTGGGTCGATGCGGGCCGCAGCCGCGAGGCCACGTTCGCTTCCCTGCCGCATGGCGACTACAAGTTCCGCGTCGCGACGACGATCGATGGCAGGCACTGGCAGGAGTCGGCGGCACCGCTCGCGATTCGCGTGGAGCCGCACTTCTACCAGACGCTCGGCTTCATCGCGCTCGCTTTCCTCGGCTTCGTGGCCGCGGCGATGAGCCTCTTTCGCCTGCGCACCCACCAGCTTCGACGGCGCCATGCGCACATGGAGCACCTGGTGGCGATCAAGACCGAGGAGCTGCGCATCGCCAACGAACACCTTTCGCTGCTCTCGTTCGCCGATGCCCTCACGGGCCTGCCCAACCGCCGGCGGCTCGACGAGGTGCTGGAAAACGAGTGGCGGCGCGCGGCACGGCTGCGCACGCCGCTCGCGGTGGTGATCGCCGACATCGACGCGTTCAAGGCCTACAACGACTCGCTGGGCCATCCCGAGGGCGACCGCTGCCTCACCGCGGTGGCCGAGGTGATCCGCCTCGCCTCTAGCCGCGCGGGCGACTTCGCGGCGCGCTACGGCGGCGAGGAGTTCGTGATCCTGATCCCTGGCGCCGACCACGCCGCGGCCAAGGCGTTTGCCGAGGGACTACGCGCGGCGGTCGAGGCGCGGGCGATCCCGCACCCCGCTTCCGCCGTTGCGCCGGTAGTGACCTTGAGCCTCGGGGTGGCGGCCCGGGTGCCCTCCGGGGAGGCGACGCCTTCGGGACTGGTCGCGGAGGCCGACGCCGCCCTGTACCGGGCCAAGGAGGACGGGCGCAACCGCGTGGCGGGGTAGCGCGGGCGCGAGTGGTAACGTTGTCACCCCCTTGAAGCGACAGCCCGCGCGGCTGGATCCCGGAGCAAGGCCATGGAGAAAGACGCCGCCCCCCTCGTCACCGATCTGCGCGTGGTCCCGGTGGCGGGCCACGACGGCATGCTGATGAACCTCTCCGGCGCCCACGGCCCGTTCTTCACCCGCAACGTCGTGATCCTCAAGGACAGCGCCGGCAACACCGGCGTGGGAGAAGTGCCTGGCGGCGAGAAGATCCGCCAGACGATCGAGGATGCCCGGCCCCTCGTGGTCGGACAGTCGATCGGCAACTACCTCGCGGTGCTAGCGCGGATGCGGCAGAAATTCGCCGACCGCGATTCCGGCGGGCGGGGGCAGCAGACGTTCGACCTGCGCACAACGATCCACGCGGTGACGGCGGTCGAGGCCGCGATGCTCGACCTGCTGGGCCAGCACCTCGGCGTTGCGGTCGCGGACCTCCTCGGCGAAGGCCGCCAGCGCGACCGCGTCGAGATGCTCGGCTACCTTTTTTTCGTCGGCGATCGCAACCAGACCGACCTCCCCTACCGAAGTGAACCCGATGCAAAGGACGACTGGCTTCGGCTGCGCCACGAGGAGGCGATGACGCCCGAAGCCGTGGTGCGGCTCGCCGAGGCCTCCCACGCGCGGTATGGCTTCAATGATTTCAAGCTGAAGGGCGGCGTGTTGCGCGGCGAGGAGGAAGTGGAAGCGATCCGCGGCATCAAGGCGCGGTTTCCCAAGGCCCGCGTGACGCTCGATCCCAACGGCGGGTGGCTGCTGAAGGATGCGATCCGGCTCTGCAAGGACCTCGGCGGTGTGATGGCCTACGCGGAGGATCCGTGCGGCGCCGAGGACGGGTTTTCCGGCCGCGAGGTGATGGCGGAGTTCCGCCGCGCGACGGGGCTGCCCACGGCGACCAACATGGTGGCCACCGACTGGCGGCAGCTGGTGCATGCGCTCTCACTGCAATCGGTGGACATCCCGCTGGCGGACCCGCATTTCTGGACCCTGCAGGGCTCGGTGCGCGTGGCGCAAACCTGCCGCGACTGGGGCCTCACCTGGGGCTCGCATTCGAACAACCACTTCGACATCTCGCTCGCGATGTTCACGCACGTCGCTGCCGCGGCACCCGGCAAGGTGACCGCGATCGACACGCATTGGATCTGGCAGGACGGCCAGCGCATCACGAAGGAGCCGCTGAAGATCGTGGGCGGCATGGTGGACTTGCCGAAGAAGCCCGGCCTCGGCGTCGAGCTCGACATGGACCAGCTCGCCCGCGCGAACCAGCTCTACCAGCAGCACGGGCTCGGCGCGCGCGACGACGCCATCGCGATGCAGTACCTGATTCCCGGCTGGAAGTTCGACCCCAAGCGCCCCTGCATGACCCTTTAATGGGGTCAGGTAAGATTTCCAACCTGTCCCCTTTTTTTGCGGAAATGGGGAAAGGTTCGAAAACTAACCTGAC
>JANMHV010000103.1:0-9183 GCA_031375445.1 Burkholderiales bacterium | reverse complement strand
GGGCGTCGTGGGGCTGATCGCCGCGACGGCGGTGGTGCTGGTCATCGCCGGCGTGAAGAGCATCGCGACGGGCATCATCTTCGCCGTGGCGCTGGTCGCGCTCTTCCGCTCGAAATCGAAGCTCGTGATTCCGGCGGTCGTCGCAGGGGCGGCTGCGGTGGGGCTCGTCCTGAAAGCGGTTGCCTGAGGGGGCGCGCAACCTTCTACGTTGGCTGCTTGCGCTCGACCACCCGACGTTCCTTGGGGATGTGCAGCGAGAACCGGGTTTCCCCCTTCGCCGAGGCTGCCGTGATGGAGCCGCCATGGGCCTTGGCGACTTGCTGGGCGATATAAAGGCCGAGGCCCAGCCCGCTGGAGCCTTCGCCTCCCGGAAGGTGCACGCGGGCGATCGGGTCGTTCATCACGGCCTTGAGCGCATCCGGCGGTATCGCCTCGCCCTGGTTGATGACGTCGACGATGAGCTCTTCGGCTTCCACCCGCGCGCGCACCTTCACGGGCTGGCCCCTGTTGCCGTGATTGACCGCGTTGTTCAGCAAGTTGGAGAGGGCCTGGCCGATTCTCGGAGGATCGAAAAATCCACCCAGGTCTCCGTCATGCTCGAACTCGAAGGTGCGGCCTGGGTGTGCCGCCATCAACTCGGCCAGGGCCGCATGGCATGCCTCGACCAGGTTGCTCTCTTCGGGATGCATGGGCATTTCGCGGCCGAGGCGTGCACCGGCGAAATCCAGCAGGTCGCGGATCAGCGATTGCATCACCTTCGCGCTGCGCTGGATCGCGGCGATGGCGCGGATTGCCGGCTCGGGAAGGTCGTGGGAAGCCGCGTTGTGGGCGGACATGAGGATCGCGCCCAGCGGGCTGCGCAGGTCGTGCCCGAGGATCGCCGTGAAGGTATCCCGTGCCTTCCCCAGCTCGTTGGAATAACTCAGGACGGATTCCGCTATGGCCTGGTCGATGGCTTCGTTGAAACGAAGCATCTCGTCGAAATCACCGGCGTCCTGGGAGACTTCCTGGCGTATCCAGAGCCGCAGGACGCTGGCGCGAAGCGCGCGATACTCCGCCACCAATTGAACGAGGTCGAATCCGACGTCGTGCCGCAGCTCGCCATGGATCTTTGCCGCGGTATTGGACAGGTGCGACGCGTCGGCGTCATGCCCGAGCGACTTCTCCTTTTGTTCCCTGCTCGTCTGTGCCGTCTGCATGTCGGCCGCGACAGCCAGGAGGATAGGGCGGGCGTGGTCGCGTAGCGCCGTGGTGCTCATGGTGTCGGCGGCAGGCGTCAGGCTCGCGGCGAATGTTTCCCACTCCTGGAGGATGATCTCCAGGTTGTCCTGAATGAAATCGGCCAGCTTCATCTTGGGAGGGCAATCAAGGAAGTGCGAATGACGGGGCGGCGGATGCGTCCCGCGAGACTGCGAGAGTGTCGTCGCTTGCGACCCGCAGCGTCTGTACGGAACCGCACACTCGTCGCTGTTTGACGGGCGCGTGCGGCTCAGGGTTCGGCGCGAAGGCAACGTGCGAGCAGCTTCTCATCACCGATGCGCGCCGCCGTGTCGGAAAATGCTTCCGTAGGGCCGCGCCAGCGCAGCTCCTCCACGCTTTCGAATAGTCGCGCCTCCGACCTCAACGTGGCGAGATCCTTGAACAGCAGCGCGAGCTCCCGGTTTTTCCCCGCAAGCACCGCAGCTGGAAAGTCCTCGAGCGCGCCGTGCTTTTCAATGAGCCGGGCCGCGCCGATTCGCCCGATGCCCTCGATCCCCGGATAGCCGTCAGCCGTGTCACCGACCAGCGCGAGAAAGTCGGGGATGCGCTCGGGGACTACGCCGTACTTGGCGCGAACACCCGCGGCATCGAGGATCTGGTTCGCCTTGCGCAGCACCTGGACCACGCGATCGCCTCGCACGCATTGCGCGAGGTCCTTGTCGGGCGTCCAGATGCAAACTTGCTGTACATCCTCATCCGCCGCGGCGGCGCGCGCGGCCGCGGCGAGCGCGTCGTCCGCCTCCAGTTCGATCATCGGCCACACGGCCACTCCCATCGCGGCCAGCGCGTTCTCCAGCGGAATGAACTGGGCCCGCAAGGCCGGCTCGATGCCGGCGCCGGTCTTGTAATCCGGCCAGAGTCCATTGCGAAACGACTCGATGACGTGGTCGGTCGCGACGCCGATGTGGGTCGCGCCCTTCTCGACCATCTCGAGGATCGAATGCAGCACGCCGGCCACGGCGCCGAAGGGGGCGGGGCCCGCCTTTTCGAAGCGCTTCCGGCCGTAGAACTGGCGGTAGAGCTCGTAGGTTCCGTCGATGAGGTGGATGGAGAGGGGTGCACCGGGCGCAACCTTCGTCAGAGCCACGACTTGGCACGCGACGACACGCCGCCGTCGATCGTGAGGATGGTCCCGGTGGTGTAGCCCGAAACGTCGGACGCCAGGAAAGCCACGGCGTTGGCGATCTCCTCGACCTTGCCGGTACGGCCGAACGGCATGGCGGCCACGAGCTGCTGCCACTTCCCGGCGTCGCCCAGGGTCAGCTCGGCTCGCTTGCGCAGGAAATTCTGCAGGCGCTCCGTGAGCACCGGCCCGGGGTTGATGCCGACCACGCGGATGCCGTGCTCGGGGGTGGCCGAACCCAGCGAGCGCGTGAAGGCCATCAGGGCGGCGCATCCGCTGGTGCCCGCGATGTAGGTGGCGGTGAGGTTCTCGCCCGCGTGGCCGATGATGTTGACGATGGTGCCGGGCCGCTTTTGCGCCTTCCACAGCGTGAGCGCGGCGCGGGTCAGGTTGATGTAGCCGAAGACTTTCAGGTCCCACGCCTCGCGCCAGCGCCGGTCGTCCACTTCTTCCAGGCTGCCGAGCGGGATGGCGCCGGCATTGTTGACCAGGATGTCGGCCGCGGCGATCGCATCGCTCACCAGGGGAACGCTGGCGGGGTCCGACAGGTTCGCGGACATCCACGTCACCTTCTGCTCGCCGCGGGGCGCGAACTGGGCGGCCGCGGCCTCGAGGTCGCCGGCGCTGCGCGAAATGAGGTGCACGGAGCAGCCCTCGGCATAGAGCGCCTTGGCGGAGCCCAGGCCCAGTCCCTTCGAGCCGCCCGTGATGACGGCCTTCTTGCCTTGCAGGTTCAGTTCCAAGCTCTTGTCTCCCGTGTTCCACCGAATCGTAGCAAACCACCAGCCCGTGGCGATGCGACTCCCGTTCGGAATTTGCCGCTATGCTTCCGCCAGGAGGATTTACCAACCCAATGACAAAATTTCCCACGCATGCCCGCGGCCTTGCCGCACTCGTCCTCGCGGTGGCTTCGTTTGCGCTTTCCGCGCCCGCGCTCGCGCAAGGCTATCCAACCCAGCCGGTCAAGATCCTCGTGGGCTTCCCGCCCGGGGGAACCACGGATGTGATGGCCCGGCTCGCGGCGCAGGAGCTGAGCGTGCAGACCGGGAAGACGTTCATCGTGGAGAACCGGCCGGGGGCCAGCGGCTCGATCGCGGCCGCGGCCGTGGCGAAGGCGGCGCCGGACGGGCACATGCTGGTGATGGTGCCGAGCACCTACGGCACGGCGCGTGCGCTCTACGAAAACCTGCCCTATGCCGACAACGAGCTCACGCCTGTGGGGTTGATCGGCAGCACGCCTTATGTGTTCGTGGTCCACCCCTCGATTGCGGCGACGAACTTCGGCGATCTCATCCGCCTGCTCAGGCAGAATCCCGGCAAGTACGAGTTCGCGTCATCCAGCCCCGGCACGGCGCAGCACCTCGCCGGCGAGTTGATGAAGCGCATGGCGAAGGTCGACATGCTGCATGTGCCGTACAAGGGAAGCGGCGCCTTGCTGCCGGACCTCCTCTCGGGCCGCGTGCCGATGATGTTCGAGAACCTGTCGATCATGAGCCCGCACATCGCCAAGGGATCGCTGAAGCCGTTGGCGATCTCGAGCGCGAAGCGCTCCGCATTGCTTCCGGAAGTTCCAACGGTGGCTGAAGTCGGCCAGGGGCTGGAGGGATTCGAGGTGCTGGGCTGGTTCGCCATCCTGGCGCCCGCGAAAACGCCGCCGGCCGTGATCAACTTCCTCAACGCCGAGCTGAACAAGATGACCAGCAAGCCGGCCGTCGTGGCGCGTTTCCAGGAGCTTGGGGCGGAGCCGATGGGCGGAACCCCCGAGCAGGCCGCCGCCTACATCGGCGCGGAGCAGGAAAAGTGGGGGAAGGTGATCCGCGAGGCCGGGATCAAGGCGCAGTAGGCAGCCGGCGCGCTCAGTCGTGCAGGTCCGCCACCGCTTTCTTGTCGACGGTGGCGAGGGTCGGGGCAACCTGCGACTTCATCTGCACGGAAGCCGCTTCGGCATCGAGGTAGCGGCCGTGGTAGTCGCCCATGCCGGAGGTGCGGATCATGTGGCGGATTTCGGCGGGGTCGTAGTCTCCCACCGCGAGGTGCACCGTGCAGCGGTTGTCCCACATGACGAGGTCGCCCACGCTCCAGTAGTGCCGGTAGGTGAGGCGCGGCTGCACGGAGTGCTCGCACAGGAACTTCACGATCGGCTTGCTCTCGGCTTCGGAGAGGCCGAGGAAAGTCCGGACGCGCTCATTGACGTAAAGCGCCTTCCTGCCCGATTCCGGATGCAGGCGCACCGCGGGGTGGACGACCGGCGGATTGAGGCGGCGAAACTCGTTCGCGACCTCCGGGCCGCGCTTGTCCAGGCCCTCGATCAGGCTCGCGTCATGGACGCACTCGAGCCCGTCGAGGAACTCGCGCATCTTGGGGGAGAGCCGATCGTAGGCGAGGTACATGTTGGCGAACATCGTGTCGCCGCCCACCGTGGGCTTCTCGATGCAGTAGACGCTCGTGGCCTTGGCGGGCCGCGTCGTGTAGGAGAGGTCGGTGTGCCAGTTCTGCCCCGCGTTGTAGGTCGGGGAGGGCTTGCCTTTGTTGTGCTTGTTGGTGAGGACGAAAACCTCGTCGATTTCCGGGTGCCGGTTGAAGGGCTGGGTGGCGTAATCGTCCAGGTCGCCAAAGTTGCGCGTGAAGGCCACGAGCGAGAGCGGATCGAGCTTCTGCTCCGGGAAGACCAGCACCAGGTTTTCGAGCCATGCTTTGCGGATCGCCTCGAGGTCCCCGGGCGAAATCGGCCTGGACAGATCCACGCCCGTGACTCGTGCGCCACAGGCATATCCCGCGCGCTGGACATTCAGGTTCGACATTGGCTCGCTTTCCCGGTCTCGAGGAGAAATTATAAGACCGCCCACCGATGCGGTGCGATCGGACGCAAATTCAGGCCAGGCCGGGTGGCGGCACTTGCCGGCGAGATCAGCCGTCGCGTTGGAACGGATACACCGACCCCAGCGCCAGGATGCCGGAGAGCTCATCGAGGGCGGTGCGGCATTCGTCGAGCAGGAGCGGGTCCGCGAGGTCCGGCGCGGCGAGCCGGTCGCGGTAATGGCGATGCACCCAGGCGGCCAGGCGCTCGTGCAGCGCCGCATCCAGGACGACAGCCGGGTTGAGCGCGGCGCGGTCGGCTTCCTCGAGTGTCACACGCAGGCGCAGGCACGCAGGCCCGCCGCCGTTGCGCATGCTCTCGCGCAGGTCGAAGGCCAGCAGCTCGCGCACCGGCCCCGCCGAGGCGACAAGGCGCTGCAGGTACTCCCACACGCGCGGCGTGGCCCGGCATTCCTCGGGCACCACGAGGAGCATCGAGCCATCGGGTTGCGACAGGAGCTGGCTATTGAAGAGGTAGGTCGCCACCGCCTCTTCGAGCGAGACTTGCGCCGTGGGCACTTCGATCCAGCGCAGCCGGCCCGCCAGGGCCCGCTGGAGCTCGGACTTCGTCTTCGCCGGCTCGAGAAACGCCTGCTCGTGGACGAAGAGCACGTCCTGGTGGCCCACCGAGATCACGTCGTTATGAAAGGCGCCGGCGTCGATGGCACGAGGATCCTGCTGTGCGAAGACCACGCGCTGGGAATCCAGGCCATGCTGGCGCGCGATGGCCTGGCTCGCCTCGAGCGTCTGCCGGGCCGGGAAGCGTTGCGGCCTGGGTAAGCCGGCATCGAAGCCGCTGGCGCCGAAGACGAACAAGGCCACGCCCCCTTCTCCGGGGGCGGCAATGAGGCGCGTGTGGTTGGCAGCGCCCTCGTCACCCAGTTGCGGCGACGAGGGCAGGGGATCGTGGTGCGCGAAGCGCGGGCCTTCGGGAAAGACCGCGCGCAGGATGCGCGCCGTGGTTTCCGGCTCCATCGCGCGGTGCAGCTTGTTGTTCAGGTTCGCCGGCGTGAAGTGCACGCGTCCATCGGCGGTATCCGCGGCCGGGCTCACCGTCGCCGCGTTGGCCGTCCACATGGCGGAGGCCGAGGCGCAGGCCGCGAACAGCGCCGGCGCCTCGCGTGCCGCTCGCTCGATCACCTGTGGTTCGGTCCCGGTGAAGCCCAGGCGGCGGAGTGCTGCGATGTCGGGGCGTTCGTGGGGCGGCAGCACGCCCTGGGCGAAGCCGCGCCCGGCGAGCGCATGCATCTTCGCCAGGCCCTGCAGGGCGGCGGCGCGGGGGTTGGCCACTTCACCCCGGTTTTCCTTCGAGGCGAGGTTGCCGAAAGAAAGCCCGGAATAGTTGTGCGTCGGACCCACCAGGCCGTCGAAGTTGAATTCGCGCACGCTCACGGGAAAGCGAGCCCGGGACTGAGGGTCGCGGGTATCGCCGCGGCCTGCGATTCCAGCGACGCTTGCGGCCACGCGCAGTAATCCGCCGCGTACCAGGCGCCCGGCCGGTGGTTGCCGCTGGCGCCCACGCCGCCGAAGGGCGCGGCGCTCGAAGCCCCCGTGAGCGGCCGGTTCCAGTTCACGATGCCGGCGCGGATGTGGTCGCGGAAGTAGGCCCACTCCCCGGCGTCCGCGGAGATGAGGCCCGCGGCGAGCCCGTAGCGGGTGTCGTTGGCGCCGTGCATGGCCTCCTCGAGCGTGCCGTAGCGGCGCACCTGCAGCAGGGGACCGAAGAGCTCCTCGTCTTCGGGCTCGCTCACCGCATCCACATCGAGCAGGCCTGGCGACAGCAGGCCCGTGCCTTCCCGCAGGCGGCGCATGGCGATGAGGGGTCGCGCGCCCCGGGCGAGCAACGCCGACTGGGCGGCGAGGAGCCGGTCCGCGGCGGCCACCGTGGCAACCGCGCCCATGAAAGGCTGCGGCTCGTCGTCCCACGCGCCGACACGGATCTGCGCCGTGACTTCGACAAGGCGTGCGAGCAGCCGGTCGCCCGATGCGCCCTGCGGCACGAACAACCGGCGCGCGCACGTGCAGCGCTGGCCCGCGGAGAGGAAAGCCGATTGCACGATGTGGTGCACCGCCGGGTCCACCGCGTCGATGCGGCCGACCACCAGCGGATTGTTGCCGCCCATCTCGAGGGCGAGGATCTTCTGCGGCTGCCCGGCGAAGAGCCGGTGCAGCAGCGCACCGGTGGCGGAGCTCCCCGTGAAATAGAGGCCGTCGATGCCGGGGTGGATGGCGAGCGCTTCTCCCGTCGACCTCCCGCCCTGCAATACCTGCATCACCTCCGGCGGTAGCCCGGCCTGCGCCCAGATCTCGGCGGTGAGCGCGGCTACACCGGGTGCGACTTCGCTCGGCTTGAAGAGCACCGTGTTGCCGGCGAGGAGGGCCGGGACGATGTGGCCGTTGGGCAGGTGGCCCGGAAAGTTGAACGGGCCGAAGACGGCGACCACGCCATGGGGCCGGTGGCGAAGGGTGGCCGCCCCTTCGGGCTGCGGATGCGAGCGCTCGCCGGTTCGCTCCTGCCAGGCGCGAATGGAGATCTCCACTTTCGCGATCATGGCGGTGACTTCGGTCGCCGCTTCCCAACGCGGCTTGCCGGTTTCGCGCCCGATGGCCTGCGCGAGTTGCGCCTGGCGCTGTCCCAGCCCGGCGGCGAATGCTCGAGCGATGGCGGCCCGTGATTCGAAGCCCTGCAGGGACCATGCAGGGAAGGCCGCGCGCGCCCTGCCAACGGCGGCCGTTACCGCCGCTGCATCGGCCTCGGCGCCCGTCCATGCCGGCTCCAGCGTCGCCGGATTGTGCGACGTGAATTCAGCCATGGCGGTCCGCGGGAGAAAGCGCTACGGCGAGCACGGGGCCGCCTTGCTTCAAGCCGAGAGCCGTGAGCGTGGCCGCGGGGAGATGGAACGTTTCACCCTCGGGGCCGCCTTCGAGCAGGGTTGCGCGGAATTGCGCATAGGCCGGGTTGGCGACGAGCCAGGGCGTGGTACCGGAAGGTGTCCCTTCGCGCGCTTCGAAGCGGCGGCAGGCGCGCACCGCCCCGATGTCGTCGATGCCGCATTCGACCACGGGTCCTGCGTCGAAGATGTCGACGTGGCCCTCGAAACGCAGGCCCTCGGCTTCGAGGAGCTTGCGCGCGGGCTGCGTCTGCGCGTGGGCCACGCCGATCACGGCTTGCGCGGCCTCGGCGAGGAAGGACGTGTAGAGCGGGTGCTTGGGCATCAGCTCGGCGACGAAGGCCTTGCGCCCGATTCCGGTGAGGTAGTCGGCCTGCGAGAATTCCATCGAGAAGAAATACCGCCCCAGTGCATCCCAGAAGGGCGAGCGGCCGGCCGCGTCCGAGACGCCGCGCAGCTCCGCGATCAGGCGCTCGCCGAAGCGCGCCCGGTGCGCGGCGATGAAGAGCAGGCGGCTGCGGGAGAGGAGGCTGCCGTTGCGCGAGTGGCGGAAGTCGGGATGCAGGAGCAGGGTACAGAGCTCGCTTTGCCCCGTGAGGTCGTTCGTGAGGAAGAGCGTGGGTGTGCGCGTGTAGATCCCCAGCTCGCGCGAGGCGTGCACCACCAGGCCCACGCGATAGGCGTACCAGGGGTCGATCAGGCCCACGGCGGTGGCGATCGCGCAAACCCCCGCGACGCGGCCGCTGGCGGCGTCCTCCAGCACGAACGTGAACATCTCACCGGGCTTCGAAGGCCCACCCGCGAAAGCGGCCGAAGAGGCTGAGATGCGTTCTTCCAGCGCCTCGCGTTGCGGCGGCAGCGTCGTGAGGCCCACGCCGGCGATGGAGGCGAGCTCGACCAGGCCGTCGAGGTCGCGCGCTTCGATGGGCCGGACGAAGGCGCTCACAGCGGCGCCACCCGAACGTCGTCGCCTTCGCCCACGCCCAGGACGTCGGCGACTTCCCGCGGCAGGCAGACGGCATCGCCGGCCGGTGCGAGGTCGGCGAGCGTGGC
>JANMHV010000255.1:0-2510 GCA_031375445.1 Burkholderiales bacterium | reverse complement strand
GTCCAGCCGCCGTGGAACGCGGCGAGGCGCCGCAGCACCGCGCGCTCTTCGGGCGTGAGCAGCTCGTGGCTCCACTCGATCGAGGCGAGCAGGGTCCTCTGGCGCGGGAGCGCCCGGCCCGCCCCGCCCGTGAGGAGGCGGAAGCGGTCGTCGAGGCGCTCGGCGATCTTGGCGAGCGACAACGCGCGCACGCGGGCGGCGGCGAGCTCGATGGCGAGCGGGATGCCATCGAGGCGGCGGCAGATCTCGGCCACGCAGGCGCGGTCGGCGTCGGTCGCCTCCAGCGCCGGCTGCGCCGCCTCGGCCCGGTCGAAGAAGAGCCGCGACGCCTCGTCCTCGCCCATCGTCGGCACGGCGTAGGTGATTTCCCCCGCCACGCGGAGCGGCTCGCGGCTCGCGGCCAGCACCTTCACGCCGGGGCCGGCGGTGAGCAGGCGGCGCGCGAGCTCGGCGCCGGCTTCCAACAGGTGCTCGCAGTTGTCCAGGATCACCAGCAGCGAACGGTGGGCCACGTGGCGCGCGATCGCGTCGATGGTTTCCTCGCCGGCTTCCTCGGTGACGCCGAGGGCGAAGGCCGCGGCCTGCGCCACGCGCGCGCCCTCGCTCACCGGCGCCAGCTCGACGAACCAGGTGCCGTCGGGGGGCGGCTCGGGCAGCGTGCGGGCGAGCTGGATGGTGAGCCGCGTCTTGCCGGTGCCGCCGGGCCCGGTGAGGGTCACCATGCGCGAGCGCTCGAGCAGGAGAGCCACCCGTTCCAGCTCGTCTTCGCGGCCGATGAACCGGTCCAGTTGCGGCGGCAGGTTGTGGCGAAGCTCGGCGGGCCGCTCCACCGGGGCGGCATCGGGCTCGAGGGTGAAACGGTAGCCGTGCCCCGGGATGGTGCTGACCGAGCGCGGGCCCAGCACCTTGCGGAGAGCCGAGACCTGCACCTGGAGATTGTTCTCCTCCACCACCAGGCCCGGCCAGACGCGATCGAGCAGCTCGTCCTTGGTGACCACGCGGTCGCGGTGGTCGATCAAGGCGAGGAGCACGTCGAAGGCACGCGCGCCCACGGGCGCGGGCTTCCCGGCCACGAGCAGCTGGCGCTCGTCCGGCCTCACCTCCACCTCACCGAATCGGTAGACAACGGCCACGTCTTCCCCCGGCGGATCACACGCGACGATGGTATTCCCAATCGGCGGCGATGGCATCGCCCGCCTTCAGAACGTTTAAGGCGCCCTTAAGGACTGGCGGGGGGTCGCAGGCGGAAGGTTCGTCCAGCAGCACCCACCCACAACCAGGAGATGAAAATGTTCAAGACCTTGAAGAAATTCGTGCTGGTCCCGATGGCCTCGCTCGCCTCCATGGCGCTGCTTCCGGCCCCGGCGAATGCGGAGGGCGGCGACTACCTGCTTCCCGTCGCGTACGCGGTCGGCGAGTTCAACGTCCCCACCAGCGACACCGTGAGCTGCGCCGACGTCCGCCGCGACGCCTGGTTCAACCACGAGATGGCCCGCAGCGATGGTGAAGTTTCCCCCACCACCGGCGCGGTCGAGTGCAAGCCCGAGTTCTATGCATCGACGGAGGAGTGAGATGGACTTCGCCACCACCCGGGACAATGCGGCGATGGGAGCCGTGCTCGTGACGATCCTCATCGCGATCCTGCGGGGCGCGATCTGGAGCGCCCTGTGATGGGCCGGCGCCGCCCCGAACCCGGGGCGGCGTCAGCCGAGTCGCTCGGCGTGGTGCCGCAGGTGATCGTCGACGAAGGTGGAGATGAAGTAGTAGCTGTGGTCGTAGCCCGCGTGCCGGCGCAGCGTGAGCGGTTGCCCGGCCTGCTCGCAGGCATCCTCGAAACGCTCCGGCATCAGCTGCTCGACGCGGAATTTGTCGTTCAGGCCCTGGTCGATGAGGATGCCCTCGGGGTAGGGGGACTCCTCGTAGGAAGCCATCAGCTCGGAGGCGTCGTGCGACTTCCAAGCCTCGCGCTCGGGGCCGAGGTAGGCGGTGAACGCCTTCACGCCCCAGGGCGCGTGCATCGGCGCCACCACCGGCGCGAACGCGGATACCGAGCGGAAGAGGCCCGGGTGGCGCAGCGCCAGCGTGAGCGCGCCGTGGCCGCCCATCGAGTGGCCGAAGATGCCCGCCCGTGCCAGGTCCACCGAGAAGGTCTCGCCCACCAGCGGGATCAGCTCGTCGAGGAAGTAGCTTTCCATCTTCCAGTGCTGCCGCCACGGCTCGCGCGTGGCATCGAGGTAGAAGCCCGCGCCCACGCCGAAATCCCAGGACTCCGCTTCCCCGGGGATGCCGGCGCCGCGAGGGCTGGTGTCGGGACACACGACGGCGACGCCGAGCTGGGAGGCGGCGCGCTGAACGCCTGACTTGGCGAAGAAGGTCTCTTCGTTGCAGGTGAGGCCAGCGAGGTAGAACAGCACCGGCAGTCGCTGGCCCTGGATCGCGGCGGGTGGAAGGTATATCGAGAAGCGCATCGGCAGGCCGATCACGCCCGATTCGTGACGGTAGTAACGCTG
>JANMHV010000468.1:0-13734 GCA_031375445.1 Burkholderiales bacterium | reverse complement strand
GCCGCGACTCGTAGTCCTCGTTTGGCGGAACGACGATTTCTCGGCCGAGAAGTCTCATTCGGCCGTGGGCGCCAATCGCCCGCGATGCGTACAGTACTGCGCAGTACTCGGTATCGCCCTTTAGCAGCGTGGCCTGTAGCGTGCTGAGATCTGCAGCGTCGACGGTGAGTTCGATCATCGAGCCGGGGTCAGACGCTTCATGACTACGTTGAAGAACGTCAACAGCGAATCCCGATTCGGATCCCAGGTTTGCAGATGCCATGAAAACCATGTGGTTCTGCGTCCGCCCACTACGTCTCCAGGGATCGGGTTGGCGTCGTTCGAGGCCTGCGGCGTTCCTCCCCCTTCCAGTCGTAGGCCATCAGGCTCGACCCAAAAGCAGTCGGGCTGCGCCGCTGGATACCCGGGCGGAGCCACGAACAACACGTCCGCATTCCTCCTGTTCCACCCCGGCCCGATATCAACCCCAGGAACCAAGATCAGGTGCCCCCCGTTCTGCAGCGGCGTGTGGCTCGGGGGCGGAGCGCCGTTCGCGGCGCGCTTCGCCTTCAGCGCCTCGATCTGCGCATCGATCATTTGGCACCGAACGTGGCTGGCGGCACGGCGTAGAAGTGCTTGGGCTTGTGTTCGAGGTTCACGCTCTCGCCATCCGAAATCGGCCTGTCGGGCTTGTCACCCTCTTCTTCCAGGAATAGCTGGTAGTCGGCCCGGACGTTGGCTTTCGCCTTGATCTCCGCGCCGGTGAGCGCAGTGCGATCGGTGTCGTATCTCTTCGCATCTACGAAGAAGTGGTTGTGCTCGCTCATTTAGTATTCCCCTTGCAAGATTGAACGGAAGTAAACGCGTTGCCGATTCGCACGAAGCGCTGTCATGGATGTGCAGCTTCGAGAAGCAGATGGCTCAATTCCTTCTCGTTGACCCATTCGATTGGTTGTCCGCGGAGCACGCTGCTGCTTGCGTCCCGATCCAACTGCAGTTGCCTTACGAAGTAGAAGACGAGCGCTTCCCGAACAGGGACCTGAAGCACTCCGTTCTTCATGCCGAAGTCCACCTCAACTGCTTGACGCTGCTGATCCGTCAGGCCACTGCGAGGACTCAGGATCACCGTTGCATATGTATGCCAGCGCCGATCCGAGAGTGGATCGATTTCGGACTTCCGTGACTCGTGCACATGCTGAATTCGGGTAAGTACGAAGTCACGAAAGTCGGCGTTCTCGTGACACCAAGCTCGCATGTGCCAACGGGTTCCGTCGAAAGCGATTGAGTGTGGCGCGAGCCAGCGACGGCTTGGAGCCGGTCGCCGCATCGACTGATAGGCGATCTCAACGTCCTCACCGTCTCGGATTGCCCACAGGACCTGCATGAGAATCTCGGGCCGTATCGCGCGCGTGGGAAATTGGACAATGTCGCAGGGAGGTCGCCACCCAACAAATGACAGCGAAGGCGACAACGTACCGGTCGTCACGCCTACTAGCTGATTGAGGAAAGATTGAGAGTCAGCCGGCGTTAGCGCCGGCTTGAATGTGCTTGTCGCTCGATAGACCTTTTCGCGCTTGTCGTACTCAAGATTGCCAGGCGCGATCTCCATGTAGCGGGCGAGATCCAGTGAGGTCTGCTGAATGGATGTTCCAAAGAACTCTACGAGCTCGCCTCGATTGATTCGCCCCTCCCAGAGCAATCGAAAGTCGATGAACTCCAGGCGCCGCTCTTGCCCCCACCGGGCGCTCCGGACGGGCGATGGTTCGATCAGAAGTTCATTAGGCATGCTGTATCTCATTGTTATTAAGCTGAACTTTTAGGGCTTGTTTCTATATTAGACGTAAAACTATACGCATAATAACACGACTAATAGCCGCTAACAAGCTCAGGAAGGGGGAACGCCTGCATTAGGTACCTGTCAGAAATACAGCTATACTTCTGACACTATGAAAGCTGCAATGCCGACACTTACCGAAAAGGTCCTAGCGCATGCCACCCGAGTCGCGGAGGGAACGCCTTTGGCTGCCAAAGAATTGCTACATCTGGGCAACAGGGCGGCTGTGGATCAGACGTTGTCTCGCCTAGCTCGCAGCGGCGCCTTGATGCGAGTCGGACGTGGCACATATGTAAAACCCGTCGCGGGCAAGTTCGGCAACCGAGCCCCTTCAACTGCGAGCATGGTCAAAGGCCTTTCGAAGCAACGTGGTGAAACGATCGTGGCACACGGCGCTGCCGCCGCCAATCGATTGGGGCTCACCCAACAGGTACCGACACGCGAGGTCTACCTCACCTCGGGTCGTAGCCGTCGGCTGAAAGTCGGCGCACAGACAGTGGAGCTCCGACACGCTGCGCCATGGCAACTCGTTCTACCTGGCAGTGGAGCTGGCGATGTAGTTCGAGCTCTGGCGTGGCTTGGTCCAGAAAAAGCTGGCAGCGCAATCAGCCAACTCAAGCAAAAGTTGCGGTCAAGCGAACTGAAAGAAGTTGCATCAGCCCGCTCTCATCTACCGACCTGGATGGCACACGAGGTAAGCCAGCTTTTGAGCGATGGCTGATTTCTTCACGTTGCCCGACAAGGAGCGCCGCGAAGCATTGACCTTTGCTGCTGACGCGTCTGGACGGCCCATTCATCTACTCGAGAAGGATGTCTGGGTCGCCTGGTCTTTGCAGCAGATCTTTGGAAGTCCGTACGCCGCTCACCTGGTTTTCAAAGGAGGAACGTCACTATCGAAAGCCTACAAAGTGATACGGCGATTCTCCGAAGACATCGATCTAACCTACGACATCCGAGAAATCGCTGGCGATCTCATTGGCAAATCAGGTTCGTTGCTCCCGCCAAGCAAAAGTCAGGAAAAGAAATGGACCAAGGCAATCCGCGAAAGGCTCGCAGAATGGGTGTCCAACAAGATGTTGCCCACGCTTTCCACCGCGATCGGTCAGCAAAAACTATCCGCTACGGCAAAGGCTGACGGGGAAAAGATCCTCATCGAGTACGAAGCCCTCGCTACCGGCACAGGCTACGTCAAGCCCACGGTGACGCTGGAGTTTGGTGCGCGCTCCACGGGTGAGCCTAGTGAACTGCGCGACGTTGTATGCGATGCCGCCGAGCACGTGCCATCCATCACATTTCCATCCGCGAGACCGATGGTCATGCGCCCGGAACGAACATTCTGGGAGAAGGCCACCGCGATTCATGTCTTCTGTGCCCAAGGCGAATTCCGCGGCGGTGATCGATTCGCACGTCACTGGCACGACGTGACACGACTCGACGTAGCCGGTTTCGCCGACGCGGCAATTGCCGACAAGAGTCTTGCAAAGAACGTCGCGGATCACAAGAACATCTTCTTCACGGAGAAGGACGGCGACGGAATCGTGATCGACTACGTCGCGGCAGTTTCCGGAGGACTCAGACTGGTTCCGACCGACGGCGCGCTCGCGAAACTGGCTGCCGATTACCAGCACATGGTCGAAGACGGCCTCCTGCTAGACGATGCCGAGTCGTTTGACGCCTTGATCGCCCAATGCAAGGCGGTTCAAGAGAAGGCGAATGCGCCGGCCCCTCCCCTTCGCCCTCATTAGAAAACCTTTGATAGTCGTAGCGTGGCTACGACTAATCAAACCAAGTCAAATAGGCTTTGCACCGAACTCCCCGCTGAACTGTCTCCTACGGGAAGGGGCAGGTCGAAAAAGTAGCGGAAAAATAGCGGATCGAACGCAAAACCCAGCAACCGCGAGCAATGCTCCGCAACCGTCTTTCCCGTAAAATCATTGCTCTAGGTTGCACCTCGTAGCGGACGATTGCGCCTTTCCTCCCCTCCTAAGGGGCAGGTCGGACGTTCGATTCGTCTTCGGGGCGCCATTCCCCTCCACTCCCCGCCGGGTACCTTCACCGAGGCGTGATCATCTTGAGTTTCGGGAAGTATTCGCGGTAGCGCTTTGCATCGCGAGTCAACAAGGTGAGTCCCTCGACAGCGGCGTGGGCTCCGACGAAGAAGTCCGGAAGCGGCGCATTTCGCTGCCCGCCGCGCTCCCGGTAACGCTTGAATACCTTCCCCGCCAGGAACGCCGCTTCGAAAGGAATGGCGAGACGCTGGAAATCGAAGCCCGACAGGGCAGCTTCTAACTCCTCGATGGCGTTGTAGTACACGGAGAACTCCGCGTAGATCACAGGATTCAGCGCCACCTGCCCGGACTCCATGGCGTTGGCGAGATGTGTACTGGACCACTCCAGCCAGCGAGGATCCTCCGTCGCCACGTCGATCAGCACGTTCGTGTCGACCAATACCGGTGCCACGCTCAATCCTTGTCGCGCGTGAGGGCCATGATCTGGTCGGTACTCATCCTCACGTGCTTGAGGGAGCCGCGCAGGCGCCCGATGGCCCGGTGGGCGCGGGTCGTGGGCTTGCCAAGTGGCTTCAGGATCACCTTGCCACCTTTGAGTTCGAACTCCACTTCGGTATGGGGCATGAGCCCAGCCTCCTCGCGGATTGCCTGGGGAATTGTGACCTGGCCCTTGCTGGTGATTCTCATGACTCCTCCGGTAAGACTGGATTGCAGTAAGAATCTTACCAGAGCGTCTCAGTCTCCGAGGCCCTAGCAGCGTTTATATATTTGATCACATAGATATAGATGCTTTCGGAGGAGAGCTTCGGATTTATATATCCAGCTGAATATATTTATTGACAAGTTGACGCTGCAAGCGAAGAATCTATCCGAACGAATACATTCGAGGTCGCCAATGCAAGTGCCCATATCAAATCCAGCAGAGCTCGGACTTTTGGTCCGGGCCGCGAGGAAAGCGCAAGGGCTCCGGCTCGACGATGCCGCCGCATTCGCGGGAGTGGGGCCGGTCTTCGCCGGCGACGTCGAACACGGCAAGGCGACTGTGCAACTCGGCCTCGTGTTGAAGCTGCTGCAGCAACTTGGGCTGAAAGTCCTCATCGACGCACCCGACGCAACACAGCCAACTCTTCTCGCATTGCGAGCTCGGGGTCCACGTGAACGGCGCAAGCGAGCGCCGAAGAAGCCAACGGCCTGACGCATGCGCGAGCTCCACGCATTCATCAACGACCGCCGCGTGGGAGTGCTCTCCGAAGAGGGTGACGTCTGGGCCTGGACCTACGAGCCCGAGTGGGCCAAGGATCCGCTCGCCTTCGACCTTTCACCCAAGCTCCCTCGCGCTGGGGGTCGAATGGTGGATGGCGCCAGCGAGCGCCAGGTCCAGTGGTACTTCGACAACCTCCTGCCGGAGGAAGGCCTTCGCACGATCTATTCGCGCGAGGCGAAGCTCGCCGCGGAAGACGCCTTTGGATTGCTGGCCTGCTTCGGGGCCGAGTCGGCGGGGTCCCTGGTGCTCCTCTCCCCCGGGGAGGCCCGAACGGCCGCCACCGGAAGGGTGCCGCTTCCCGACGAGGTGTTATCCGCGCGAATCCGCAACCTGCCGCGCGTGGCTCTCATCCACGATGCGCCAAAGCGCATGTCCGTGGCAGGCGCGCAGCACAAGCTGCTCGTAGTGCTCGACGGCAACGACCTCTACGAGCCCCTCCCGGGCGACGCGTCGACGCACATCCTGAAGCCGGACCATCCCGAAGCCACCTATCCACATACCGTCATCAACGAATACTTCACGATGCTTCTCGCCGGGATGGTCGGCCTGAGCGTCCCGAAGGTGGTTCGCCGCTATGTGCCGGAGCCGGTCTACGTCGTCGAGCGGTTCGATCGCGTCCGGGATGGCAACGCGGTACGCCGGAAGCATCTGATCGACACGTGCCAGCTACTCGGTCGGGCGCGAACGTTCAAGTACAGGGCTGCAACCGTCGAATCCCTGTCCGCGATCGCCAGCGCCTGCCGATCTCCCGCCTCCGCGCGCCTCGCGATCTACCGGTGGTTGGTGTTCAACCTCCTGGTGGGCAACGGCGACAACCACCTCAAGAATATTTCGGCCTTGGTGAGCGCGGACGGCATCGAGTTGGCGCCCGCATACGACCTCGTGGCAACCGCGGTGTACGCGACGAGGGCCTTTTCGGAACAGCCATCCTGGCCTGGGCTGGATCTCGCCTTGCCGCTGCCCGGAGCCTCGCGCTTCGGGGAGGTCACGAGGGACACCGTGCTTCAGGCGGGAGAAGCGATGGACGTCCCGTCGGCGATCGCCACGCGCGAGCTCGGGCGACTGGTGGATCGAGTAGCCGCTGCAGGCCCCGAGCTTCTCGCACGGATCGAGACCGAAAACGCCCGGATTGGCGCTCCTGCGAACTTCAACTTCGCGGGCGAGTTGCGGATGCTCCGCGCGATGAACAACATCGTGATCGCGGATATGGTGCGGCGGCTGCGCTGAATCTGACGGCCATCGGCAAAACTCAGGCGCCGTCGGACACCCGCCAAGTGCTCCAGGCGATCAACGCCAGCAGCGCCACCTGGATCGGCAAGCGAAGCACCAGGGCCCAGTACGGCAAGTCGAAAAGCTCGGGCCGCTGCAGCATGTAGACATGCGCCGGCGTCACCAGGACCGTCAGGACGAAAAGCCCGACACCCGCGGCGCGGCGTGTGCGGCGCCACACGAGGCCCGCGGCCCCGAGCAGCTCGAACACGCCACTCACCAGCACCACTTCGCGCGGCCAGGGGATGTAGGGCACGATGCGCATCTCGGTCTCGGTCGCGACGAAGTGCGCGATGCCGCCGACCAGGAACCAGAGGAACACGAAGGCGAGGCTGGCACGCTTCATCCTTGCTCCGATCGAGCCGCATGCACCTCGCGAAACAGCGCCGGCGTCATCCCGAAGTGTCGCTCGAAAGCCTGCGAGAGCGTCGCGGCCGAGGCGAAGCCCACCTTCCCCGCGATCTCCTTCAGCGTGGCACTCGTCCCGATCAGCTGGCGTGCGCGATCCAGCCGAAGTTTTTCGACGAAGCGCGCCGGCGTGTCGCCGACGCTGCTCGTGAACTGCCGATGGAAGGTGCGATCGGACATCGCCGATCGCTCGGCGAGGCGCGGAACGTCGAGCGACTGCGTGAGGTTTTCGCCCATCCACTCGATCAACTCGGCGAATGGCGCTCCGGCCTTCGACTGGGCCGCAAGCACCGGGCTGAACTGCGACTGGAATCCGGGCCTGCGCACATAGAGGACAAGGCGCTTGGCGATGGTTGCGGCGACGGCGGGCCCCAGGTCGCGCTCGACGATCGCGAGCGACATGTCGATGCCGGTGGTAACACCGGCTGAGGTCCACAGGCGCCCATCCTCCACGTAGAGGGCATTCGCATCTACATCGAAGCCGGGATAGAGCTGAGCCAGGAGCCCGCAGGAAGCCCAGTGCGTCGCGACGCGCTTGCCTTCGAGCAGCCCGAAGTGCGCGAGCACGAAAGCTCCGGTGCAGATCGAGCCGTAACGCCGGGCGCCGGCCGCGGTCCGCTCGATCCACCGACGCACCGGGGCATCGTCGGCCAGCGCACGCAACGCCTCCCCTTCGCCGCCTGCGATGAGCAGGGTGTCGATCGATCCCGGCCGCACCTCTTTCATCGCCCGCGTGGCGATCGCCACCGCGCAGTTGCTTTGCAGCAGGCCGCCCTTTGCGGAAACGACGTGGACCACGTAATGGCGCGACCCCGCCGCGTCGTTGGCGGCGGCGAAGACCGAGGCCGGGCCGGTGATGTCGAGCACCTGCACGCCCTCGAAGGCGAAGAGCGCCACGTGTCGCGGAGAGGTCATTGGCAGAATTTACTGCAACAATGTCATTCCTGCCATATCGGGATTGGGAATACTGGCCTCCTCATCCAACCAGGGAGGCAGTCCATGAAGAAGCAGATCTTCGCCGTCATCTTGATGGCGGCATGCGGGGTGGCGGCGATGACGGCCGCGCTGGCAACGGGCGTATCGGCCCAGGTCGAGCGTACGCCGCGGCACTCGCGCCCCCTCATCGCGGTGGTCGGCGACAACGCGATGACCGAGGTCACCGATTTCATCGTCCCCTATTCGGTGCTGAAGGAATCGGGCGTCGCCGACGTGGTCTCGCTCGGCGTGAAGTCCGGCGCGATGCGGCTGTCGCCGGCGCTCGCGATCCAACCGGACGACAGCATCGAGGGCTTCGACGCGCGCTACCCCGAGGGCGCCGACTACGTGATCGTCCCGGCCGTGCATGACCGCACCAATGCGGCACTGCTGAGATGGGTACGGCAGCAGGCCGACAAGGGCGCCACGATGGTCGGAATCTGCGACGGACTCTGGGTGCTCGCCAATGCCGGGCTCATCGAGGGAAAACGGGTCACCGGCCACTGGTTCTCGCGCGATTCGCTGGTGCGCAACTACCCCGGCGCGCAATGGGTCGATGACCAGCGCTACGTGGTCGACGGCAAGCTCATGACCACCACTGGCATCTCCGCGTCGATCCCCGCCTCGCTTGCGCTCGTCGAATCCCTTGCGGGCCGGTCACGCGCGCGGGAGATCGCGCAGTCCATGGGCGTCGAGGATTGGTCGCCCGCCCATGAAAGCCGACCCTTCCGCCTCACTGCGGGCACGCTCATGACCGTGGCACTCAACACCGCCGCATTCTGGTCGCGGGAGAAAGTCGCGATCCCGGTCGAAGACGGCGTCGACGAGCTGGCACTCTCCCTCACAGCCGACGCGTACTCGCGAACCTTCCGGTCGGCCGCCTATTCACTCGCCCGATCGGATGCCCCCGTGAAGACTCGCCGCGGCCTCACGCTGATTCCGGACCGGGTCGAGGCCTCCCTGCAGACGCAAGATCGCGTCGTGGCGCTGGCGGGAGATCCGAAGGTGAATGCGCTCGAATCCGCGCTGGCGGAAATCGGCCACGCCTACGGGCCTCGCACGGCGGGCATCGTCGCGTTGCAGCTCGAGTACCCGCAGCACTGACGGGTTGCCGGCTTGTGGGGCACGAGGGTGTGGCGCGCGAGCGTCACGCCCCCCGCACCATCGCCAGCACCTTCCCCGCATCGAGGGTCCGGGCCTGTTCCCGAATCGCGGGGAGGTACTCGCCCTGCAGGCTTCGGCCTTCCTGCACCACGCTTTCGTACGCATCCTTGAGCACCTGCGCGGAAAGCGTTCGCCCGCCCGCGTAGTACCGCTTCGCGAGATGTCCCAGCGCGTAGGTGCTGGCGAAGCTCATCCCGGAGCTCACGGCCTGGCGCCCCAGCCCCCCGAGCAGCCCGCCGCCGATGCTGCCGAGCAATCCGCCGAGAAGCTTGCGCCCCGCCTGCTCGAGATACTGTGAAGTGAGGCCGACGCCGGCGGTTGCGAGGAAATCCTTCACGTGCCCGCTGTCGAGCTCGTAGCCGTGCGCCTTGCCGATGCGGTACACGAGCTTCATCTGCAGCGGGATGATCGCCATCGTCGCGAGCGTCTCGGGCAGCAACTCGAGCGCTCCATTGGTGATCGAGGCACCGAGGATGGCGCGGTCGAGCTCGGCATCGTCCACCGCAACACGAGTCGATGAGTGCGCGGCAACGGCTCCGGCCGCAAGCGGCACCGCGGCGAGTGCATCGGCCGCTTGCGCAAACTCGACCCCGGCCGTGGCGGGCATGGCGAGCGCCGCGCGGACCTCGCCAAGGAAACGGCGCTCCGCCTCGGACTGGGCGCCGTCCGCGTCGCACACGCACACCGCCATCTCGTAGGCGAGGTGGCGCGACTCCGTGGTGGCGAGCGCCGAAGCGATGCTCGCCAGCGACACGCGCTTCATCAGCACGTCCTGGTAAAGCGTGGGCAGGTTCACGGCATCGTGCCCGGCGAGGCCCTCGGCGATGCGCTTGATCTCGTCGCGCTCGCGCTCGTGCTTTTCGCCGTCGGCGAAGGCCGCCATGAGGCTCAGGGTGAGGATCGCGCGGGTTTCGGATTCGGTCATGTCGGGGTCGCCAGGGGAGTTCGGGTCAATGTACCAAGACGTGGCGGCGACCCGTGCCGGATTCAATCGCAGCAACGGGCGCGGGAAGTCAGCGGGCAGAAAGGAATCCGGCGGCCACCACGATCACCACGGCAGCGGCGATCAGGGCAGGGAAAAACGCGGTCACGAAGTCGCTCACGAGGGTCTTCAGGTAGCCGCGTGGCGACGCGCCGTCCCTCACGCAACCTTCCGGCCGTAGACGAGCTCGAAGCGGTCGAGATTCATCACCTTGTCCCACGCCGCCACGAAGTCGGCGATGAAATGCGCCTCGCCGTCGGCCGCCGCGTACACCTCCGACAGGGCTCGCAGCTGCGCGTTGGACCCGAAGACGAGGTCGGCCAGCGTTGCCGTCCAGCGCACCTCGCCCGTCTTGCGGTCCTTGCCTTCGAAGACACCGGGCGCAGTGCCCCGCGACCAGGCCGTGCGCATGTCGAGAAGGTTCACGAAGAAGTCCGGCGTGAGCATCCCGGGCCGACTGCTGAAGACGCCGTGCGGAACGTTCCCGGAATTGGCACCGAGGGATCGCAGGCCGCCGACCAGCACGGTCATTTCGGGCGCGGTGAGGGTGAGCAGGCTCGCCCTGTCGATGAGCGCCGTGGCCACCGTCGCCTCCGACCCGCGCCGCACGTAATTGCGGAAACCATCGGCAGCGGGTTCCAGGACTTCGAACGAGTTCACGTCGGTCTGCTCGAGCGAGGCGTCGGTGCGGCCCGGCGTGAACGGCACCGTGACGCTGTGCCCCGCCTTGCGGGCGGCAGCCTCCACCGCCGCGCAGCCGCCAAGCACGATGAGGTCCGCAAGCGAGATGCGCTTGCCGCCCGATTGCGCGGCGTTGAATTCGCGCTGGATCGCCTCGAGCCGCGACAGCACGTGGGCCAGCTCCGCGGGGTCGTTGGCCTCCCAGTCCTTCTGCGGGGCCAGCCGGACGCGCGCGCCGTTCGCCCCGCCGCGCATGTCGGTGCCGCGGAAAGTGGATGCCGAGGCCCACGCCGCCTTCACCAGTTGCGGTGTCGACAAGCCCGACTCGACCAGCGTCTTCTTGAGCGACGCGACGTCCGCCTGGCTCACCAGCGGATGGTCGACCGCGGGCACCGGGTCCTGCCACAGCAGGTCCTCCTTCGGCACCAGCGGACCCAGGTAGCGCACCTTCGGTCCCATGTCGCGGTGCGTGAGCTTGAACCAGGCGCGCGCGAAGGCATCCGCGAACTCCGCCGGATTCGCCAGGAAATGCCGGCAGATCTTTTCGTACTCCGGGTCGAAGCGCAGCGCCAGGTCCGCGGTCGTCATCATCGGCTGGTGCAGCTTTCCCTTCACATGCGCGTCCGGCACGTCGCGGCCCGCGTCACCCTTCGGCTTCCACTGGTGGGCGCCCGCCGGGCTCTTCGTGAGCTCCCACTCGAAGCCGAACAGCGTCTCGAGATAGCTCATGTCCCATTGCGTCGGCGTATGCGTCCACGCGCCCTCCAGTCCGCTGGTGATGGCATGGGCGCCGCTGCCGGACTCATAGGCGTTCTTCCAGCCGAAGCCAAGCTCCTCGATGTTCGAGCCTTCGGGCTCCTTGCCCAGATGGTGCGCGGGGCCCGCGCCGTGGCACTTGCCGAACGTGTGGCCGCCGGCCACCAGAGCCGCCGTCTCGACGTCGTCCATCGCCATGCGGGCGAAGGTTTCGCGGATGTCCCGTGCCGAGGCGACGGGATCGGGATTTCCATTGGGGCCTTCAGGGTTCACGTAGATGAGGCCCATCTGGACCGCCCCCAGCGGCTGCGCGAGCTCACGCTCCCCGCTGTAGCGCTCGTCACCGAGCCAGGTGGACTCCGGGCCCCAGTCGATCGGCTGCGGCTCCCAGACATCTTCGCGGCCACCGCCGAACCCGAAGGTCCTGAAACCCATCGAGTCGAGGGCGACGTTGCCCGCCAGGATCATGAGGTCGGCCCATGAAAGCCTGCGCCCGTACTTCTGCTTGATCGGCCACAGGAGGCGCCGCGCCTTGTCGAGGTTGCCGTTGTCGGGCCAGCTGTTGAGGGGCGCGAAGCGCTGCTCGCCGGAACGCGCGCCGCCGCGGCCATCGAAGATGCGGTAGGTGCCCGCCGCATGCCATGCCATGCGGATGAAGAACGGGCCGTAGTGCCCATAGTCCGCCGGCCACCATTCCTGCGAGTCGGTCATCAGCGCATGCAAGTCCTTGATGACGGCATCGAGGTCCAGATGCTGGAACTCCCGCTTGTAGTCGAAGTCCTCGAGCATCGGGTCGCCCAGGCCATGGTGCTGGTGCAGCACCGAGAGGTTCAGCTGGTCCGGCCACCACGCCGCGTTGCCGCGGGTTTGCTTCCCCTTGTGGGTGAAGGGACATTGGGCTTGGTCGTTCATGGCGCTCTCCTCGGATCGATCGGCAGATGGTAGGAACTTGCGCGTCACGAATCCAATGAGATCTTCCGATCCAGTCGATTGCGGCGCTCAATCACGGCAGGCTGCGATCCCCTCCTAAAAAACGCTTCCCGCCGCGCTCCTGGCCCACCCGGCCAGCACCGGCCACAGGATCGCGAGCCAGATCATTCCCGCGATCACGAGCGAGAACATCACCGCGGCGCTGCCGACGTCCTTGGCGAACTTGGAGAGCGGGTGCGGCTCCCTCGAGATGCGGTCGATCGCGACCTCGATGCCGGTATTGAGCAGCTCGACCACCATCACGAAGAGCACGCTCGATGCGAGCAGCACGCGCTCGAGGAGCGTCACCGGGACGAACGCCGCGAGCGGCAGGAGCACCGCGGCTGCCAGGACTTCCTGCCGGAAGGCGCCCTGCGTGCGCCATGCGGCGCGCAACCCGTCGCGCGAGTAGCCGGCCGCCTTCACCACGCGCTCCGGCCCGATGCTCGGCGGCGTCTCCGGCGCCTCGATCTCCCCCCGTTCGCTCATCAGGGTTGGCGCGAGTGGGGCGCGGGCATGCGCGCCTGGAGGAAGGAGTAGAGCTTGCGCACCCCGCGCCACAGGCGGGGCAGCAGCAGCATCACGAGCAGCAGGAAAATGGCGAGCAGCCCGAGGAAGACCGCCGGGTGCATGAGCGCCAGCCAGAACCCGGTCACCACCGCGGCATCCTCGCCGATCGAGGCACCCCAGTTGGAGAAGGGCTCGGGCGAGGTGTTGATCAGCGCCCGGGTGCCGGACTTGGTGAAGTGCGTCCCCGCCGTGATCGTGCCGCCGATGATGCCGGCGGCGATGGTCATGGCGCTAAGCGTGTCGCCCGTGGCTCCCGCGGCGAGCAGCGCGCCGGCGGGAATGCGGATGAAGGTGTGGATCGCGTCCCAGGCGCTGTCGAGCCCGGGGACCTTGTCCACCAGGAACTCCATGGCGAGCATGAGGCCTGCCGCGCCCATCACCCAGGGGTTCTGCAGCACCCTGAGGCCGTCGGGCAGCGTGTACCAGCCGAAATAGCCGGTGAGGCCCATGGCGCAGATGACGAAGTACAGGCGCACGCCGCTCGCCCACGCCAGGAGCGAGGCGAGCGCGATCGAGTGCAGGGTTCCCCATTCGGCGGGCGACATCCGGTGATTTTCCCCTAGAATCGCGGTCATGAACCGAACCGCACATTTGCTGATGCTGCTCCTTCCGGCACTCCCGGCCATGTCCCAGTCACCCTACGCCGGGCAGGAGGGCCGCGCGCTAAAGGCTTTGTCCGCCGAAGACGTCGCCGGGTACCTGGAGGGCAAGGGCATGGGCTTCGCCAAGGCGGCGGAGCTGAATGGCCTGCCCGGTCCGATGCACGTGCTGGAGCTGGCCGATGGCCTCGCCCTCACGCCTGCGCAGCGCGAGGCCACGCGGCGATTGCTCGATCGACACAAGGCCGAGGCGCGCGCCCTGGGCAAGGATTACA
>JANMHV010000239.1:0-4282 GCA_031375445.1 Burkholderiales bacterium | reverse complement strand
CGCTCACGGCTCGGGATGTGCCTCGCGCCAGGGTACGGAGCGGTTCTCGCGAAGAAGGGCTAGCGGCGGTTTTGGCGGGGAGTGAGGCGGGCAGCGTGGGCCGCGTCGCTCTTCGCGAGAAACGGACTCCGCTCCTCCCCTGGCCTCGAGGCGCTTCCCAAAGGTCCCTGCGAACGTCCCTCGCCCCGCCGCTCGCGTTTGCGACCTTCTGCCCCCACTTTCGATGGGAGGCGGCGCTGCGCTTCCCCGCAACCACCGTCAGCCGCGCATCGTGCCGTGGATGCGTGCGAAGAAGGTCCCTTCACGCTTTACTGCAAGCTGCCGTTTCCCTGCACGCCGTGTCCTTAACCCGCGCAGCAAAGAAAAGCTATCCTGCGCGAATGGATATCGTCATCCGCCGCGCCGAGCCCGAAGACTTCGAGGCGTTCTACCGCACCTTCCAGGACCGGGAATCGTACTGGGGCACGCTGCAGCCGCCGTTTCCCTCGCGCGAGTTGTGGCGCAAGCGGCTCGTCGAGCCGAAGGAGGGCGACGTGGTCTTCGCGGCCTGCATCGACGGCGAGGTGATCGGCAACGCGGGCCTGCATGCCTTCCCCAATCCGCGCCGAGCCCACGCCATGCATGTCGGAATGACGGTGCGCAGCGACCACAAGGGCAAGGGTGTCGGCTCGGCGCTGATGCAGGCGCTGTGCGATACCGCGGACAAGTGGATGAACGTGGTGCGCCTCGAGCTCACCGTCTACACCGACAACGAGCGCGCCATCGCGCTCTACCGCAAGTTCGGCTTCGAGGTCGAGGGCACGCATCGCGCGTTCGCGCTGCGCGACGGGGAATACGTCGACACGTTTTTCATGGCGCGCCTGCGGCCCAAGTCGTTTCCCGGAGCCGTCGAGCGACCGTGAGATAATTGAGCGGCCGCTTTTCCGCGAGACTCCCATGGCCGTGAACCTCGAACCGCCCCGCGCGGAGAACCTCCTCAGCATCGCGGGCGTGCGCCTCGGCATCGCCAGCGCCGGCGTGCGCAAGCCCAATCGCAAGGACGTGCTCCTGGTGGCCCTCGACGAGGGCACGCGTGTCGCGGGCGTCTTCACCCGCAACCGCTTCGCCGCGGCCCCGGTGCAGGTGTGCCGCGAGCACCTGGCGGCGGGCGACCCGATCCGCGCCATCGTGGTGAACACCGGGGTCGCCAATGCGGGCACCGGCGAATCGGGCCTCGCCAATGCGCGTGCGGTATGCGCCGCCGTGGGCAGCGCGCTCGACATCGAGAACAACCAGGTGCTGCCGCTTTCCACGGGCGTCATCATGGAGCCGCTGCCGGTCGATCGCATCAAGGCGGGCATTCCCGCGGCGCATGCAGACCTCGATCCCGCCCATTGGGCGACGGCCGCCGAGGCGATCATGACCACCGACACCGTCGCCAAGGCGGTGTCTCGCCAAGTGGTGATCGACGGCAAGACCGTCTCAATCACCGGCATCTCCAAGGGCGCGGGCATGATCGAGCCCAACATGGCGACGATGCTGGGCCTCATCGCCACCGACGCCGCGATCGGCGAGGAGGCGCTGCAGTACATGGCGCGCCACATCACCGAGCGGTCGTTCAACGCCATCACCATCGACGGCGACACCTCCACCAACGACACGCTGCTGCTCGCCGCCACCGGCCGCGCGGGCAACCCCGAGATCGTCGGCACCGGCACCGCCGAGTTCGGGCGTCTCGCGGTAGCGCTTACCGAGGTGGCGCAGCTCCTCGCCCAGGCGATCGTGCGCGACGGCGAGGGTGCCACCAAGTTCATCACCATCACCGTGGACGAAGCCTCCAGCATCGCGGAGGCGATGAAGGTCGCCAAGTCGATCGCCAACTCGCCGCTGGTGAAGACCGCGTTCTTCGCTTCCGATCCGAACCTGGGGCGCATCCTCGCGGCGGTGGGCAAGGCGGGCGTGGCGGACCTGGACCAGGGCAAGGTGGGGCTGTCGCTCGGCGACGTGGTCGTGGTCGAGAAGGGCGCCCGCGCCGCCTCCTACACCGAGGAGCAGGGCAAGGCGGTGATGAAGCCCGCGGAGATCTCGATCCTGGTGACGCTGGGCCGCGGCATCGAATCGGCGACCGCGTGGACCTGCGATTTCTCCTACGATTACGTGAAGATCAACGCGGATTACCGCAGCTGATGCCGATGGAGTGGCAGCGCGCCGGCTACCTGGTGAGCGACGACCCCGCCCGCCTCGACGTGGCCTCGGTCCACAACTATCTTTCGGGGCGCAGCTACTGGGCTCCGGGCGTACCTCGCGAGACGGTCGAGCGCGCCATCCGCAATTCGCTGTGCCTGGGCCTCTTCCAGGGCGAGGCGCAGGTGGGCTTCGCGCGCGTGGTGACCGACCGCGCCACCTTCGGCTACCTCTGCGACGTGTTCGTCGAGGAGGCGCACCGCGGCGCGGGCCTGGGCAAGTGGCTGGTGGAGTGCGTGCTGGCGCATCCCGACCTGCAGGGCCTGCGCCGCATCTGCCTCATGACCCGCGACGCGCATGCGCTCTACGCGCCGTTCGGGTTCCGCGCGCCGCCCGATCCCGCGCGCTACCTCGAGATCCACCGCCCCGACGTCTACAGGACCGCCTGAGGGAGCCGCCATGGCCGATCCGCGCAGCACCACGCCGCACCTCGAGAGCTACTACTCCAAGCGGGCGCGCGAGTACGAGCAGGTGTACGAGAAGCCCGAGCGCCAGCGCGAGCTCGCGTGGCTGCGCGAGCGCGTGCCGCAAGTGCTCGCCGGGCGCACCGTGCTGGAGGTCGCCTGCGGCACCGGCTACTGGACCCAGTACATCGCGAAGTCAGCGCGCCACGTCCACGCCTGCGACATCAACGATTCGGTCCTCGAGATCGCGCGCGAGAAGCCCACGCTGCCGGGCCGCGTGGATTTCTTCAAGGCCGACGCCATTTCCCTGGAGGGCGTGCCGCCCGGCTGCGACGCCGCTTTCGCCGGGTTCTGGTGGTCCCATGTAAAGCGCGCGGAGCTGGCGCTGTTCCTGAAGAGCCTGTCGCGCGAGCTGGCTCCCGGCTCGGTGGTCGCGATCCTCGACAACACGTTCACCGAGTGGAGCTCCACGCCGCTCTCCCGCCGCGACGCCGACGGCAACACCTACCAGATGCGCAAGCTCGCCACCGGCGAGGAATTCGAGATCATGAAGAACTTCCCCACCCACCAGGAGCTGATCGAGCTCGTGTCCCCGGTGGCCTCCGAGGCGCGGATCGAGGAGGTCACCTACTATTGGCTCCTCGTGTTCAAGCTCAAATGAGCGAGGATCTCAAGCGCATCGCCGAGCGCCTGGGCGAGCTGGTGGAGCGCCTCGATCGACTGCTACCCGCATCCACGCAGGCCCCGGACTGGAAGGCCGCCACGGCGTTGCGCTGGCGCCGCAACGCGCGCGGCGGATACCTCGAGGCGGTGCGCCATCCCCACTCGATCCGCTTCGCGGACCTGAAGGACATCGACGAGCAGAAGCGGCGCGTGCGCGAGAACACCGCGCAGTTCGTGGCCGGCAAGCCCGCCAACAACGTGCTGCTCACCGGCGCGCGCGGCACCGGCAAGAGCTCGCTCGTGAAGGCGGCACTCGCCGAGTTCGCCTCGAAGGGCCTGCGATTGATCGAGGTCGACAAGCGGGACCTCGTGGACCTGCCCGACATCGTCGACCTGGTGGCCGATCGGAAGGAGCGCTTCGTGGTGTTCTGCGACGACCTCTCCTTCGAGGCTTCCGACGCGGGCTACAAGTCGCTCAAGGTGGCGCTCGATGGCTCGATCGCCGGCAGCGCCGAGAACGTGCTGATCTACGCCACCTCGAACCGCCGGCACCTGATGCCGGAGTTCATGGACGAGAACCTCGAGACCCGGCACATCGATGGCGAGATCCATCCGGGGGAGACGACGGAGGAGAAGATCTCGCTCTCCGAACGTTTCGGCCTCTGGCTTTCGTTCTACCCGTTCGACCAGGAGCAGTATCTCGAGATCGCCGACCACTGGGTGAAGGCGCTCGGCGGGAAACCGAGCGAGGAGGCACACGCCGCGGCGCGTCTTTGGGCGCTGGAGCGGGGCTTTCGCAGCGGGCGCGTGGCATGGCAGTTCGCCCGCGACTGGGTGGGACGCGGGGGGAAGTCAAAAGCATGAACCACAAAGGACACAAAGGGCACAAAGGCAAAGCGAAGGAAAGCAGACCCAGGGTTCAAGGCTCGAAAATTCACCGCGAGTCGTCGAAGGGATTCTTGCCTCCATGCCCCGCTGCACTTATTCACGCG
>JANMHV010000132.1:0-8005 GCA_031375445.1 Burkholderiales bacterium | reverse complement strand
CATCACCTCGGGCTTGGAATCGATCTCCATCTTGATGCGCGAGGCGGCCTCGTCGATCAGGTCGATCGCCTTGTCGGGAAGGAACCGGTCGGTCACGTAGCGGTGCGAGAGCTCGGCGGCGGCCACGATCGCGGGGTCGGTGATGATCACGCCGTGGTGGACCTCGTACTTTTCCTTCAATCCGCGCAGGATCGCGATCGTGTCCTCGACGGAGGGCTCGTTCACCATCACCTTCTGGAAGCGGCGCTCGAGCGCGGCGTCCTTCTCGATGTACCTGCGGTATTCGTCGAGCGTGGTCGCGCCGACGCAATGCAATTCGCCCCGCGCGAGCGCCGGCTTCAGCATGTTGCCCGCATCCATGGCGCCCTCGGCCTTGCCGGCGCCCACCATGGTGTGCAGCTCGTCGATGAAGACGATGGTCATGCCCTCGTCCTGCGAGAGCTCCTTCAGCACGCTCTTCAGGCGCTCCTCGAACTCGCCGCGGTCCTTGGCGCCGGCGATGAGGAGGCCCATGTCGAGCGACAGGACGCGCTTGCCCTTCAACCCCTCGGGCACCTCGTCGTTCACGATGCGCTGGGCCAGGCCCTCGATGATCGCGGTCTTGCCGACTCCGGGCTCGCCGATCAGCACCGGATTGTTCTTGGTGCGGCGCTGGAGCACCTGGATCACCCGGCGGATCTCCTCGTCGCGGCCGATCACCGGGTCCAATTTGCCGGAGCGGGCGCGCTCGGTGAGGTCGATGGTGTATTTCTTCAGCGCCTCGCGCTGGCCCTCCTGCTCGGCCGAATGCACGGTCTCCGCGCCGCGGATGGCGTTGACCGCGTCGGCGACCGACTTCTCGTTGGCGCCGGCCTGCTTCAGCAGCCGCCCGGTCTCGCCCTTGTCCTTCACGGCGGCGACGAGGAAGAGCTCGGAGGCGATGAACTGGTCGCCGCGCTTCGTGGCTTCCTTGTCCGTGACGTTCAGCAGGTTGTTCAGGTCCCGGGAAATGGTGATCTCGCCACCGGTGCCCTCCACCTTCGCGAGGCGCGAGATGGAGTCCTCGAGCGCCTTGCGCAGCGGGCCCACGTTGACCCCCGCGCGCTGCAGGAGCGAGGCGGTGCCGCCATCCTCCTGGGCGAGGAGCGCCAGCAGGAGATGCTGCGGCTCGATGAAGCCGTTGTCGTGGGCCAGGGCCTGGCTCTGGGCGTCGGCCAGGGCCTGCTGGAACTTGGTCGTGAGCTTGTCGATTCGCATGGGCGTACCTCTTTGCGACGGCGGTTTCCGGGGTTACGCCTTAGATGGCTGCGGCGAGCCCGGGTTTCAAGGCCCCGCGCAACGCGCCAGGAGGCGCTGGATTTCCCCGGGCTCGGCGGGCTTGGTGAGGTGGGCATCGAACCCCGCGGCGGCGGAACGGGCGCGGTCCTCCTCGGCGCCCCAGCCGGTGAGCGCCACCAGCAGCACCCGCTCCATCCCGGGAGTGCTCCGCAGCTCGCGGGCGACCTGGTAGCCATCCATTCCGGGAAGCCCGATGTCGAGGAAGATCGCCTCGGGCGGGGCGCCGCGGGCGGACTCCAGCGCCTGGGGGCCATCGTGGGCCACCCGGGTGCCGTGACCCACCATCCGCAGCAGCTCGGCCAGGCTCTCGGCGGCATCGACGTTGTCGTCAACCACCAGGATGTCCAGCGACCTTGCTGCGGCCGGCTTGCGCACCGGTGTGACGCCACCATCGCCCGGGTGCATGCCGGCCTCCCGCGCGAGGGGCAGGCGCACCGTGAACGTGCTGCCTTTCCCGGGGCCGGCGCTGGCGGCCTCCGCGGTGCCCCCGTGCAGCTCCACCAGCGCCCGCACCAGGCTCAGCCCGATGCCGAGCCCGCCCTGGGCGCGGTCGATGGCAGGCTCCACCTGGGTGAACATGTCGAACACCATCGGCAGCGCCCCGGGGGCGAGGCCGATGCCGTCGTCGGCGACCCGGATCTCCACCTCGCCTCCCCGGACCCGTGCCGAGACCTCGATGTGCCCCGCCTCGGGCGTGTACTTGGCGGCGTTGCCGATGAGGTTGCCGAGCACCTGGGACAAGCGCATCGCGTCACCCTCCAGGCGGATCGGCGTGGGCGGCAGGTCGATGGAAAGCCGGTGCCTGCCGCGCTCGAGGACCGGGGCGTTGGCTTCCACCGCGCTCGCCACCAGCGCCGCCACATCCACCACCTCGCGCTTCAGCGTGATCTTGCCGTTGCTGATGCGCGCCACGTCGAGCAGGTCGTCCACCAGGTGCACCATGTGGCGCAGCTGGCGCTCCATCATCTCGCGCGCCTTGTGGGCGGCGGCGCTGCCGGGTGCCAGCTTCAACACTTCCAGCCCGTTGCGGATGGGTGCGAGCGGATTGCGCAGCTCATGCGCCAGGGTCGCCAGGAACTCGCTCTTGCGCCGGTCCATCTCGGCCAGCTCGGTCGCGAGGCGGCGCATGTCCTCCTCCGCGCGGCGCCGCTCGGTGATGTCGGCGATGGTGCCGAGGACGCGGTCGGGGCTTCCGTCGGCCGCGCGCTGCAGCCGCCCGGTGAACTCGACCCAGCGCACCTCGCCGGTATCCTGCTTGAAAAAGCGCCCCTGGAAGTAGAACCGCTCGTCGCTTTCCAGGGTGCGCTGGACCGCGGCGTTGAACGCGACCGCGTCGTCGGGGTGGACGAACTCCTCCATGAAGCGGCGGGCATTGATGGGCTTGGCGGTACGAGAGACGCCGAAGATCTCGAAGATCCGGGCGGTCTCCCAGGTGACGAGGTCGTCGCGCACGCGCCAGGTCCACACGCCCAGCTCCGCCGCCTCGGTCGCGAGGCGCAGGCGCTCCTCGCTTCCGCGCAGCCGCTCCGCCGTCGCTTCGGCCGCCTCCCTGCGGCCCTGCTCGCGCGCGGTGTCCTCGCGGGCGGCGGCCGCCTCGCGCACGGCGGTGACGTCGTGCATCGAGACCACGGCGCCCAGCTTGTTGCCGGCCTCGTCGTAAAGCGGTCGGCCGCTCGCCTGCAGCGTGCGGGAGACTCCCTCCTTCGACTGGATCACCATCCCGGCCTGGCGCACGTGCTCCCCGGAAAGCGCCCGGAAGAGCGGTATCTGGTCCTTCGCGAGCGGCGTCCTGCCGTCGGGACCGAACAGGTGGTAGTGGTTCGCCCACTCCTCTGGCGGTATCGGCTCCTCCGGCAAGCCGTGCATGTCGCGGGTGGCGCGGTTGAAGAGCGTGAGCTTGCCTTCGGCGTCGCACGCCACGATGCCGTCCTCGATCGCCTCCAGCACCGCGGCGAGGAAGGTGCGCTCCTGCAGCGCGTGCAGCTGCGCCGCCCTGAGGCTCACGCGATGGCGATGCAGCTCGACGAACACCGCCACTTTCGACTTGAGCGCGGGCGGCGAGATCGGCTTGGTGAGGAAGTCGACGGCGCCGAGCTGGTAGGCCTCGGCGATCGACTCGTCCGCGTCGGGGTCCGCGGTGACGAAGATGATGGCGGTACCGCGGGTGCGCGAGTAGGAGCGCAGCAGGCGCGCGGTCTCGAGGCCGCCCATGGTCGGCATCTGCACGTCGAGCACGATCACCGCGAAGTCGGTTTCGAGGACGCGCTTCAACGCCTCCTCCCCCGAGGTGGCGCGCACCAGCTCGGCGCCCAGGCCCCCCAGCACTTCCTCCAGCACCAGGAGGTTGGCCGGGTTGTCGTCGACGAGGAGGATATGGACCGGGGGCAATGTGTCGTTTCGGGGATCCATCTCCCGATCATACAAGCCCCATTCCCGGGCTCCACCTCGCCGGTAGGGTATCTTTGGCGAATGTCCGACGCCTTCCATGACCTCGAGGAAATTGTTACTCGCGACGTGACCCGCGCGCTCGAGGAAGACGTGGGGTCCGGCGACCTCACGGCCCGCCTGGTGCCCGAAAACCGCACCGCCCGCGCCCGGCTGCTCACCCGCCAGGACGGCATCCTCTGCGGCGTCGAATGGTTCCGGCGCACCTTCGAGGAGTGCGATCCCGAGGTCGAGATCTTCTGGCACCACAAGGATGGCGACGAGGTGGTGGGCGGCTCCTCCCTGTGCGAGGTCGAGGGCACGGCGCGCCCGATGCTCACCGCCGAGCGCACGGCGCTCAACTTCGTGCAGTTGCTCTCGGGCATCGCCACCCGCACGCGCCGCTTCGTGAAGGCGGTCGCCGGCACGCGCGCGAAGATCCTCGATACCCGCAAGACCCTTCCGGGCCTCCGCATGGCCTCCAAGTACGCGGTGCGAACCGGCGGCGGGTTCAACCACCGCATCGGCCTCTACGACGGCATCCTCATCAAGGAGAACCACATCGTGGCGGCCGGAAGTGTGGCCGCGGCCGTGAAGGAAGCGCTGCGCGAAGTGGATCCCGACACCATGCTCGAAGTGGAAGTGGAGACCCTGGACCAGCTGCGCGAGGCGCTCGATGCGGGCGCGAGGCTCATCCTGCTGGATAATTTCGACACCCAGGGGATGCGCGAGGCCGTGCGCATCACCGGCGAGCGGGCGGAGCTGGAGGCTTCCGGCGGCGTGACCCTCGATACCGTACAGGGCATCGCCGAAACCGGCGTGCACCGCATCTCCATCGGCTCGCTCACCAAGGACGTGCAGGCGTTGGACCTCTCGCTTCGATTCCTTCACCACTGACCGTTTCGCTTTCCTCCCGATCCCGAATAAGAACAGGACTTTCCATGCAATTGCTCTCCGCACGAATCGCCGGCGCCATTATTGCAGCCACCCTCGCCTCCGGCTGCGCCACCACCGGCGGCCCCTCCGAGGCCTACGACCCGTGGCAGAAGGTGAACCGCGGCACATTCGCCTTCAACGACACTCTCGACAAGGCGGTCCTGAAGCCGGTCGCACAGGGTTACGTGAAAGTGGTCCCGGAATTCGCCCGCGCGGGGGTGACCAACTTCTTCTCGAACCTAGAGGACGTCGGCACCTCGTTGAACAACCTGCTTCAGGGCAAGGCCGGGGCCGGGGTTTCGGACGCCGGGCGCTTCCTCGTGAACTCCACCCTGGGCGTGCTGGGGCTTTGGGACGTCGCGACCCCGATGGGCCTGGAAAAGCATTACGAGGACTTCGGCCAGACGCTGGGATGGTGGGGCGTGTTGCCCGGACCCTACCTGGTGCTCCCGTTCCTCGGGCCCTCGACACTGCGGGATGGGCCGGCTCGCTTCGTCGATCCTTCCTGGTACTACTACCCCGCCATCGAGCCCGAGGGCCTGCGCTGGGGGGTGCAATTGCTCGACATCGTGCGGGTTCGTGCCGAGCTGCTCAAGGCCGAGGGCGTGCTCGACGAGGCGGCGCTCGATCGCTACTCCTTCGTGCGCGACGCCTGGTGGCAGCGGCGCCGCAGCCAGGTGTTCGACGGCAAGCCGCCCAAGTCCAAGGAAGACGAGTAGCCGGGCACGAGCAGGTTTTTCCCGGCGGGCGTAACGTTGGGGGTCAGACGCCCAACGCACGGGAGAAAACGATGATCGCCAGGCTGCTGCTCGCGACCCTCCTCCTGCTGGCCACCTCGGCCCAGGCCACCTTCCACCTGTGGCGCATGGAGGAGCTCTATTCCAACGCCGACGGGACGGTGCAGTTTCTAGAGCTTCGGGCCCTCTCCGGGGGCCAGGAGTTCGTGAACGGCCATACCCTCACCAGCACCTCCGGGGGGACCACCCGCATCTTCACGTTTCCCAGCGACCTCCCGGCCGACACCAGCGGCCACACGATGATCATCGGCACCGAGGGGTTCGCCGCGCTGAACGTGGTGGCGCCGGACTTCACCGTGCCCAACGGATTCTTCTTTCCCGGCGGCGGCAGCATCGATTTCGCCAGCTCCGACCAGTGGAACCACGGCGCGCTGCCCACGAGCAAGGCGACCCTCTCGCTGACCCGGGACGGTCCGACCGCCACCAACTCGCCGCGCAACTTCCGCAACCAGTCGGGGACCATCACCGCAGCCGTTTCGCCCGCGCCGGCGTTCAACTTCCAGGCCCTGTGGTGGCACGACCCGCCGCTCAGCGAGTCGGGCTGGGGGCTCAACATCACGCACCAGGGCGATATCCTCTTCGTCACCTGGTTCACCTACGACACCGACGGCTCCCAGATGTGGCTGGTGATGTCGAACGCGAGCAAGACCGCCACCAACCGCTACGAAGGCCCGATCTTCCGCACCACCGGGCCCGCGTTCGACGTAGCCACCTGGAATCCCAATGCCGTGCTCTCCCCCCAGGTCGGCACCGGCGTGCTTGCGTTCAGCAATGCCGACCGCGGCACCTTCGCCTACACCATCGGCGGCGTCAACCAGTCGAAAAACATCGTGCGGCAGGAGTATTCCGCGCCGGTTTCCACCTGCGCGCCCAACGGCACGCCAAATCCTGCGGGCAACTTCCAGGATCTCTGGTGGGGCGGCCTCGCCGAATCCGGCTGGGGCATCAACATCACCCACCAGGGCGATATCCTCTTCGCCACCTGGTTCACCTACGACGCCAACGGCCGCGGCATGTGGATCGTGATGTCCGCGGGGCGCAGGACGGCGAGCGGCGTCTACACCGGCGACCTCTTCCGTACCACGGGCACCGCGTTCAGCCTGCCGTGGAACCCCAACAACCTCACCGTTCCGCGCGTGGGCACCGGGACGTTCACCTTCTCCGACAACGACAACGGAAGGTTCGACTACACCGTGAACGGCACCTCCCGGAGCAAGGTCATCATGCGGCAGGTGTACTCGAGCCCCGCCACGGTGTGCCGATGACCCTCGACGCCAAGCTCGCCATCATCTTCTTCTGCTTCGTCGCGATTTTGGTGACGGTGATCTTCAGGGTCTTCCGCGAGCGCACGCGCGGCAAATCGATCGCCGCCGACGATTACGCCGCCCAGCAAGCGCAGGACGGGCGCATCCTGGCACTGGTGTTCTCCTCGGCCATCGGCGGCATGCTGCTCACGCTGGTCGTGGCCTACGTGGTGTTCCTCTAGCGCCCTGCCACGTCGGCGGGTCGCGGGAGCTCCATCCACCGCAGGTTCCCCTCCACCTTCCAATCGCTCCAGCCGCGATGGCGGTAGAAGCCGTAGGCACGAAGCCGGGTGTCGATGTCGGTCGTGAGCCACGCCCTCGTGCAGCCGGATTCCCATAACCAGCCTTCGGCCAGGCCCATCAGCGTGCCCCCGATGCCGCGGCTCTCGTAGTCCGGAAGCACGGCGACGACGGCCAGCTCGCCCGTGGCGCGATCGGCGATGGTGAATCCGACCACCTCACCGGAATCGGCGCAGAGCCAGCCCCTGCACGAGACCGAAAAACTCCCGATGACCGTTTCCTCCGTGATGCCGATCCGGGCCAGCTCCTCGACCGTCATGGCGTTCTCGCGCGTCCTGGGACGCATCTCGAAGAGCGCGGGCACGTCGGACGCGAGTATTTCTCGAAACTCCATGGGAAGCGCTAGGGCCTCGAATCGCCCCGCGTCCCGCGCCCCGGCAGGAACTGCCGCAGCGTGTCCCGATCCATCCAGGCCCAAAGCATCGCCGGCACCACCGTCGGGAAGATCAGCGTGCCGAGCTGGAACCCGAGCGCCATCGCCTCCCGCCACCCCGCACCGAAGAGGAAGAGCGGCTCGCCCCCGGCGCCCCGCATCAGCCCCACCTGCACCAGCAGCTCGCAGGCGAGGCTCACGGCGGCGAGCGCCACCACCACCAGCGAGCCCAGCGGCGCTTTCCACAGCAAGCCCGGGGGACGCGAGGCGAGCAGCAGGGCCAGGAAGAATGGCAGTCCGAAGGTGTGCTTGAGCGGGTTCACCGGAACGTCGACCAGGGCGTCGGTGGGCAGCCGGTTGCGGCGAATGGTCTCGTGGTCGGGCTCCACCTCGAAGGAGGCCTGGCGCCCCTGCACCTTGGCGGTGGCGCGCTCGATGGCGTCGGTAGCGGCCGCAATGCGCCCGGCACCCCATGCGGTGGCCGCCGATACCGGCGTCGCGTAGTACCAGGCGGCGAACAGCGCCACGCTGAAAACCAGGACCTGCAACGCGAA
>JANMHV010000287.1:0-5237 GCA_031375445.1 Burkholderiales bacterium | reverse complement strand
CTCGAAATGGAGTCGGCGGCGGCAATTGCGACCACCCCATTGCCCCGGAGGCGAAACCCTTGCGGTCCGGGTCGAGACCCGCGTTCTGACTCGCCGCAAGATCGACGCTGCGCAAGAAATTCACGTAATGGGTGGTAGTGGACTTTCACTCCCCTCCGATCGAGCGCATCGCGGCGTCTCGACCCGGACCGCGGGTTCCGTCTCGGGGGCTCTAGAGGCTTGACCCTCTCCCCGGCCCTCTCCCAAGGGAGAGGTTGGCGCTCACAACACCCCGCGACAATTCACCGCACCGCACTTGCACGCGAGCTTCCCATCGTGGTGGCTCAACCCATAATCCACGGTGAGCTCTTCCCCCGCGGCAATGTCACGCAGCGAATGGAACTCGGCACGAGCGGGCAGGCACCGCATCCGCAGGTTGGGATCGCAAGAGTGGTTGATGAAGCGAAACCCGCGCGGCGAGTCCGTCGCGTCGAGCGCGTGCTTGTCCAGCTCCACGATCGCCACCACCTCGCGCCCCGCAGCGCGCCGGCGCGCCTCGCGGATCGAGATCGGCTCGCCCTCGAACTCGCCGACCTTGGAGCCGGCGGGAATGTCGCAGCCCGCAAACAGGCCCCGGCCGGCGAAACGGCTCTCGCCCACCACCATCAGGGAGTAGATGCGGCGCCAGTCCCGCGGGGTTACGGTACGATGGCCGCGACGCTGGTTTGACATTCGAGGTGACTCACGTGGCGAAAAAAACGGATCTGGAAAAGGCGAAGGGCAAGAAAATCGTCGGCGGCGCGGGCACCACGCCCGACCGTTTCGGCAAGGGCGCGGCCGCCCCGCTGGACAAGCGCGAGCAGCGCGACCGCGACCGGGAGGCGGGGCTGGTGCCGTTCGCGGTCAAGCTCCACGGCGATTTGATCCGGGACGTCCACGCCCGCGCCCAGGAGAAGGGCGTGGCACTGAACGAGCTCGTTGCCGAACTGCTCCAGAAAGGCCTCAAGGCGAAGTAGCGCCCCGCGCCAGGATCTCGCCCAGCACGTCGGCCTCCACCGGCTTGGCGAGGTGCTCGTCGAAGCCCGCGGCGAGCGCCCGTGCGCGATCCTCCGGCTGCCCGTAGCCCGTCACCGCCACCATCAACGGTCGCCGCGCCCACCCGGTGTCGGCCCGCACTCGGCGCGCGACCTCGTAGCCGTCCATCTTGGGCAGGCCCACGTCCACGAGCATGACCTCGGGACGGTTGGCAAGCGCCATCGCCAGGCCCTCGTCGCCATCGGCCGCGCCGCTCACGCGATGGCCCTGGATCTCGAGCAGCATCGTGAGCGTCTCGCGCGCGTCCTCGTTGTCCTCGATCACCAGGATGTCGCGCCCGGTAGCCGCAACCGGCGCAATGGCCCCCACCTGTGATCGCGCCGGTGGCTCGATCGCCGGCAGCCGCACGGTGAACTCGGAGCCTTTCCCGTCGCCTTCGCTCGTCACCGCGACGGTGCCGCCATGCATCTGCGCCAGGCGCTTCACCAGCGTGAGGCCGATGCCCAGGCCGCCGAGCGACCGGTCGAGGTCACGGTCGCCCTGGACGAAGAGGTCGAAGACGCGCGAGCGCAGCGGCTCGGGGATGCCGATGCCCTCGTCGAGGACCCGCAGCACCGCTTCGCCCCCCTCGCGCGCCACCATCACCGTGATGCGCCGACCCGCGGGCGTGTACTTCGCCGCGTTGATCACCAGGTTGGAGATGACCTGGTCCAGGCGGATCGCGTCGGCCTCGACCCATGCGGGCGCGAGCACCTCGATCACCTGGTGGGTCCGGGTGCGCCCCGAGGCCCACAGGGTCGCAAGCACCTGGGAGGTCACGGCCGCGAGATCGAGGGGTACGCGCTGCAGCACGATCTTGCCCATCAACGCGCGCCCGGCATCGAGCAGGTCGTCGGTGAGCCGGCGCAGGTGGCTCACCTGGCGCGCGATGATCGCCCGCGCCTCGCGCTGGCGTGCCTCGGGTGCGTTGGCCATGTCGAGGAGCTGGGCCGCGTTGGAGATGGCGCCGAGGGGGTTCCTCAGCTCGTGGCCCAGCATGGCGAGGAACTCGTCCTTGGCGCGGTTGGCGGCTTCGGCCTCGGCCCTCGCGACGCGCTCGCTGCGCAACAGGTCTTCGCGCTCGGCCTCGGCCTGCAACAGCTCGGCATCGGAGGCGAAGAGCGCATCGGCCACTTCGCGGATCTCGCGCACGTCGGTCTCGGGCGGAAGGGGTCGCTCGCCCCGGCCCAGGGATCGCGCGGCCGCCTCCAGCTCGGCCATCGGCCGCGACACGCTGCGCGCGATGAAGAGCGCCGCCAGCAGGCCCGCCAGGATCGACAGCGCGAGCCCGGTGGCGAGCGCGAGATAGGATTCGCGCGCTCCGGCCTCGAGGACTTCACGGGGAATTCCTACCGCGATCGACCAGCTGCCGTTGGGAAGCCGGGTATAGGCGGTGAAGACTTCGTTGCCCTCGGTCGATCGCGTGGGACCGAAGCCCTCGGGCCCGCGCGCCATCAGTTCGCGCAACGTGGGCGACACCGGCGTGCCGATGGTGGTGTCCTGCGCGCGCGAGCGTGCCACCCGCTGCCCCGCGCCGTCGATCACCGCTACAACCCACCCGGCAGGAACGCGTTGGCGATCCAGCAGCGCCCGCAGGCTTTCGGGATCGACGGCCGCGGTGAGGACGTAGCGGGTGCGCTCCTCGCGCACCACCGGGACACGCACCGGAATCATCCAATCGCTGCCCCGGGGCTTCACCAGCGAACCGATCGAGGGCCGTCCGCTCTCGGCCACCTGGCGCAGGCTGGCCGGTTCGGCAGTGGTCGGCAGCGTGGCCGCCACTGGATACGCGGTATTGAGGATCTGCTGGCCTCCCAGCTCCGCGAGGATGATGCGACGCCAATGGGGCTGCGTGCCGATCGCCCGTTCCAACCGGTTGTGCAGGTCGGGCAGGTCATGCGCATCAATCGCGGGGAGCGAGGCGATGATCTCGAGCGCCGAGACCGAGCGGCGCAACTCGCCGTCGACGGCGGAAGCGAGCGCGCGCGCGATCTCCAGCGCGGCGCGCTCGGACTGCGCGCGCTGGTCGACGTAGAGGGCTCGCAGGGCCACCACCGACATCACCGCGAGGGGCAGGACTCCGGCCGCCACGAGTAGGTAGAGGCGCCGGCGGATCGGCACACTGCGCATCGGTGGGAAATATTTCCTGCGGGTGGGTGAACCAGTGTAACTCGGGCGCTTAGAATCGCGCTCTATGGCTATCAAGGCGACGATCTTCAAGGCGCAGCTCCAGGTTTCCGACATGGACCGCGATCACTACGAAACCCACGCGCTCACCCTCGCGCGCCATCCTTCCGAGACCGACGAGCGGATGATGGTGCGGCTGCTGGCCTTCGCGCTCGACGCCGACGAGGCGCTCGAGTTCGGCCGCGGCCTCTCCGCCGAGGACGAGCCCGACCTGGTGAGGAAGGACTTGACCGGGGCGATCCAGCTCTGGATCGAGGTGGGGCTTCCCGACGAGCGCGATGTGCGCAAGGCCTCGGGCCGCTCGCGCGCGGTGAAGGTCTACACCTACGGCGGGCGCAGCGCCGAGCTGTGGTGGAACCAGAACCGCGATGCCCTCGGGCGCCTCGCGAACGTGACGGTGATCGACCTGCCCAGCGACATCTCCCAGGGGATGGCCAAGTTCGCATCGCGCAACATGACGCTCTCGTGCACCGCGCAGGAGGGCGAGGTGTGGCTCGCCTGCGGCGAGGAGACGCTGCAACTCACGCCCACGGTGCGCGCATGAAGGCGCTGCGCAAGCGCGCGCTTTCCGCCATCGCCGCCAACCGCGAGCCCGGCTTCCACTTCGCGGGCAACTTCTGCGGCGTGGCCTTCCACCGCGAGGCCGGCGGCTCGAAGGTGACGCTCGATCCCGGACCCCACTGCGTCGATTCCGACGGCCAGGTCAATTGGGGCGTGACGGCAATGGTGGCCGACATGGCGCTGGCCGCCTCGATCCGCGCCGGGCTCGATCCGAGCACGCGGCTCGCCACCGTGAGCATGAGCCTGCAATTCACCGGCGCGCCCCGCGTGGGCCCGATGGTGGGACGCGGCACCGCCGAAGGCTTCTTCGGCGGCGGCGATTCGCGGCAGGGCCTCGCGCGCGTCACCGTGGAGTGCGGCGGCAAGCCCGTCGCCTTCGGCCATGGCGCATTCATGGCGCTGGAGCCCCCCCCCGGCATCGCCCTCTTTCCGCTGCCCGGGCCCAACCGTCCCGCGGCCGCCGCGATTCCCGAGGCGGAGCTCACTTCCGAGGAGCTCGAGTTGCTGCGCCACGTCGACGCGACGCTCGACCACGGGCCCGCTAAGGACGACTTCATCCGCCACCTCTTCGGCTTCCAGCCGCGCCGCACGCGCACCGGCGCCACCGGGACGCTGCGCAACGGCTCCCACGTGGCCAATCGCGTGGGCCACGTGCAGGGCGGCATCCTCATGGGTTTCGCCGCCGCGACCGCCCAGGCGGCGCTGCCGCACAACTGGGCGCTCGCCGGCATCACCTCGTGCTTCGTGAGCCCGGGCCAGGGCGCGGTGCTGCGCGCCAGCTCGCGCGTGCTCCACCACGGCCTCATGACCTCGGTGGTCCAGACCGAGATCACCGGCGCCAATCGCCGCCGCATCCTCGAGACCGTCACGACCCACTCGCGGATTGTGGGTAACCGGGACCCCGAGTCCGCTTAGTACAGGGGTTGTCCACAACGCCGAATCGGCATATCGCCCGCCGCCACGGCCCGATACGATGGGTCGATGCGAGTCCGCGTCATCTCTCTCCGCCACCATGGCCGCCGCACGCGCCGCGCCGACGAGGCCGCGGGCGTGAAGGGGGAGCTGCGCATGTTCTCGATGGTGCACGGCAGCGAGATGCACATGGTGGCGCGCCTCTCGAACCGCGCCGACCGCGGCTCGGCGCACGAGGAGTTGCTGCCGCCGCTCTACCGGCCGGAGCTGGTCGCCGTAGGGGATAACGCGATGCTGTTGCGGGGGTTCCAGTCGGTCGACGGCACCGCTTACGTGCAGGAATGGCGGTGTTTGCTCGACTAAGATGAGGTCGGCGAAAGTGCGGGCGCTGCATTCACCACGAAGGACACAAAGGACACAAAGGCAAAGCGAAGGAAATCAAAAGAAGTATTCAACGCATGAGCCACTGTCGTCGTGTATTTGAAGCGCCCTGAATCGAGATGCTCGTCGATATTGCGTTAACG
>JANMHV010000225.1:0-18108 GCA_031375445.1 Burkholderiales bacterium | reverse complement strand
GACAGACCACTAAGCGTCCAACGTGTCGAGCTCTTGCTCGACGAGGCTTAGTGGTCTGTCCCCTAAGCGCGGCGTCTCGGCCCGGACCGCGAGTACCGTCTCGAGGGCTACGAAGCAACCCGGGCGAGGGAGAGCCCTAGCGCCTGCCCGAGATATCGTCGAAAAACGCCTTCGGGCTCGGCTCCCGTCCGAGGAACTTGCGCACCAGGTTCATCTCCTCGTCCTGCGAGCCCTGGGCGAGGATGGTGTCGCGGTAGCGCGCGCCGGTCTCGGCGCTCAGGAGATCGCGGTCGAACTGCGACAGCATGTCGGTCGCGATGGCGAGCGACCACATGTACCCGTAGTACCCCGCTGCGTATCCGCCGACGAGGTGCTGGAAGTTGGCGGGCTTGTACGTCCCCTCCAGGTGGCCCAGCGGCGTCGCCTCCTCGAGGCGCTTCCATAGCGCAGCCACCGGCTGGGGCTGCTTGGAGAGCTCCATGTCGAGCGTCGCGTAGACCTGCTGGCGGGAGACCGCGATGGCGCGGCCGAACTTGCGCGCGCCCTCGAGCCGCGCGATGTCGTCGGCGGAAAGCGCCGGGCAATCGGGGCAGACCTTCTTGTAGAGGGCGAGGGACTGCTCGCGCCGCACCCACTCCTCGAACATCTGCGAGGGGGCTTCCACGAAGTCGCGCTTCACCGACGTGCCGCCCTGGGGGGCGTACTCCGCGGTGGAGAGGATGCCGTGGAGCACGTGGCCGAATTCGTGCATCAGCGTCTCGAACTGGCGGTGGTTCAGGCCCTCGGGGCTGAAGTTGCACACCAGGACCGACTGGGGCTTCCGGTCGATGAGGGTGCTGGGACGGCGCATGTTGAACGCATAGGCGCCGCCGCGCTTGCCGTCGCGTGCGTAGAGGTCGACGTAGATGTTGGCGATGTACTTGCCGCGCGCGTCGAACACCTCGTAGTAGCGCACCTCCGGATGCCACGTGGGCGCCTTGGCCTCGCGGAACGTGATGCCGTAGAGCGTCCCGGCGATGAGTTGGCCGTACTCGAACGACTTCTGCACCGGGAAGTTGCGGCGGAGCTTCTCCTGGTCGATGGAGAAATTCTCGCGCTTGTACATCTCCCCGTAGTAGGGCCCGTCCCACGATCCCAGCTTCACTTCCTCCACCGGCTTGCCGGTCTCGCGCGCCTTCAGCTTCGCGAGTTCGGCGAGCTCCCGGCGCTCGACGGGCGTCACCGCCTCGGCCACGTCGGCGAGGAACTTGTCGACCACGGCCGTCGTGCCCGCCATTCGCCGGCGCAGCTGCAGGTCGGCGAAGGTCGCGAACCCGTGCAGGTTCGCGAGCTCGCGACGCAGGCCGTAGGCCTCCTCGAGGAGCGTCAAGTTCGCCTCGCCGCCGCGGTTCATCGCGACCACGTAGAAGCGCTTGCGCACCTCTTCGATGGCGGCGTTGTTCATCACCACGAAATAGGTGGGATCGTCGGGCTTCAGGATCACCGTGCCGTCCGCCTCCTTCTGCGCGGACTTGAGGAAGCCCTCGGGCAGGCCCTTGGTCTCCGCGGGCGAGAGCCGCACGCGCGCGGGATCGTCACGCGCATTGCGCTCGAAGGCCTGGCGGATCTCCTCCAGGCGCTGGGCGATGGCCTTGGCGCGATCGCGCTTGCCGGGCGGAAGCGAGACGCCGCTGTCCTCGAAGCCCTCGAGGAGGTTGCGCTTGAGCTTCTCTTCCTTCGGGCTCGCAGGCTTTACCGCGGCGAGGCGCTTGTAGAGGCGCTCGTTCTGGTAGATCTCGGTGCCGAGCGTGGTGAACTTCTGCAGGCACGGCTCGGTGGCCTCGCGCACCGCCTTGTCCGGGTGGATGGCGCCCATCAGCGCCACCGGGTTGCTCGCGTCGTCGATGCCGACCGTGAGCCGGTTCCACTCGGCGAGGAAGCCCGCGCCACCCTGTTTCGCTTCCATCGCGCTTATCGCCTTGCGCGCCTTGGCGATGCCGGCTTCGCAGGACGAAGCGACACTCGCCGCGTCGAGCGCGGGCACCAGCACGGGTTTGTCCTCCGCGGCGGCGGGGCCGGCAGCGGCGACGAGGGCCGCGAGAATCAGTCGCTTCATGGTCAGCGCTTTCCGGTGATCTCGGCGAAGAAGGCCTCGCTCGACGGCTCGCGGCCGAGGAACTTGCGCACACTCTCCATCTCTTCCCGCTGCCCGCCGGAGGCGAGGATCGCCTCGCGGTAGGCGCGGCCCACCTTCGGGTCGAGCATGTTCGGCTGGAACTTCGACAGCATGTCGAGCGCGATCACCTCGGACCACATGTAGCCGTAATAGCCGGCGGCGTAGTTGGAGGCGATGTGGCTGAAGGAGGCGGGGAACATCGTGCCCTCCACGAAACCGAGAGGTGTGGCGCCCTCGAGGTTCTTCCACACCGCGAGCGGCGGACGCGGATCGGTGGACAGTTCCATGTCGAACTTGGCGAACAGCCACTGGCGCGCGTAGCGGATGCCGCGGCCGTACTTGCGCGCGGAATCGAGGCGGTCGATCTCGTCCTTCGTCAACTGCGGGCACTCGGCGCACACCTGCTTGAAGAGCGCGAGCGCCTGCTCGCGCCGGCCCCACTCCTCGAACATCTGCGACGGGGCCTCGACGAAGTCGCCCTTGGTGCTGGTGCCGGCGTGGGAGACGTAGTCGGTGTTTGAAAGCACGCCGTGGAGCACGTGGCCGAACTCGTGCAGCAGGGTCTCCAGCTCGTTGTGGTCGAGGCCCTGGCGGTTGAAGTTGGTGACCAGCACCGAGATCGGGGTGCGATGGGCGAGGCGGCTCACGCCGCGGATCGGGAACGCGGCGGCGTGGTTGTACTTGCCCTCGCGCGGGAAGAGGTCGAGGTAGAAGCCGGAGATGAACTTGCCGGTCTTCGCGTCCTTCACGTCGAAGTAGCGCACGTCCTCGTGCCAGGTGGGCACCTTCGCCTCGACGAACTTGACTCCATAGAGCTTCTCGGAGACGAGCAGCGTCCAGGCGATGGACTTGTCGGTCGGGAAGTACCTGCGCAGGTTCTCCTGGTCGATCGAGTACCGCTCCTTCTTCACGCGCTCCTGCAGGAAAGCCGTATCCCAGCGGTTCACCTTCGTCTCCGCCAGCGGCTTGCCGGTGAGCTTCGCCTTCACTTCCCGCAGCTCCTCGACCTCCTTCTTCTCGGATTCGGTGACCGCGCCCTTCACCTCGGCCAGGAACTTCTCCACCACCTCCGGCTTGCCGACCATCTTGCGGCGCAGTCCGTAGTGGGCGAAGGTCGGCAGGCCGTAGAGGCCGGCCAGCTCCTTCCTCAGCACGAAGATCTCGTTCAGCAGGTCGAGGTTCTTCGCCCCGCCCTCGTTCATCTTGGCGATGTAGTACTTGCGGCGGGCCGGCTCCTGCACCGCGTTGGTCAGGAACGGCACGTAGGCGGGATACGACAGGCCGAGCACGTAGCTGCCGGCGGCATCCTTGGTCTTCTCCTGGGCCTTGAGGTAAGCCTCGGGCATGCCCTCCATCTCGGCGGGGGTGAAGGTGACCTTGGTGGGATCGTCGCGAATATTGCGGTCGTAGGCCTGGCGCAGCTCCTCCAGCTTGTCGAAGATCTCCTTGGCCCGCTTGCGCTTGTCGGGCGGCAGCGCGACACCGCTGTCCTCGAAGCCCTCCATCAGGTCCTTCTTCAGCTTGGCCTGGTGCGGGGTGTCGGGCCTCGCCGCCTGCACCCGCTTGAAGAGCTTCTCGTTCTGGAACATCTCGGTGCTGAGCGCGGTGAACTTCTGCAGGCACGGCTCGTGGGCGTCGCGCACCGCCTTGTCCGGGTGGACGTTGCCCAGCAGATAGATCGGGTTCACCACGTCCTCGAGGTCGATCTGGAGCCGGTTCCACTCGTCGAAGTAGCCGGCGCCACCGGACTTCGACTCCATGGCGGTGACGGACTTGCGCGCGCGCTCGAGCGCGAGGTCGCACTCGCGGGTGATGGCGGCCGCGTCATAGAGGGGTGCGAGGGGACGCTTCTGGACCGGGGCCGCGAGCGTGACCAAGGGGACCGCGGCGAGCGCGGCGATGACGATTCGATGGAGGTTCATGGTTCCCTACGCGGCCTGGGGAGCGGACTCGAGGCCCTTCGGTATGGAGGAAAGGAGCTTGCGCGTGTATTCCTGCTTCGGATTCAGGTAGATCTCGTCGGAGTCGGCCATCTCCACGATGGCGCCGTCGTTCATCACCATCACCTGGTCGGAGATGTACTTCACCACGGCGAGGTCGTGGGAGATGAAGATGTACGAGAGCTTGAACTCGTCCTGCAGGTCTTGCAGCAGGTTCAGCACCTGGGCCTGCACCGACACGTCGAGCGCCGAAACGCTCTCGTCGCAGATCAGCACGTCGGGCTTCATGGTGAGGCAGCGGGCGATGGCGATGCGCTGGCGCTGGCCGCCCGAGAACTCGTGGGGGTACTTGTAGAACGACTGCTCGGCGAGTCCCACGCGCTTCAGGAGCGCGAAGGCCATGTCGACCCGCTCGCGCTCGTTGGCGCCGATCGAGTGGATCTTCATCGGCTCCACCAGGATCTGGCCCACGGTGAAGCGCGGGTTGAGGCTCGCATAGGGATTCTGGAAAATGATCTGGATGCGGCGGCGGTAGGCCATCATCTCGCGCTCGGTGAGCTTCAGGAGGTCACGCCCCTCGAACAGCACCTCGCCGCTGGTGGCGTCATGCAGGCGCATGAGTGTCAGGCCGACGGTGGTCTTGCCGGAGCCCGATTCGCCCACGAGGCCCAGCGTCTTGCCCTTGGGCAGCTTGAAGCTCACCTCGCGCACGGCGGGCACCGCGCGCTTGCCGAAGAAGCCCTCCTTCAAATAGAAGGTCTTGGTGAGGGCCTTCACCTCGAGGATGATCTCGTCGCCGGGGCTCGAGCCGCGGTGGCGCTCCTCCAGGTGCACCTTGCCGTCGCCGCGCAGGAAGTCGTCGATCACCGGCAGGCGCTTCGGGCGCCGGTCCAGGCGGGGGCGACAGGCGAGAAGCGCCTTGGTGTACGGGTGCTGGGGCGCGTGGAAGATCGCGGCCACGGGGCCCTGCTCCTGGATCTCGCCGTTCTGCATCACCACCACGTGGTCGGCGATGTCGCCCACGACGCCGAGGTCGTGGGTGATGAAGAGCACCGACATGTGGTGCTTCTGCTGCAACCCGGCGATCAAGTCGAGGATCTGCTTCTGGATCGTGACATCGAGCGCCGTGGTGGGCTCGTCGGCGATGAGGAGCTTCGGCTCGCAGGCGATCGCCATCGCGATCATCACGCGCTGCTGCTGGCCCCCGGACATTTCGTGGGGATACGAATTCGCGCGCAGCTGCGGGTTGGGGATGCCCACCTCGTTCATCAGCTCGATCACGCGCGCCTTCGCCTGGGCCTTGCTCATGCCCATGTGCAGGCGCAACGTCTCCCCGATCTGCTCGCCCACGGTGAACACCGGGTTCAGGCTCGTCATCGGTTCCTGGAAGATCACCGAGATGTCCTTGCCGCGCAGCTGCTGCAGCTCGGAGAGCGATGCCTTCAGCAGGTCGCGCCCGCCGTAGAGGACGCGGCTCTCCGGCGCCACGATGGCGTTCTCGGGCAGCAGGCCCAGGATCGACATGGCGGAGACGCTCTTGCCGCTGCCGGATTCGCCCACCAGCGCCACGGTGGTGTTGCGGGGGATAACGAAGGAGATGCCTTTCACCGCACGGAAGGGCTCGGATTTGCGGTCGACCCGGAAGCGGATGTCGAGGTTCTGGATCGAGAGGATGGGATCTGGATTGGCGCTCATGTTCTTCCTGTCACCCCCGCGAAGGCGGGGGCCTAATCATGGGATCCCCGCCTGCGCGGGGAGGACTTTGATCATTTCAGTTTCGGATCCAGCGCGTCGCGCAGGGAATCGGTGAGGAGGGAGAAGGCCGTCACCAGGAGCGCCATCGAGGCGCCGGCGGCGAAGAGCTGCCACCACTTGCCGATCACCAGCTCGTTCTGCGCCTCGGCGAGCATCGTGCCCCACGAGACCATGTCCACCGGCACGCCGAAGCCGAGGAACGACAGGATCACCTCGGCCTTGATGAACTGCACCGTGTGCTGGGAGAGCTGCACCAGCCCCACGTGGGAGACGTTGGGCAGGATGTGCACGAACATGCGCGACATGTTGGTGGCGCCGATGGCCTGGGCCGCCTTCACGTACTCGCGGTTGGAGTGCTTGATGTACTCGGCGCGGATCAACCGGTAGATGCCGGTCCAGCCGGTGAGGGAGAGGATCAGCACGATCGGCAGGATCCCCTTGCCGAACTTGCCCGAGGACGCCGCCACGGCGGCGAAGGCGAGGATCAGCAGGATGTAGGGGATGGAGGTGAAGATGTTGTAGAACCACTCGAGGAAGTCGTTCACCCACCCGCCCCAGTAGCCGGCGGCCGCGCCCAGCATCGTGCCGATCAGGGTGGCGAGGATGGCGGCGGTGAGGCCCACGAAGATCGAGACTTCCGAGCCCTTGATCGCCTTCTGCAGCACGTCTCGGCCCCACTTGTCGCCGCCGAAGGGCAGCGCCTCGGCGCGCCGGGTCTCGGTGACGGCGATCTTCGCCGCGCGCTCGTCCCACTCCTTGTAGCGCGGGGCGAGCGGGTCGATATCGGAGAGGTCCACGGGCGCCACTTTGGAGGCGTCGCCCTTCTGGGCCATCGCCTTCGCCTCGAGGTTTTCGCTGCCGGCGAGGAACGAGGGGTTGGCGTAGGAGACGCCTTTCTCCTTGCTCCAGTCCTTCGCGATCAAGCCGGTGAACGACGCCGCCATCATCAGGAGGAAGAGGATCACGACGGCGAGTGCGGTCATGCCGACGCCGTCCTGCTTCAGGCGCCGCCAGGCGAGCGTCCACAGGCCCGGGGACTCCTGGGGCGCGGGGGGAACGGGATTGGTGAGGACTGCGCTCATGAGGTGCTCCCGGGAAATTGGATCCCCGCCTTCGCGGGGATGACGGCCTGCGCGGGGATGACGGCAAGGGCGGTCATTTGAAGGACACGCGCGGGTCGACGTACTTGTACATCACGTCCACCAGCAGGTTGATCAGCATGGTGAGCACCGCGAGGTAGACCGTGACCGCCTTGATGACGGGGAAGTCGCTGCGGTTCACCGCGGTGATGATTTCGCGGCCGAGGCCGGGGATGGAGAAGAACACTTCCAGCAGGAACGAGCCCACGAAGACGCCGGGCAGCGAGATGCCGATGTTGGTGAGGATCGGGATCAGCGCGTTCCGGAGCACGTGCTTCATCATCACCGTCTTCTCCGGCACGCCCTTGGCGCGCGCGGTGCGGACGTAATCCTGGTTGATCTCATCGAGGAAGAACGAGCGGTAGAGCCGCAGCTGTGGCGCCAGGCCCACCGCCACCGCGAGCAGGATCGGCAGCGGCGCGTAGGTGGCTAAGTTCTTCCAGAAGCTCTCGCTCCACCCCTGCACCGGGAACCAGCCGAGGATGAAGCCGAAGAGCCACTGGAACACGATGATGTAGACCAGGAAGCTGATCGACATCGCCACCGTGCACACGATCATGATCGTGCGGTCGGTGAGCGTGCCGCGAACGTAGGCGACCATGATCGCGAAGGTCACCGCCAGCACCGTCTCGATCACCAGCACCGGCACCATGATGGTGAGGGTGGGGCCGACGCGGGTGAGGAGGATGCGCGAGACTTCCTCGTTGGTGGACCAGCTGCGCCCGAAGTCGAAGGTGAACACCTGCTTCACGAACACCCAGAGCTGGTAGAGCACCGGCTCGTCGACGCCCAGCTGCTTCCTGATGTTGGCGATCTGCTCGGGGTTGGAGATCTTGCCGGCGAGCACCTGCGCCGGGTCTCCCCCCACCCAGTTGAAGAGGAAGAAGATCAGCAGGATGACCCCGAGGATCGTCGGGAACATCTGCCACAGACGTCGTATTACGTAGGCTGCCACGGCTTGCTTCCTCCCTTTTGGGACGGCTTATTTCATGGCGGCCTGTTGGGCCGCCACGTCGATGTCCAGGTACTTGAAGTTGGTGTAGAGGATCGGGTGCTTCTTGTAACCCTTCACCCACGGGTACTGCAGGTGGTTGAAGATGCGGTGCACGCCCAGGCGCCACGGGGCGTAGGCGAGGATCAGGCGATTCATCTCGCGGTAGAGGGCATTGCGCTCAGGGCCGTCGGGCAACTGCACGCTCTTCTCATAGAGCTTGTCGTATTCGGGCAGCTTGAACGAGGCCTCGTTGGACTGCCCGGTGTTGGGGCCGTAGAGCAGCTGCAGGAAGTTCTGCGCGTCGGGATAATCCGCGATCCACGCCGAGGTGGCGGTGACGAAGTTGCTCACCTTCTTGTCCTTCAGCAGGTCGGCGAACATCACCGCCTGGGATTCCACCCGGATGCCGATCTCCGCCATGGATTTCTGCCACAGCTCGGCCAGCTGGCGTTTTTCCTGGCTGCCGCCGTCGTACTTGAAGGGCACCATCAGCGGCTTGCCCTCGGGGGTCTCGCGCCAGCCGTCGCCATCGCGATCCGCGTAGCCGAACATGTCGAGGAGTGCCTTGGCGCGGGGGGGATCGTGGGCCTGGGCCGCGGTCTTGAACTCGCCGTCGTAGCCCACGATGCCCGGCGCGATCGGGGTCTGCGCGGGGAGCGCCTGGCCCTTCCTCAGGATCTGGATCTCGGCATCGACGTCGTAGGCCAGCACCATGGCGCGGCGCAGGGCCACGCGCTCCGGCCCGTAGCCGCCGACCGGGTTCGGCCGGCCCTCGGCCTTCTCGTTCATGTTGAACGGGTAGTAGGTGAGCTCCGGCTGCAACTCCTGGAAGTTGTGAACGCCCTGCTTCGCGAGCGCCGCCGAGAGCTTGCCATTGGGCAGCACCTGGTGGATGAAGGCGAAGGGCAGCTCGTCGAGGATGTCGTGCTCCTTGTTCAGGAACGCGAGGAAGCGCGGCTGTTCGTCCTCGATCGGGTAGATCTCGACGCGGTCGATCAGCGGCAGGCGCTTGCCGCGAAGCGAATCCATGGCGCGCCGGTCCCACTCGTCCTGGGAGTTGGCGTAGCGCGTATCGAGCTCGTAGCCGCGATGGTTCGGGTTCTTCTCGAGCACGATCTTGGAGCGGCGCACCCATTCCTTCAGCACGTAGGGGCCGGTGCCGACCGGGTGCGCGTGGGTGTCGGACGCATACGCCTCGATCACCTCGCGCGCCACCGGCACCACGTTGGGCATCGCCAGCACGTAGAGGAAGTTGAAGTCGGGCTCCTTCAGCTTGAAGCTCACGGTGTACCTGTCGCGCACCGTGATGCCCGGGATCTTCGCCTCGTAGTCGAAGGCGCCCTTCGGGTCCTTCTTCGCGCGCTCGTGCAGCTCGTCCAGGCCCACGATCTTGTTCTCGAACAGCCACTCGTAGGGGCTGCGGTTGCGCGGGTCGCGGAAGCGCTTGATGGCGTACTCCACGTCCATCGCGGTCAACTCGCGCTTCGCCCCCTTGAAGACCGGGTCGTCGCCGAAGAGGATGCCGGGCCTGATGCGGAACGTGTAGCGCGTGCCGCCCTCCTCCGGCACCGGGATCGCCTCGGCCGTGAGCGGCACCAGCTTCACCGGACGGGCGAGGTAGTCGTAGGTGAGGAGGCCTTCGAAGAGGTTCTCGCACACCCCCACGGAATAGCGATCGTCGATCCGCTGGGGATCGAAGCCGGTCTCGGCGGTGCGGAAAGCCATCTTCAGCACCTTTTTCTGCGCCACGGCGGCAATGCTCCCGCCGGCCAGGACGGCGGCGAGGACAAAGGCGGCGACGCGGAGGTTCAAGAAGGGGCTTTCGCGAGCAAAATCACGGAATTATAAGGGCTTTTGGAGGGCTTTCGCCTTCCGGTCGAGGTCGATGTCCACGTAACGGTAGCCCTCGTGGAGGAAGTGGTTGCGGCGCCACCCCAGCACCCACGGCTGGACCATCTGGTTGCGCTTGCGGTGGGAGTGCAGCTTGAACGGGGCGTACACCGCCATGAGGCGCGCCATCTGCTGGTAGATCCCGGTGCGCTCGGGTCCCGGGGGCAGGCCCGAGGCCTGCTCGTAGAGCTTGTCGAACTCGGGCAGCTGGAAGCAGCCGTCGTTGGAGGAGCCGCAGTTGGGGCCGTAGAGCAGCTGGTAGAAGTTTTCCCCGTCCGGGTAGTCGGCGCCCCAGGCCAGGTGCCAGTTCTGCAGCAGGCCCTTCTTGGACTCCTTGCGCAGCTCCGGCCACTTGGCGGTGCGCACCTCCATGCGGATGCCGATCGCCTCCATGTTCTTCTTCCACATCTGGGTGAAGAGGCGCGAGAGCTGGTCGGGCTCGGTGGCGTAGACGAAGGTGAAGGGCTTGCCGTCGGGCAGGTCGCGGAAGCCGTCGCCGTCGCGGTCGACGTAGCCGAACATGTCGAGCAGCGCCTTCGAGCGCGCGAGATCATAGGTCTTGCCGACGTTGAAGTTGGGGTCGTAGCCCAGGACACCCGGCGGGATCAGCGACTGGGCCTCGAGCGCCGTGCCGTTCCTCACCAGGTTGATCTCCTCGTCGTTGCTGTAGGCCAGGTGCATCGCGCGGCGCAGCGCCACTTTCTCCGGCGTGTAGCCGCCGAACACCGGGTCCTTCATGTTCCAGTAGAGGTAGGTCACGTCCGGGTCGATGCTCGGGATGTAGCGCACCCCTCGCTTCTCGAGCCACGGCGCGGGTTTCTCGTCCACCAGCGCCATGCTCTTGAACTCGTAAGGCATGTTGAGCCAGTCGAGCTCGTTGTTGAGGAAGGCGAGCCAGCGCGGCTGCGACTCCTCGATGATGTAGACCTCGATGCGGTCCAGTTGCGGGACGCGCTTGCCCTTCAGCTCCGCGTGGAGCTGCCGGCCCAGCACGTCGCTCTCGGGCGGCAGGTCCGTGTCGTAGTACATCTCGCGGAAGTTGGGGTTCTTCTCGAGCACGATCTTCGAGGAGCGCTTCCACTCCGCGAGGCGAAAGGGTCCGGTGCCCACGGGATGCGCGCCGATCTCCGCCCCGTAGTGCTCCACCACCTCGCGCGCCTGGGCGCCCACGTTCGCCATGGCGAGGATGTAGAGGAAGTTGTAGTCGGTCTTCTCCAGCCGGATGCGCAGCGTGTAGCGGTCCACGACCTCGATGCCGGGCACCTTCACGTCGTAATCCCATTTGCCGTCCTTCTTGGCGGCCTTGGCCATCGCCTCCACGCCCAGCACCCGGCCCTCGATCAGCCACAGGTTGGGCGACGAGATCTTCGGGTCCATGAGCCGCTTCATCGCGTACTCGTAGTCCGCCGCCACGAGCTCGCGCTTCTGCCCCTTGAACACCGGGTCGTCGGAGAAGTAGATGCCCTTGCGGATCTTGAGCAGGTAGGTCTTGCCGTTGTCGGTGATCTCCGGCATCGCCTCCAGCGTCTCGGGCTTGAGCTTCGCCGGGTTGGCGAGGAAGTCGTAGGTGAGCGGCGACTCGAAGATCTCGTGGACGATGTTGTGGGAGTACTGGTCGGAGACGGCGGCGGGATCGAAGCTGGTTTCGGCGATGAGGAAGGGGACGCGCAGGACCTTCTGCGGCGCGCCGTGGGCTGCAAGCGCCGCGAGGGCGATGGCTGTCGCCAGCACGCGAATCACGTTCATTGGGCCCCCGCCTTCGCGGGGGTGACATTTGTTCATTGCACGCTCCCGGCAGGGACCTTCGAGGAATCGATGTCGACGTACTTCCACCAGCCGCGCATCACCGGGTGGCGCGTGTAGCCCACCACCCACGGGTGGGCCAAGTCGTTCAGGATGCGGTGGGCGCCCAGCCGCCACGGCGAGTAGACGAGGAAGAGCCGGTTCATCTCGCGGTAGACCGCGTTCCTCTCGGGGCCGTGGGGCAGGCGCTTCGCCTGCTCGTAGAGGCGGTCGAACTCCGCCACCTGGAAGCGCGCGTGGTTCGCCTGGCCGCCATTGGGGCCGTAGAGCATCACGAAGAAGGCATCGGCGTCGGGCACGGCGGCAGCCCAGCCCACGGTCCACATCTGCAGCTTGCCGGCCTTGGATTCCTTGAGGAGGTCCGGCCACTTGGCGCGCTTGAAAGACATGCGGATGCCGAGCGCGTCCATGTTCTTCTTCCACAGCTCCACCACGGTCTGGAACTCGCGATCGGGGGCCGCGGCCATCTCGATGGTGAACGGCGTGCACGCCTCGTTCGCCTTGCGCGGCTGGTCGCGGAAGCCGTCGCCGTCGCAATCGAGCCAGCCGTACATGTCGAGCAGCGCCTTGGCGCGCGCGGGGTCGAACTGGTTGGCCGTGGAGCGGAAGGTGGGGTCGTAGCCCGCGACCTCGGGGCCCACCGGGCTTTGCGCGGCAATCGCCTGGTTCTTGAAGCGCATGCGCACCTCTTCCTCCGCGTCCTGGCCCAGCACCATCGCGCGGCGCAGCGCGATCTTCTCCGGCGCGTACCCGCCCACCAGCGGGTCCTTCATCGCGAAATACGTGTAGGTGACGTCGAGGCCGGGGTTGCGGTCGAGGACGATGCCGCGGCGCGCGAGGTTGGCGGCGAGCTTGCCGTTGGGGAGCACCGTGTTGGCGAAATCCTCCGGCAGGCGCTCGACGATGTCGTGCTCCTCGTTCAGGAACGCGAGCCAGCGCGGCTGCGCCTCCTCGATGATGTAGACCTCCACCCGGTCCACCATCGGCAGGCGCTTGCCCTGGTTCAGCTTGAGGATCGCCTGGGCGCGCGCATCGTCGGCCGCGGGCTCGCCGGAGTAGAACTCCTCGCGGAAGTTGGGGTTGGCATCCATCACGATCTTCGAGGAGCGCTTCCAGTAGGTGAGCCGGAAGGGGCCGGTGCCGACGGGATGCTCGGAGATCTTCTCGCCGTAGTGCTCGGCCACCTCGCGCGCCACCGCGCAGGTGGTGTTGCAGTGGGCGAGGTACCAGAGGAAGTTGTAGTTGGGCTGCTTGAGCCGCACCTGGTAGGTGTAGCGGTCGAGCGCTCGCAGGCCCTCCACCGGCGCGTCGTAGTCCATGCGGTTTTCGCGGCGGGCCTTGGCGAGCACCTCGTCCATCCCGGCGATGTTGCCCTCGAAGAGGTAGAGGTTCGGGCTCTTGAGCCGCGGGTCGAAGTTGCGCTTGAGGGAGTACACGTAGTCCTGGGCGGTGAGCTCGCGCTTCACCCCCTTGAAGGCGGCGTCGTCGGCGAAGTAGATGCCGGGCTTCACCCGCATGGTGTAGAGCGTGCCCTCGTGGGTGACCGCGGGCATCTCGGAGAGCGTGTTCGGCACCAGCTTCACCGGGCGGGCCAGGAAGTCGTAGCCGAGCGGCGGATCGAAGATGTTCGACAGGAGGTTCGAGGAGTAGAGGTCGGAGGTCTGCATCGGGTCGAACCCGGTCTCGGCCACCTTGAAGGCGTAGCGGAACACCTTGGCCGGGGTCGCGGCCGGGGCCTCGAGGGCGAGGCAGGCACCGAGAATGGCGCAGATTGTGCGATACACTTCGACCCCGTCTGTAACCGTTGAGTAAGCCCCGATTTTAAGGGGAAGGGACCACGAATGGGCTTCCTGCAAGGCCGACGCATCCTGGTGACCGGGATGCTCTCCAACCGCTCCATCGCCTATGGCATCGCGAAGGCCTGCGCTCGCGAGGGCGCCGAGCTTGCCTTCACCTACCAGGGCGAGGGCGTGCGCGACCGCGTTTTCGGCCTGGCGAAGGAGTTCGGCACCGACCGGGTCTACCCGTGCGACGTGGCCGACGACGCGCAGATCGATGCCCTCTTCGCGTCGCTCGCCGGGGTGTGGGATGGGCTGGACGGGTTGGTCCACGCCATCGCCTTCGCCCCCCGGGAGGCGCTGAAGGGCGACTTCCACGAGAGCGTCACGCGGGAGGCGTTCCGGATGTCCCATGACATCTCCAGCTACAGCCTCGCGGCGCTGGCCAAGGCGGCGGCGCCCATGATGGCGGGGCGGCCCGGATCCATCGTCACCCTCTCCTACCTCGGCGCCGAACGCGCCATGCCCAACTACAACGTGATGGGGCTCGCCAAGGCGAGCCTGGAAGCCTGCGTGCGCTACCTTGCCGCGAGCCTGGGTCCCAGGGGCAATCGCGTGAACGCGATTTCCGCGGGGCCGATCAAGACACTAGCCGCGGCCGGCATCGGCGGCTTCTCCAAGATTCTTGGATACGTCGAGAAGAACGCGCCGCTGCGCCGGGGAGTCACCAGCGAGGAAGTCGGCAACACCGCTGCCTTCCTGCTTTCCGACCTCGCTTCCGGGATCACCGGCGAGGTGATCTACGTCGACGCGGGGTTCAGCATCGTCACGCCGCTGCCGGAGGAGTGACTTGTCTTCCCCGCGAAGGCGGGGATCCAAGTGTCACCCCCGCGAAGGCGGGGGCCCAAGTGTCACCCCCGCGAAGGCGGGGGCCCAATCATTGGATCCCCGCCTTCGCGGGGATGACATTCAGTTGGGCTTTTTGTCCAGCGCGTCCTTGCGGACGTTGACGCCGACCTTGCGGCGCAGGCTGTCGAGGGTCGATTCCACCTCCACCATCGAGACCGCCTGGCGAAGCTGGTTGCCGAGGGCGGCGCGCTGCGAGTCCTCGATCTTCTCGGGGGCGGTGACCTTGGAGACCTGCACCAACGCGTAGCCCATCGGCGTATCGGCGCCGGTGTACGCGGGCAGCTTCTTGGTGTCGGTGCGGAAGGCGCGGTCGATCACCTGCGGCATGAGGCCGCCGGGCTTCTGGCGATTCACGGCGAGCACCGCCGGCCACTTGAGGCCCGCGTCCTTGCCGGCCTGCAGCTCCTTCAGCTTCGCCTCGCCGTCGGCGCGGGCAAGCTTCATCGCCTCCTCGCGCTGCAGCGTCTTCTCGATCTCCGCCTTCACCGCCTCGAAGGGGCGCAGCTTCGACGCCTCGTGCTCGAGGATGCGCGCGGAAACCAGCACGCTGGGGGCCACCTCGACCGCGGAAGTGTTGCGCCTGGCCTTCATCACGTCGTCGGAGAAAAGCTCGGCCAGGAGCTTCGCATTGCCGAGCACCGGGTTCGGGTTGGGCTGACCCTTGGTGATCCAGCCGGATTGCTGCACCGCCACCTTGAGCGTATCGGCCGCGGGCTTGAGGCTCGACGGCTGCTCGTAGACGATGTTGGTGAAAATCTCGGCCGACTCGGCGAACTTCTTCTGCGCGCCGGCCTTCTTCAGCTGCGCCTCGATTTCAGGGGTGGCATCGGCGAGCGACTTCACCTTTTCGGGCTTGATGTCGGTGATGCGGATCACGTGCACGCCGAAGTCCGACACCACGGGGCCCACGATGTCGCCCTTCTTGCCGGCGAAGACCGCGTCCTCGAAGGCTTTCACCATCGCGCCGCGGCCGAAGAAATTGAGGTCACCGCCCTGGACCGCGGATCCCGGATCCTGCGACTCCTTCTTCGCCACCTCGGCGAAAGTATCGGGCTTCTTGCGCACCTGCTCGGCAAGCGCCTGGGCGCGGGCGAGTGTCGCCTTCTTGTCGGCGTCCGACGCGTCGGGCTTGTTGGTGAGCAGGATGTGGCTCGCGCGGCGCTCTTCCTTGGTGCCCCAGCGGCCGGCGGTGAGGCCGTCGTCGTAGGCGCGCTTCACCTCTTCGGCGGGCACCGGGGTCTGGGCGGCGAGCGCGTCGAGCGACAGCTCGATGTACTCGATGCGCGCGCGCTCTGGGATCGTGTAACGCGCGGCGTTGCCTTCGTAGGAGGCCTTCACCTGTTCCGGCGTCACCTTGACCTTGTCCATGTACGCGTCGGGGGCGAGGTTCACGACGCTTACGTCGCGCGTCTGCTCGGCGAGGCGGATGAAGCCGTCGATCGTGCTTTTCGGCACGATGGCGGTCTCGGTGAAGGCGTTGCGAAACTGCTGCACGCTGAAGTCTTCGCGCAGGCGGTTATCCAGGCCCACCACCGTCATGCCGTTGCTCTTGGCGATGTCCTCGTAGCGCTGGCGCGAGAAGCGCCCGCCCACCTGGAACTCCGGCGTCGAGGCGATGCGGTCGGCCAGTTGCTTGTCGTCCAGGCGCATGCCGGCCTTCTCCGAGCCGATCAGCAGCAGCTTCTCGTTGATGAGGCGGTCGAGCACGCCGCGGCGCACTTCCGGGTTCTCCATCAGCGCGGGATCGAAATTCTTGCCGAACTGCTGGCGGTACATCTCGGTCTGCTGGCGGAGCGAATTGTCGAACTCGCCCTGGGTGACGCGGGCGGGGCCCACGCTGGCGATGACGTCGCCGCCCACCGGGCCGCCCTTGAAGTAGGCGTCGATGCCGAAGAGGCCGAAGGGAATGATCAGGAACATCGCGAAGATGATCCGGAAGATCTTGTTGTTGCCGATCTGGCGAAGGGATTCGAGCATGGGAGTCTGGGGAAATTAGCCCGCTATTTTAACACGCTGGGACGTTCTTACCGGGGTTGCGGTATGGGGCAACACATCGCGGGCATGGGGTGGCGCCTCGAGGAGCGGCGCCGGTGGGGAGGCGTCCTTAGGATCCGTCAGACTACGGCGCGCCCAGCCTCGAGCAGTCCCGCAATCTCCCGCAGGTCTGCCGCCTCCTCCAGGCTCTCCAGGGCCTCGAAGAGCCGCCCGGCCGCATCAGGGGCGATCGCACGGGTGGCGCAATCCATGAACTTCTCCCGCAGCAGCTCGCGGTCCACGTCCCCGACCGCTCCCACCAACGACTCCACCCGGCGCGTGAGGGCTCGCCCATCGGAGAGGCGCACGGTCACCTCGGCGCCCCACTGCTCCGGCGCATCGTCGGCGAGCCCCGTGATGGGACGCGCCCGGGTGAGGGCAAGGAGCCGGCGTACCTCGGGCTCCGCATGGGCCTCGCCCTCGAAGTGGGCGAGCTGCACCGCACCCGTGATGAGTGCCCGGACCGTCACGTACTGCACGCTGAACTTGGCCTCGGCGGAGGTCTCCGGCACCGGCGTATCGGTGTGGCGCAGGCGCCGCTCCGGCAGGCCGATCTCGATCGCGGCGACGGCATCCGCCCGCACGCCGTCCTCCCGCGCGAGGCGCAGCATCGCCGCGATGGCGGCATGGGTGCTGCCGCAGCAGGGATAGGGCTTGAGGGCGATGTGGTCGCCCTCGATGGCGAACGGGGCGCGCCACGGCTCCTCGAGCGGCGCGGTGATGTAGTGGCCGCGCCCGTTGTAGACCTCGAGGAACCCCTGGGGATGCTCGAGCGCCTCGAGATTGGCCTCGAAGCCCGCCTCGGCGAGCAATGCCGCCATGAGGCCATCGCGCCCGCACTGGCCGGCATGCAGCGGCTTGGTCATGGTGCCGAAATTCGCCTTCAACCCGCTGGCCGATGACGCCGCGATGGCGAGCGCGGTGGCCGTGTGATCAGCGTCGAGCCCGATCAGGCGTGCGACGGCCGCCGCGGCGCCGAACACACCCAGCGTGGCAGTGGGATGCCAGCCCTTGTCGTAATGGTGGAAGTGCACCGCGCGTGCGAGTCGCATCTCGACCTCGACGCCGGCGACATAGGCGACCAGCAGCTCCCGCCCCGAATGGCCGCGCTCCTCCGCGATGGCGAGCAGGGCGGACATGAGGGGCACGGTGTGGTGCCCGCCGAAGACGCCGCTGAAGTCGTCGTAATCGAGCGCGTGGGACGCGGTACCGTTGACGAGCGCGGCTTCGATCGCGGTGGTGCGCCAGTTCGTCCCCACCAGCAGGCACGGGCCCGGGGCGGTGGCGACTCCCGGCGTGCGAAGCAGGATGCGTGTCGCCTGCTCGCGGCTGCCCGCGAGCGTGACCCCGACCGCGTCGGCGAGGCAGGTCTTCGAATGGGCAAGCGCCCGCGTGCTCAGGTCCCCGATGCGTAGCGCCGCGACCCCGCGGGCGAGCAGCAGGGCCAGCGGTTCCCGCCGCGTCATGACCCGGCCTCGGGCACACGGCGCCGGAACTGCTGCGCCCGACTCTCGAACCCGGTGTGGATGTGGGCTCGCGTCGCCTCGAAGGCGCGCTCGCCGTCGCGCTTTGCGATGGCCACGACGATCTTCGCGTGCTGCGAGATGGCGCGTTCGATCGCCTCGGGATTGTCGAGCGTCGTTTGTCCCAGGAGCGCCAGGGAATCGCTCAACGCCTGCAGCGTGCGCACCAGGAACCGGTTGTGGGAAGC
>JANMHV010000257.1:0-15625 GCA_031375445.1 Burkholderiales bacterium | reverse complement strand
AGATCCGCAAGGCGGGGACTGCACACGCGACCTCGGGCGCTCCGCTATTAAAGCGGAACGCCCTCAAACCCAGGGCGGCGGGTGCTGTCCTTCTTGCAGAGGTTTACCCAAGCGAAAAAGATCGCGGTGAAAAGGTGCGCTAGTAGAATCGTATATCCATGGTAGCGGAACAGTTTTTGCCGGCGTCGCCACCTTCCCGCCTTACTTCCGAAACATTCGAAATGCCCGACACTCCCGCAGCTTGCGTTTCCTCCGGCGACCTCGCCAACGCCATCCGCGCCCTCGCCATGGACGCGGTGCAAAAAGCCAACTCCGGGCACCCCGGCATGCCGATGGGCATGGCCGAAATCGCCGAGGCGCTCTGGTGCGGCCACCTGCGCCACAACCCCGCCAACCCCGCCTGGCCCGACCGCGACCGCTTCATCCTGTCCAACGGGCACGGCTCGATGCTGCACTACGCGCTGCTGCACCTCACCGGCTACGACCTGCCGATCGGGGAGCTGCGCAACTTCCGCCAGCTGCACTCCCGCACCCCGGGACACCCCGAGGTGGGATACACGCCCGGCGTCGAGACCACCACCGGCCCGCTCGGCCAGGGCCTCGCCAACGCCGTGGGCTTCGCGCTCGCCGAGAGGCTCCTCGCCGACCGCTTCAACCGCCCCGGCCACACCATCGTCGACCACCGCACCTACGTCTTTGTCGGCGACGGCTGCCTCATGGAAGGCATCTCCCACGAAGCCTCGTCGCTCGCCGGAGTGCTGAAGCTCGGCAAGCTCGTGGTGCTCTACGACGACAACGGGATATCCATCGACGGAAAAGTCGCCGGATGGTTCCGCGACGACACCCCCAAACGCTTCGAAAGCTACGGCTGGAACGTGATCCCCGCCGTCGACGGCCACGACACCCGCGCCGTATCCGCCGCCATCGCGCGGGCCCACGCCGAAACCTCCCGCCCCACGCTCATCTGCTGCAAGACAATCATCGGCAAGGGCTCGCCCAACAAGGCGGGCACCGATGCCGTCCACGGCGCCGCACTCGGGGACAAGGAGATCGCCGCCACCCGCGAAGCGCTGGGCTGGAAACACGCCCCGTTCGAGATTCCCGAGGCGATCTACCGCGCCTGGGATGCGCGCGCGAACGGCGCGCGCCTCGAGCAGCATTGGAACGAGCGCTTCGCCAGCTACTCGCGCGCGCACCCGGAGCTCGCGGCGGAATTCACGCGCCGCATGTCGGGTGCGCTTCCCGATGGCTGGAATACACAGGTGGAGGCATTGCTCGAGAAAACAACCGCCAAGGCGGAAAATATCGCCACCCGGACGGCTTCGCAAAACGCCATCGAAGCGCTCGCCCCGTACCTGCCCGAACTCGTGGGCGGCTCGGCGGATCTCACCGGCTCCAACCTCACCAACTGGTCGGGCACGAAAGCGATCGGCGGCGAGGGCGGCGGCAACTACGTGTACTTCGGCGTGCGCGAATTCGGCATGGCCGCGGCCGGCAACGGTCTCGCGCTCCACGGCGGGTTCATCCCGTACTCCGGCACCTTCCTCACCTTCTCCGACTATTCGCGCAACGCCCTTCGCATGGCGGCGTTGATGCGCACGCGCAACATCTTCGTCTTCACCCACGACTCCATCGGCCTGGGAGAAGACGGGCCCACCCACCAGTCGGTGGAGCACGTCTCGAGCCTGCGCCTCATCCCCCGCATGGACGTGTGGCGCCCTTGCGACACCACCGAGACCGCGGTGGCGTGGGCGATGGCGATCGAGCGGGCCGACGGCCCCAGCTCGCTGGCGCTCTCGCGCCAGAACGTGCCGTTCGTGCAGCGCTCGCCCGAGCAGGTCGCCGCCATCCGCCGCGGCGGCTACGTGCTGGTGGATGCCCCCGGCGCCCGCGCCGCGATCATCGGCACCGGCAGCGAGATCTCGATCGCGCTCGCCGCGCAGAAGACCCTCGCCGAGAGCGGCATCCCGGTGCGCGTGGTCTCCATGCCCTGCACCAGCGTCTTCGATCGCGAGGACCAGGCGTGGAGAGATTCGGTGCTGCCGCCGGGAATGCCGCGCGCCGCGGTGGAAGCGGGGGTCACCGACTTCTGGCGCAAGTACGTGGGCCTCGAGGGCGCGGTGATCGGCGTGGACCGCTACGGCGAGTCCGCCCCCGCCGCGGAGGTCTACAAGTTCCTCGGCGTCGATGCCGAGCACCTGGTCGCGGCCGTCAGGGACATTGCCTGACGTCTCTTCCGCCCTCGCATTCCGCGCGGCCGGGCCCGCGGATGCGGCGGCGATCGCTCGCGTGCACCAGGAGAGCTGGCGCACCACGTACTCGGGCATCCTGCCCACGGCGGTGATCGCCGAGCTCGCGGGGCGCAAGACCGAGGAACGCTGGCACTCCCGCCTCGACACTCCCTCCACCTCGCAAGCTACCTTCGTGGCCCACGACGGCGCCGAGCCGATCGGCTTCGCCTGGTGCGGCGAGGCGCGCCACAAGCTGGAGGGCCTCGAGGCCGAGGTGTACGCGCTCTACGTGCTGCAGCCGTACCAGCGCCGCGGCGGTGGCTCCGGCCTCCTCGCCCAGTGCGCGCACCATTTCCTGCGCCAGGGCCTGTTCGGCTTCTACCTGTGGGCCCTCAAGGCGAACCGCGCGCGCCTTTTCTACGAGGCTCTCGGCGGCGCGGGCATCGCGGAGAAGAGCGAACGCCTCGGGCAGCACTCGTACCTGGAGGTGGCCTACGCTTGGCACGACCTGGCACCCATCGCCGCGCGCGGGGCCGCGCCACCTCCATGAGCTAAAATATCGGATTCCCCCCGCACTTCCCACCGGAGCCCGCATCATGACCGTCCGCGTCGCCATCAACGGCTACGGCCGCATCGGCCGCAACATCCTCCGCGCCCACTACGAGGGCGACAAATCCCACGACCTCCAGATCGTGGCGATCAACGACCTGGGCCCGGCCGCGACCAACGCCCACCTCACGCAGTACGACACGACGCACGGCAAGTTCCCCGGCACCGTTTCGGTCGAGGGCGAGAACATGGTCGTGAACGGCGACAAGATCCGCGTGGTCGCCCAGCGCGACCCGGCGCAGCTGCCGTGGAAGGACCTGGGGGTCGACGTGGTGCTCGAATGCACCGGCTTCTTCACCACCAAGGAGAAGGCCTCGGCCCATATCAGGGGCGGGGCGAAGAAGGTGATCATCTCCGCCCCCGGCGGCAAGGATGTCGACGGGACCATCGTCTACGGCGTGAACCACAAGACGCTCAAGGCCGCGCACACGGTGATCTCCAACGCGTCGTGCACCACCAATTGCCTGGCGCCGCTGGTGCAGCCCCTGCACGCCGCGATGGGCCTCACCACCTGCATCATGACGACGATCCACGCCTACACCAACGACCAGGTGCTGACCGACGTCTTCCACGAAGACCTGCGCCGCGCGCGCTCGGCCACGCAGTCGATGATTCCCACCAAGACCGGTGCGGCCGCCGCGGTGGGGCTGGTGCTGCCGGAGCTGAACGGCAAGCTCGACGGCTTCGCGATCCGCGTGCCCACCATCAACGTGTCCCTCGTGGACCTGGCCTTCATCGCCGGGCGCGACACCACCGCCGACGAGGTGAATGCCATCATGAAGGCGGCCTCCGAGTCGGGAGATTTGAAGGGCATCCTGGGCTACAACACCGGGCCGCTCGTCTCGGTCGACTTCAACCACGACCCGCGCTCCTCGATCTTCGATGCGACGCTCACCAAGGTGTCGGGCCGGCTGGTGAAGGTGTGCAGCTGGTACGACAACGAGTGGGGCTTCTCCAACCGCATGCTCGACACCACCATGGCCCTGATGGCGGCCAAATAGGCCTCGCCGGAGGCGTGATGAGGAATCCCTTCACCGCGCATCCGCGCGAGGTCGGCGAGAGCTACCTCGAGCACTGCGCGTTCGCCTGCCGCTACGGCGTGAAGATGACGCTGGGAGGCCTCGCCGCGGTGGTGCACGGCCTCTTCCCGTTCCTCTTCCGCACCACCGGCAGCCGCATCACCCGCGAGCTGAACGAAGTGCTCGAGCAATCCCGGGCGCGCCAGGCCGCGCGTCCCACCAGGAACCCCCTATGAGCGTCCTGCGCATGGCCGACCAGGAGCTGGCCGGCAAGCGAGTCTTCATCCGCGCCGACCTGAACGTCCCCCAGGACGACGCGGGAGCGATCACCGACGACACGCGCATCCGCGCGTCGCTCGCCGGCATCCGCCTCGCCCTCGAGCGGGGTGCCGCGGTGATGGTCACCTCCCACCTAGGCCGGCCGAAGGAAGGCGAATTCTCGGCCGCCGATTCCCTGACGCCGGTGGCGGCGCGGCTCACGGAGCTGCTCGGCCGCGAAGTGAAGCTGGTGCGCGACTGGGTCGATGGCGTGGCGGTGAAGGCGGGCGAGGTGGTGCTGCTGGAGAACTGCCGCTTCAACAAGGGTGAAAAGAAGGACGACGAGGGGCTGGCGAGGAAGATGGCGGCGCTCTGCGACGTCTACGTGAACGACGCCTTCGGCACCGCGCACCGGGCCGAAGCGACCACTCACGGCATCGCGCGGTTCGCGCCGGTGGCGTGCGCGGGGCCGCTCCTCGCCGCGGAGCTCGAAGCGCTGGGACGGGCGCTCGCCAAGCCCAGGCGGCCGCTGGTGGCGATCGTCGCCGGCTCGAAGGTCTCGACCAAGCTCACCATCCTGAAATCGCTCTCCCAGCGCGTCGACCAGCTGATCGTGGGCGGGGGCATCGCCAACACCTTCATGCTCGCCGCGGGCCTGCCGATCGGCAAGTCGCTGTGCGAGGCGGACCTCGCTCCCGAAGCGAAGGAGATCATGGTGATGATGCAGGCGCGCGGCGCCGCGGTCCCGGTCCCCGTCGACGTGGTGTGCGGCAAGGCCTTCGCCGCCGATACTCCCGCGGTGGTGAAGCGCGCCCGGGACGTGGACGACGACGATCTCATCCTGGACATCGGCCCCGAGACCGCGCGCGCCTACGGCGAGGTCATCAAGGAGGCCGGCACCATCGTCTGGAACGGCCCGGTGGGTGTGTTCGAGTTCGACGCGTTCGGCAACGGCACCCGGGCGGTGGCCGATTCGAAAGGTTTCTCCATCGCCGGCGGGGGCGACACCCTCGCCGCGATCTCCAAGTACGGCATCACCGACCGCGTGGACTACATCTCCACCGGTGGCGGCGCCTTCCTCGAATTCCTCGAAGGCAAGGCGCTTCCCGCGGTCGCGATCCTCGAGCAGCGCGCTCGCTAAGCGCCACGAAAGGCTGAACCCGATGCAGCGAAGCACCAAGATCGTCGCCACCCTCGGTCCCGCGTCGAGCGACCCCGCCATCCTCGAGCGCATGTTCCTCGCCGGCGTCGACGTGGTGCGGCTCAACTTCTCGCACGGCACCGCCGCCGACCACGAGAAGCGCGCGGCGCTGGTGCGCGAAACCTGCCGCAAGGTCGACCGCGCGGTGGGCATCATGGCCGACCTGCAGGGTCCCAAGATCCGCGTCGGCAAGTTCAAGGACGGCAAGACCACCCTCGCGCCAGGGGCCGCCTTCATCCTCGACGCGGCCTGCGAGATGGGAGACGACGGGCGCGTCGGGCTCGACTACAAGGAGCTGCCGCGCGACGTGAAGCCCGGCGACATGCTGCTTCTCGACGACGGGCGCCTCGTGCTCGAGGTGGGCCGGGTCCTCGGCAGCGAGATCCACACCGTGGTGCGCCACGGCGGCGTGCTGTCCAACAACAAGGGCGTCAACCGCCAGGGCGGCGGCCTCACCGCTCCGGCGCTCACCCCCAAGGACATCGACGACATCCGCACCGCGGCCAAGATGAACGTCGATTACCTGGCGATCTCGTTCCCGAAGAGCGGCGCGGACATGTACATGGCGCGCGAGCTGCTGCGCGCCGCCGGCGGGCGCGCGATGCTGATCGCCAAGATCGAGCGCGCCGAGGCGATCCCGGCGCTGGAAGACATCATGCAGGCCTGCGACGGCATCATGGTGGCGCGCGGCGACCTCGCGGTGGAGGTGGGAGATGCCGCGGTGCCGGCGCTGCAGAAGCGCATGATCCTGCAGGCCCGGCAGATGAACAAGCTCACGATCACGGCGACCCAGATGATGGAGTCGATGATCTCGAGCCCGATCCCCACGCGCGCCGAAGTCTCCGACGTCGCCAACGCGGTGCTCGACGGCACCGACGCCGTGATGCTCTCGGCCGAATCGGCCTCGGGCCAGTATCCGGTGGAGACCATCGCCGCGATGCACCGCATCTGCATCGAGGCGGAGAAGTCCCAGGTGGTCACGCTCGAGAGCGAGTTCCTGAACCGCGTCTTCAGCCGCGTCGACCAGTCGATCGCGATGGCGGCGCTCTTCACTGCGTATCACCTGAAGGTGAAGGCGATCGCTTCCCTCACCGAGTCCGGCTCGACGGCGTTGTGGATGTCGCGCCTGAACTGCGGCGTGCCGATCTACGCCCTCACCGCGCAGGCCGAGACCCGCTACCGCTGCACGCTCTTCCGCGACGTCTACCCGCTGATGGTGAAGTACGTCGGCCACGACCGGGAGGAGCTCCTCGCCGAGGCCGAGGCGGTGCTGGTGAGGAGCGGCGTGGTGAAGGACGGCGACCTGATCGTGCTCACCATCGGCGAGCCGATCGGGAAATCCGGCGGCACCAACACGATGAAGATCGTGAAAGTGGGCGACCACCGCACGTAGGCCTCCCTCTCCCCGGGCAACCAGGCCCACGTCGAGCGCGCGACCTCGAAAGCGGACGCGTCATCGGCAATATTTTCCTGCCGCCCACGAAAGCCGGCTGGTGGGGCGCGAGGAGGGGCCGGCAATCGACCTGATGATCGCGCGACGGTAAAATGGCGGAATCGGGGACGCGAGCCCGATTTCCCCAGCGGGCGCGCCCCCGCCGCGTGCCCGGAAGCAACCGCGTCCCTCCATTTTCCCCGCCGATTTCCAAGGAACCCGCATGGACACCAAGCTGATGACCGAAACCGCCCGCGCCATGGTGGCCGCAGGCAAGGGACTGCTCGCCGCCGACGAGAGCGCTGTCACGTGCAAGAAGCGCTTCGACTCGGTGAGCGTCGAGTGCACCGAGGACAACCGCCGCGACTACCGCGAGATGCTCTTCAGCACGCCCTCGATCGGCGACTTCGTGAGCGGCGTGATCCTGTTCGACGAGACGCTGCGCCAGAAGACCAAGGCCGGCGTGAACATGGGCGAGTACCTCAAGAAGAACGGCATCATCCCCGGCATCAAGGTGGACGCGGGCTCGCACGACATGCCGCTGCACCCGGGCGAGAAGGTCACCGAGGGCCTCGACAAGCTGCCGGGCCGCATGAAGGAATATTTCGACATGGGTGCGCGCTTCGCCAAGTGGCGCTCCGTGATCACGATCGGCGAGGGCATCCCGTCGATGGCGTGCCTCGAGGCCAACGCCCATGCCCTCGCGCGCTACGCCGCCGCGTGCCAGGAAGCTTCCATCGTCCCGATCGTCGAGCCCGAAGTGCTGCTCGACGGCACCCACACCGCCGAGAGGAGCGAGGAAGTGCACCTCGCGACCCTCGAGGCCCTCTTCGTCGAGCTCGCGCGCCAGGACGTGTCGCTCGAGCACGTGATCCTCAAGGCGAGCATGTGCGTCTCGGGCAAGGACAACGCGAAGCAGGCCGGCGTGCAGGAAGTCGCCGAGCGCACGCTGCGCGTATTGAAGCGCACCGTACCCGCCGCGCTGCCGGGGGTCGTGTTCCTCTCCGGGGGCCAGACCGACCACAACGCGACCGCGCACCTGGACGCGATGAACAAGATGGGCGCCCCGTGGCCCCTCACGTTCAGCTACAGCCGCGCCCTGCAGGCAGTGGCCCTCAAGGCCTGGTCCGGCAAGGCGGAGAACGTCGCCGCCGCGCAGAAGGCATTCCACCATCGCGCGAAGATGAACAGCCTCGCGGCGAAGGGCCAGTGGAAGCCGGAGCTGGAAAAGAGCGCGGTCGCCGCCTGACCGATGGCCACGCCAGCGCTATTCGAATCGAAGGTGCCGAGCCTGCCCCTGCTGGGGCGCGGCAAGGTGCGCGACGTCTACGCGGTCGGTGACGACAAGCTGCTGATCGTCACCACCGACCGCCTGTCGGCCTTCGACGTGGTGCTCCCCACCCCGGTGCCGGAGAAGGGCCGGGTGCTGAACGAGCTCGCCAACTTCTGGTTCGCGCGGCTGGGCGACATCGTTCCCAACCACTTGACCGGCATCGACCCGGAGAGCGTGGTGGCCGAGGGCGAGCGCGAGATGGTGCGCGGCCGCTCGATCGTGGCCAAGCGCCTGAAGCCGCTGCCGATCGAGGCGGTGGTGCGCGGCTACCTCGAGGGCTCGGGGTGGAAGGAGTACGGCGAGAGCGGCACGGTGTGCGGCATTCCGCTGCCGCGTGGATTGAAACGCGCGAGCAAGCTGCCGCGTCCCATCTTCACCCCCGCCACCAAGGCCGCGGCGGGCCAGCACGACGAGAACATCTCGTTCGCGCAGGCCGCGCAGCTGATCGGCGAGGAGCGCGCGCGCGAGGTGCGCGATACCGCTATCCGGCTCTACGAGGCCGCGGCCGCCTACGCGCTCGAGCGCGGCATCATCATCGCCGACACCAAGTTCGAGTTCGGCGTGGACGAATCCGGCACCCTGCACCTGATCGACGAGGCGCTCACGCCCGATTCGTCGCGCTTCTGGCCGCTCGACACCTACCGCGAGGGGGTGAGCCCCGAGAGCTTCGACAAGCAGTACGTGCGCAACTGGCTGGACGACATCGGCTTCAAGCGGGCACCTCCCGCGCCCCCGATGCCCGAGGAGGTCGCGCGCAAGACTTCGGAGAAATACCAGGAGGCGTTGAAGCGCCTGGTGGGCTAGATCACAGGGGCCGCCATGGAATTCTTCACCTTCGCGTGGATCACGGACCCGGCGATCTGGGCGAGCCTCATCACCCTGATGGCGCTCGAGATCGTCCTGGGCATCGACAACCTCGTCTTCATCTCGATCCTCGCCGCTCGCCTGCCGCTCGAAGAGCAGTCGAAGGCTCGCAAGGTGGGGCTGGCGCTGGCACTCATCACGCGGCTGGCGCTCCTCGGGGCCCTTGCCTGGATCGTGGGGCTCACCCAGCCGATCCTCACCATCGCGAACTTTGCGCTTTCCTGGCGCGACCTGATCCTCATCGGCGGCGGCCTCTTCCTGCTCTACAAGGCGACGCACGAGATCCATAACGAAGTGGAGGGTGATCTCGCGGACCAGGAGCCCGGGGCGGCCAAGGCGGCCACCTTCATGGCGGTGGTGACGCAGATCGCGATCATCGACATCGTGTTCTCGCTCGACTCGGTGATCACCGCGGTGGGCATGGCCGACGACCTCTGGGTGATGGTGGTCGCCGTGATCACCGCGATCATCGTGATGATCGTGGCCGCGGACCCCCTCTCGCGCTTCATCGAGCAGCATCCGACGGTCAAGATGCTGGCGCTGTCGTTCCTGCTCCTGATCGGGGTGCTGCTGATCGCCGAGGGCCTGCACTTCCACATCCCGAAGGGTTACGTCTACTTCGCCCTGGCTTTCTCGGTGCTGGTGGAGGCGCTGAACACCTGGGTGCAGCGACGGCGGCGGCGACGGCGCGCGGCGGCGAAAGCGGCCGCGTGAGCGCGCCCGATCCGCGCGCGCTCACGCGCGAGCTCCTCGCCTACAACACCATCAACCCACCGGGCATGGAGCGCGCGTGCGCGCGCCACCTGGGGATGATGCTCGAGGCGGCGGGCTTCGCGGTGGATTACCACGAGTTCGCCGAGGCCCGCACCAGCCTCATCGCGCGCATCGGAGGAGACGACACCCGGCCGCCGATCTGTTTCACCGGCCACATCGACACCGTGCCGCTGGGTGCCGCACGCTGGCATCGCGACGCCTTCGCAGGCGAGACCGATGGCGACCGCCTCTACGGCCGCGGCTCCACCGACATGAAGAGCGGCATCGCCGCCTTCGTGGCGGCCGCGATCGAGCTGGCGCCCTCGCTCGCCCGCGGGCCCGGCGTGGTGCTGGTGATCACCGCCGGGGAGGAGATCGGCTGCGAGGGTGCCCGCTTCCTCGCCGACCGCGACCTGCTCGGGCGCGCGGGGGCCATCGTGGTGGCGGAGCCCACCGGCAACTATCCCTTCGTCGGGCACAAGGGCCTCGCGTGGTTCGAGATCGAGACCGAAGGCGTCACCGCCCACGGCTCGATGCCGGAGGTGGGCGACAACGCGATCGTGAAGATGGCGCGCGTGATCGGCGACCTCGAGCATTTCCACTTCCCGGTGGAGTCGCACCCGATCATGGGCAAGCCCACGCTCAACGTCGGCACCATCCGCGGCGGCCTCAACACCAACTCGGTCCCCGACGAGGCGCGCATCACGCTCGACACGCGCACCGTGCCAGGCATCGACCACGCGCACCTGTGCAAGTCGCTGCAGTCCCTCCTCGCCCCGCGCGGCGCGAAGGTGCGCAAGATCGTCGACACGCCCTCGCTCTACACCGAGCCCGCGGACGAATGGGTGCAACGGGTGTTCGAGGCGTGCACGCCGTTCCTCGGCGATCGCCCCACGCCGAAGACGATCACCTTCTCCACCGACGGGGCGGATCTCAAGCGCGGCATGGGGGGGCCCCCGACGCTGGTGCTGGGCCCCGGCGAGCCGACGCTCGCGCACCAGACCGACGAGTGGTGCTCGATCAACCGGATCGAGCAATCGGTGGACCTCTTCCGCACCCTGATGCTCGACTGGGGACGGCAACCCTAGACCGAGATCGCCACCTTCACGCCCATGGCGAGGAGGAAGAGCGCGAACACGCGCCGCAGCGTCGAGCCCGCGAGCCGGTGCGCGAGACGGGCCCCGAAGGGCGCCACCAGCATGCTGGTTATCGAGATGCCCACGAACGCGGGCAGGTACACGAACCCGAGGGTCCACTCCGGCAGGCCCGCCACCGTCCACCCCGACAGCACGTAGCCCAGCGCGCCCGCGAGCGCCAGCGGGAATCCCATCGCGGCACAGGTGCCGATGGCGCGGTGCGTCGACACGTTGCACCAGGTGAGGAACGGCACGCCGAAGGCCGCCGCCCCCCCGCCGAACAGGCTCGACACCACGCCGATGAAGGCGCCCATCGCCACCAGTCCCGTCGGGGCGGGCAGAGCGCGCGTGGCCTTGGGCTTGGCGCCCAGCGCCATCTGCAGCGTGAGGAGCACCATGAACGAGAGGAAGAAGAACTTGAGGAAGCTGCCCGGCAGGAAGCGCGCCGCGGCGGCACCCACCAGCACCCCGCCCAGCAGGCCCGGCGTCATGGTGCGCACGAGGGTCCAGTCCACCGCGCGATGGCGATGGTGGGTGCGGAAGCTCGCGAGCGAGCCGGCGATCATCGCGGCGAGCGACGTGCCGATCGCCATGTGCATCACGTACTGCGCCGGGAACGCGTGCGCGGTGAACATGAGGGCGAGGGTCGAGACGATGATGATACCGCCGCCGATGCCGAGGAGCCCGGCGAAGAACCCCACGGCGGCGCCGGCGGCGAGGTAGGTAGCGAGCTCAACCACCGAGCTTTGCGACGATGAAGCGCCACTCCTCCGCGGTCACGGGCGTGATCGAGAGCCGGTTGCCGCGCTTGAGCGTCACCATCCCGGCGAGCTCGGGATAGGTGCGCATCTCGTCGAGCGTCATCGCACGGGTCTTCTTCGCGAGCTTCACGTCCACCAGCTGCCAGCGCGGCTCCTCGCGCTTCGACTTGGGGTCGAAGTACGGGCTCTTCGGGTCGAACTGGGAAGCGTCGGGGTACGGCTTGGAGGAGACGGCGGCCAGGCCGTAGATGCCCGGGACCTCGCAGCTCGAGTGGTAGAAGAGCACGCCGTCGCCCACCTTCATGTGGTCGCGCATGTAGTTGCGCGCCTGGTAGTTGCGAACGCCGAACCAGGCGGTCTTCTTTCCGGGGGCCTTCGCCAGGTCCTCGAAGGAGAACTCGTCGGGCTCCGACTTCATCAGCCAGTAATTCATGGGGGGCGTGCGGGGATGTCGCCAAGGAATCGGGGCCGGATTCCCTGCGGTGTTCGTCCAAGCTGCACCTCGAACCACCGGTTCAAGGCGGTCGCCAACCGGCTACCGTAGGTAAGTCCGACGTGGGACTCGCACAAAAGTGGCCTGGGTCAGCAACCTATTACCGCTATAGGTTCAAAGGATGTAAGCCCGGACGAACACCGCAGGGAACCCGCCTCTAGAAGAGGTTTTCCTGGTCGGCGGCGAGCGCCGAGTCGAGGGTCTCCTGCATCGAGACGATTCTACGCCGAATCGAGGCCGCTTCGGCGCCTCCGCCCGACGACTTGCCGGTGTTCGACATGTGCTCGTGCGCGATGTTCAGCGCGGCCATGATGGCGATGCGCTCGTTGCCCACGACCTTGCCGGTATCGCGGACTTCCTTGAGCTTCCTGTTGAGGTATTCGACGGAAGCGAGGAGCTCGCGCTCCTGTCCCTCGGGGCAGCCGACGCGGAACTCGCGCCCCAGCAGGCTGATCGTCATCGCGCCCTTTTCGCCCGCCGCTTTTTCCGCCATCAGCTCTCCGTCTCGGGAATCAGCTTGAGCAGCGCCTCGATGCGGGTCTTCGCGGCCGCGAGCTTCTCGGCGAGGCGAACATTCTCGTCGGCGCGCGCGGCAAGCTGCTGGCGCAGCTCGCGATTGTCACCCCGCAGGGCCTCGAAGCGCTCCACCAGCTGCGCCAGCTTTTGCTCGAGGGCCGAGAGGTCCGATTCCATGGATCAACCCTATCCGAAAAGTCTTGGCCCGTCAAAGCCTAACGCGCGTTTCTGAATGTCATTTCGAGCGGGAGCTCGGCGCGTCGAGTATGATTCGAGCGCGATCGGATGCACGGGAAGCCGGTGAAAAGCCGGCGCTGCCCCCGCAACGGTAAGCGAGTACCGGAGCCACCCGCCACTGCGGCGCCATGCCGCGGGAAGGCCGGCTCCCCGTTCCCTCGCCAGCCCGGAGACCGGTCCGTCGCGCCGGGGGAGGCTCGCCTGCGAGCTTCCAAATGCAACCTGCGGCCTGCGGGGACGCTCGCCGCTCGATCGAAGGACCTTCCATGAAAGCACTTTCCCTCGCGGGGCTCGTGGGCCTCGCCGCATTGGGCGTCCACGCCCAGCAGCCGCTGCAGGTCGTTTCCTCCGCCACCCCGCTGGTGGTCACCGCGACGCGCGGCCTCGATGCCGCGCCCACGTTGCGCGATGCCATCGTCATCACGCGTGAAGACCTCGATGCCGCGGGAGCCCTCTCGCTCGGCGAGATCCTCGAGCGGCGCGCCGGTCTCGAGCTGCGCGCCACCGGCGGACCGGGGCAACCCCAGGGCCTCTTCATCCGCGGCGCGGGCACGGCGCAGACGCTGGTGCTCATCGACGGCCTGCGCATCGGGTCCGCCACCATCGGCACGGCGGCGATCGAGAACATTCCGGTCGAGATGATCGAGCGCATCGAGGTGGTGAAGGGCGCGATGTCGAGCCTCTACGGCTCCGACGCCATCGGCGGCGTGGTGCAGATCTTCACGCGCGGCAAGTCGGTGCCGCACCTCTTCGGCACCATCGCCTACGGCACCGACCAGGACCGCCGCATCTCCGCGGGCCTCACCGCGGCCGACGCGGATTCGGCGTTCGCCCTCGCCTTCGGCGCCCGCCGTGTCGACTCGCCCAGCGCCACCAACCCGCGGGCGACCTTTTCCTACGACCCGGACCGCGACCCCTACGAGAACGCGTTCGCCAATTTCCGCGCCTCGCATCGCCTGTGGCAGGGCGAGCTGGTGACGCTGGAAGCCTTCGCCTCGCGCGCCCGCACCCGCTTCGACGCGGGGCTGCCGTTCGAGGGACCGCCCCAGGACGACCGCAACGACCAGCTCCTCGCCGGCGCGCGCCTCACCTCCTCCACCGAGTTCACGCCCGGCTGGAAGAGCCGCCTCACCCTCGGCCATACGCGCGACCACATCGAGACCCGCGGGCTGTACCCGTCGGAGTTCGAGACGCGCCAGGACCAGGCAGCCTGGATCAACGAGTTCGCGACCTGGAGCGGCAACGTGATCGCGGGCCTCGAGACCGTGCGGCAGAAGGTCGGCCCCGACGGCCAGTTCACCCAGGGGAAGCGCGACACCGATTCCGCCTTCGCGTCGATCAACGAGTCCCTCGGCGGCCACCGCCTCGAAGCGAGCGTGCGCCACGATCGCGACGACCAGTTCGGGCGCCGCAACACCGGCTCCGCCAGTTATGGCATCGATTACCCCGGCCTCGGGCGCCTGGCGGTCACATTCGCGCGGGGATTCCGCGCGCCCACTTTCTTCGACCTGTACGCGCCGCCGAGCGACTTCTACCGCTCCAACCCGGCGCTGCGGCCCGAGCAGTCGAAGAGCCGCGAGATCTCGCTGAAGGCGCTGCCGGCGGCCCCCGTGCAATGGCGCATCGCCGCATTCGAGAACCGCATCGAAAACCTCATCGTGTTCGTCGCCCCCACGGTCGAGAACGTGGGTCGCGCCGAGATCCGCGGCGTCGAGGCGTCGGTGGAGACGTCGTGGTGGGGCGCGCGCTGGCGTGCCGCCTTCACCGCGCAGAAGCCCCGCGACGAGACCACGGGCCTCGCCCTTCCGGGGCGCGCGGAGCGCTACGGCACGCTCGAGGTGAGCCGCCCGTTCGGCCCGGTGACAGTGTCGTTCGGCGCCCACGGCAGCGGCGGGCGCTACGACCAGCCGGGTGAGCAGGCGCCGCTGCCCGGCTACGGGACGGTCGACGCGCGGGTGCGCTACGACATCGACCGGCGCTGGGCGCTGGAGCTCACCGGCACCAACTTGGGCGACAAGCAGCGCGAGACCTCGGTGGGATACGATGCTCCGCGCAGGAGTGTCATGCTGAGCCTGCGCTTCCAGGCTTTCTGAAACGGGCGGCACCGCGATGGAACGGACGATACAGGCGCTGGATGGGCTGCTGCGCGCGCAACGCTATGGCGAGCTCGAGCAGGCGACACGCCAGCTCCTCGCCCAGCAGCGCTTCTACCTCTGGCACCTCTATTTGATCGTCGCGCTGCTGCGAACCGGGCGTCGCGAGGCGGCCGCCGCCGAGCTCGACGTGCTGTTCTCGTACAAATTCAACATCGAGGATCGCGCGTGGCCCGAGGTGAAGGCGGCCTTCCCCGAGAAATTCGGGCAGCACTTCATCCTGAGCACCATGAAGGCCGAGGTGGGCTTCGAGTCGGCCGGCATCGCCCGGCGCCATTGGGAAGTGCCCTGCCCGCTGCCCGACGAGGCGGCGTTCGCGCGCACCGTCGACGCGATGCTCGCCCAGGCCGTCCCGGCGCTTCCGCTCCTCGATCGCACCCGCGCCCGCGTCACCACCTTCGGCTCGTGTTTCGCGGCGAACCTGGCGCGGCTGCTCAACGCCACGGGAGTGAGCGCCACCAACCTGCTGATCGAGGAGAGCATCAACTCGCCACTCGCCAACCAGGCCTTCCTCCACGCCGTGGCAGCCCCTGAGATGACGCCGGGCGCGGCGAAGATCGAGGCCACGTTCGGCGCCGGCTTCCTCGACAAGGCACGCGAGCAGATCCGCGCGGCCGACGTGATCGTGA
>JANMHV010000130.1:0-4863 GCA_031375445.1 Burkholderiales bacterium | reverse complement strand
ACATGGCGCCGCGCCGGTAATACGCCCCGCCCGGCACCAGGAAGTCCTTCAACGCCACGTCGGCCCCGAGCGGGTTGTAGCCCGCGTCGTCCCGCAGCGACGAGCGGTGGGTGAGCAGCATGCGCAGCGTGATCGGGGTGTCGGGGAAGTGCGGGTTGCGCAGCCGCCAGCCCAGGTACTCTCCGATGTCGGTATCGAGGGCGAGCTTGCCTTGCTCGACCAGGCGCATGACGCCCAGCGTGGTGACGAGCTTGGAGATCGAGGCCACGCGGTAGAGGGTCGCGGCGTTGGCGGGGCGGTCGGCCATTGCGCCGGCGCCGATGAATCGCCGGCCGAACTGCTTCTCATAGACCACCTTGCCGTCGCGGATGGCGAGCACGGCCACACTCGCCAGCGGCCGCGCGGGATCGGCCGCGATGGCGCCCAGCTCGGCATCGAGGAGCGCCAGGGGATCCGAAGGCGTGGCAGGGCCCCCATGGGCGCCTCCGGCGACCGCAAAGGCGCCCAAACCCAGCAACGCCCGTGCGGCGCGGGCGAGCCTCACGGATTCACCAGCGCGTCGAGGAGTGCCGCGGTCTCGCCGTCGGGCGTGCCGTCGTAGCGGTCGGGGCGGTACTTCATCTGGAAGGCCGCCAGCACCTTGCGCGTCGGACCATCGAGCTCACCATGGAGCGGGACCGCGAAGCCGTGGCGTTGCAGCATCTGCTGGAACCAGCCGACCTCGGGCAGGTGCGCCTCGAAAGCCGGGCGGCGCGATGCGACGGTGGCGGCGTTCGGCCACACGACCAGCCCCTCGTCGGCGAGCCGCTTCCAGGGAAAGCGCGGGCCCGGATCCACCTTGCGCTGCGGGGCGATGTCGCTGTGGCCCACCACGCGATCGGGGCGGATCTCGTGGCGCTTCACGATGTCGCGCACCAACGCCAGCACCGCATCCATCTGCGCTTCGGGGTAGGGGGCCCAGTCGGCGCTGTAGCGGTTGCCGGTATTCACGATCTCGATGCCGATGGAGGCCGCGTTGAGCTGCGTCTGGCCCTTCCACGAGCTCTCCCCGGCGTGGTGGGCGCGGCGATTCTCCTCCACCAGGGCGTAGATCGCGGGTGGGTCGTCGCGCACCAGGTAATGGCTGCTCACGGGGCCTTCGACGAGGGTCTTGAGCGACGAGGGGAAATCGGTGGAGGTGAAGTGGATCACCAGGTACTGGGCGCGGCTGGTAGTGCTGAGCGACGCATAGGTGCGGTCGATGGCCGGGCCCGTGGCGCAACCGGCGAGGACGGCGAGGAGGGGAAGGAAGGCGAGCGCGAGGCGGTGCATTTCAGCTATATACAATACGGCATCAAGGGTGCGATTCCAAAATCCAAGGGGAGGAAAATCCATGTTCGTGCGGGTCATCTTGTTGTCCGTGGCGCTGTGTGTCCCCGGCGCCGCCTGGTCGAAGAACCTTCGCTGGTCGTCGCAGGGCGACGCCACCACCCAGGATCCCCACGGCCAGGACGAGAGCTTCACCAAGTCCATCAACGCCATGGTGTACGAGCGGCTGTTCCAGCCGGGCAAGGACATGTCGGCGACGCCATGGCTCGCGACTTCATGGAAGCTCGTCTCGCCCACCACTCGTGTGGTCACCTTGAGGAAGGGCGTCAAATTCCACGACGGCTCTCCCCTCACCGCCGACGACGTGGTGTTCTCCTTCGAGCGCGCCGCCAAGTCGAAGCAGTTCCGCACCTACACCAGCCAGGCCGGGGTGGCGAAGAAGATCGACGACTACACGGTGGAGTTCACCACCGCGGCTCCGAACCCGGTGAGCACGATCGCGATCGGCGAGGTGCCGATCATGAGCCGCGCCTGGGCCACCAAGAACGGCGCCCTCGAGCCCCAGGACTTCTCCACCAAGGAGGTCACCTTCGCCTCCAGGAACGCGATGGGCACCGGCCCCTTCAAGCTCGTCTCCTATGACCCGGGGGTGAAGACCGTGCACGCGCGCAACCCCGACTGGTGGGGGCTCAAGGAAGGCCGCATGGAAGGCAACCTCGAGACGATCGAGTACCGCCCGATCGCGAGCTCCGCCACGCGCATGGCGGCGCTCTCCTCCGGCGAGATCGACTTCGTCCAGGACCCGCCGGTGCAGGACATCGCGCGGCTGAAGGAGCAGGGCCAATTCAAGGTGTGGGAAGGCGACGAGACCCGCGTCATCACCATCACCCTCGACCAGGCGCGCGACGAGCTGCTGTTCGCCGACGTGAAGGGCAAGAACCCGTTCAAGGACCGCCGCGTGCGCCAGGCGCTCTACCAGGCGATCGACATCAACGCGATCAAGACCCAGGTGATGCGCGGGCTTGCCACGCCCACCGCCATCGGGCTGCCGAATCCCAGGGGGGAGGGCATTCCCGAGGCGCTCGAGAAGCGCCTGCCCTACGACGTGAATGCCGCGAAGAAGCTGCTGGCCGACGCGGGCTACCCCAACGGCTTCGGCTTTACGCTGCACTGCCCCAACGACCGCTACGTGAACGACGAGCGCATCTGCATCGCGCTGGCCGGCATGTGGTCGCGGGCGGGTTTGAACGTGAAGGTCGACGCCATGCCCAAGGCGCAATACTTCCAGCGCACGCCGAAGAAGGAATTCAGTGCCGCGATGCAGGGCTGGGGCGACAACAACCGCGACGCCATGTTCACGCTCAAGCCGCTCTACCATTCGCTCAACGATAAGGGCGCCGGCGACACCAACTACGGCAACTTCAAGAACGCGGAGCTGGATGACCTGATCGACCGCGCCGAGGTGGAGATGGATGCGGCGAAGCGCCAGCAGCTCATCAACCAGGCGATCGAGCTGATGCAGCGCGAGGTGCTGGTGATTCCGCTGCACCGCCAGGTGATTCCGTGGGTCACCAGCAACAAGGTGAAGCTGATCCACCGCTCGGACAACAAGTTTGCACCCCTCTGGGTGACGGTGAACTGAGCTGATGGGGCCGCCTCGAGGGCGGCCCTCTCGCAAATGGCCCTCACCTACCTCTGGACCGGGTTCTTCCTGGTCGGCTTCCTCGCTGCCCTCGCGCAATGGCTGCTGCTGGGCGACGCCGAGGTGTGGAAGCGCATCGTCGACGGCATCTTCTCCTCGGCGCGCGTCGCCGTGATGGAGATCGCGCTGCCGCTCGCGGGGGTGATCACGCTGTGGGCGGGGATCCTCGCCATCGCCGAGAAAGCGGGCGCCATCGCGGCCGTGGCCCGCGTGATCGGGCCGTTCTTCTCGCGCATCTTTCCCGGCGTGCCGCGCGACCATCCGGCCACCGGCCTCATGGTGATGAACTACTCGGCCAACTTCATCGGCCTCGACAACGCGGCCACTCCCATCGGCCTGCGCGCCATGGAGAGCCTGCAGTCGCTGAACCCGAAGAAGGACGAGGCCACCGACTCGCAGATCATGTTCCTGGTGCTGCAGACCGCGGGGCTCACGTTGATTCCGGTGACCGTGATGGCGCAGCGCGCGATTCTGGGAGCCAAGGACCCGGCGGATATTTTCCTGCCGACGTTGATCGCCACCTTCGCAGGCACTTTGGTCGCGTTCATCGCGGTGGCATTACGCCAGCGCATCCGCCTTGCCGACCCCGTGATCCTCGCGTGGCTGGGCGGCCTGACACTCTTCATGGTGGGGCTGGTGTGGAGCTTCACGCAGTTCCTCACCAAGGAGGAGATCCAGCGGGTGTCGACGCTCTCCGCGAACATCCTGCTGTTCGGGGTGATCGTGCTCTTCATCGGCTGGGGGTTGCTGCGGCGGGTGAACGTCTACGAGGCGTTCATCGAGGGCGCGAAGGGTGGCGTGCAGACTTCCCTCACCATCATCCCGTTCCTGGTGGGGATGCTGGTGGCCATCAGCGTGCTGCGCAATTCCGGCGTGCTGGACCTCGTGGTCGGCGGCTTCGCGTTCATCTTCGCCGCGATGGGCTTCAACACCGACTTCACGCCGGCGCTCCCCACGGCGCTGATGAAATCGGTGAGCGGAAGTGGTGCCCGCGCGATGATGATCGAAGCGATGAAGACCTATGGCGCCGATTCGTTCGTGGGGCGCCTGGTGAGCATCCTGCAGGGCTCGTCGGACACCACGTTCTACATCATCGCGCTCTACTTCGGCTCGGTCGGGATCACCAAGACCCGCTACGCCATCACCTACGGGTTGCTAGCCGACCTCGCCGGCGTCATCGCCGCCGTCTGGGTGGCGTACCTGTTCTTTCACTAGGTAAACCTTAGGGGACAGACCACCAGTTGCGCCTGTTGAACCTTAGGGGACAGACCACCAATTGCATCTGCTGAACCTTAGGGGTCTGTCCCCTAAGGTTCAGCTGGTGACTCACAGCGACTGCATCGGCTCCGCCAGGTAGAACCACTCGTTGCCGGGCAGCGAGCTGGAGTCCGGGAACACGATGCGGCCATCCCCCGGCGCCACCACCGGCGTGCCGTCGTGCCGCGTGCCGATGACCTCGCCCTTCCTCAGCGGATCGAAGCTCGCCCAGGTGCGGCTGAACTTGTCGCCCGCGTGGGCACGGTCGATCACCTCATGGATGCGAAGCGCCTCGTACTTCTCGACCGCGGGCGGCGGCGTGCCCTTGGTGAGCCCGAGGAACGACAGCGTGTTGCGAATGGCACGGTACGCAACCTCCGGCGACGTGGGGTCGTCATGCTGCCCGCACTCGAGCGTCATCGCATAGCCGCCCACCGAGCGCATGTACTCGGTGGTGCCCACGCCGTAGCGCGGATCGGTGTTCAGGGTGTTGAGTGCGGCACCGGTTGACTTCGCGGCCGCTACCCGCCGCTGCACGCCCTTGGCATAGGTATCGAGCCAGCCATCGACGAAACGATTTACGCCGAGGCGCTTGG
>JANMHV010000206.1:0-9301 GCA_031375445.1 Burkholderiales bacterium | reverse complement strand
TGTACCCGGACGAGGGCCACGGCTTCGCGCGCGCCCCGAACCGCACGTCGTTCTACGCGGTGGCCGAAGCATTCCTCGCGCAGTGCCTGGGCGGTCGGTACCAGGCGGTGGGCGACGACTTCAAGGGATCGAGCATCAAGGTACCGACCGGGGCGGAATTCGTGCCGGGGTTGAAGGCCGCTGTGGCGGGGAGCTAGCCGGAAGGAGGCACCGGGTTCAACACGGAGGACACGGGGGATCACGGAGGTGCAAGGGGGAAGGCGGTGACGGCCCTGCGCGATGGTGGCGAGCGACGTCGAATCGCACACTTCTGGCTTGCCCCCGTGCCCCTCCGTGATCCCCCGTGTCCTTGTGGTGAGACTATTGCCCGCCGCAGCCCACCGGTTTGACAAACCCCTTCCGGCGGGAGCAGCGTTACCCGATCCCCCATCGAAAAACAACCAAGGAGCAACCATGCCCGCCCTGCTTTTGAACGGCAAGACAGTCAACGTCGACGCCCCCGGCGATACGCCGTTGCTCTGGGTGCTGCGCGACAACCTCGACATGACCGGCACCAAGTTCGGCTGCGGCGCGGCGCTCTGCGGCGCGTGCACCGTCCACGTGGAAGGTGTCCCCACGCGCTCCTGCGTGACGCCGATTTCCCAGGTCGCCGGGAAGAAGGTCACCACCATCGAGGGCGTCGCCAACGACAAGGTGGCGAAGGCGGTGCAGGCCGCCTGGGACAAGGTGCAGGTGCCGCAATGCGGTTACTGCCAGTCGGGCCAGGTGATGGCGGCCACCGCACTGCTGGCGAAGACGCCCCGGCCCACCGACGCGCAGATCGACGAGGCGATGCAGGGCAACATCTGCCGCTGCGGCACCTATGGCCGCATCCGTGCCGCCATCAAGGTCGCGGCCGGCAACCTGGGAGGGAAAGCATGAACGCGCTCACTCGCAGGGAATTCCTCAAGGTCTCCGCGCTGGCGGGCGGAGGATTGGTGGTGGGCGTGCGGCTGGCACTCGGCAACGAGGCCCTGGCCGCCGATGCGCCGGTGAAGGCCAATGCCTGGGTTTCGGTGCGGCCCGATGGGGTGGTGACGGTCACGTGTCACCGCAACGAGATGGGGCAGGACGTCCATACCTCGCTCACGATGCTGGTCGCGGAAGAGCTGGGCGTCGATCCGCGGAAAGTGCGCGTCGAGCAGGCCGGCGTCGACGGCGTCTACATCAACAAGCTGCTGGGCGGACAGATCACCGGCGGCAGCACCAGCGTGCGCGATGCCTGGGAGCCGCTGCGCCAGGCGGGTGCCACGGCACGGACGATGCTGGTGGCGGCCGCGGCCGAGCAGTGGAAGGTGCCGGCTTCGGAATGCAAGGTGCAGGACGGCTGGGTGATGCACGGCAGCCGCAAGGCCGCCTACGGGAAGCTCGCCACCGCGGCAGCGAAAATGCCGGTGCCGAAGGACGTCGCGCTGCGCAACAGCGACTTCAAGCTGATCGGCACCAACCTGCCGCGGCTGGACGGCGCGGACAAGGCGCGCGGCAAGACCGTGTTCGGCATCGATGCGCGGCAGCCGAAGATGCTCCACGCCTACCTCGTGATGTCGCCGGTCATCGGCGGCAAGGTGGCGTCGGTGGATTCGTCCGCGGTGGAGAAGCGGCCCGGCGTGCGCAAGGTGGTGAACATCGGCGAGGGGGTTGCGGTCATCGCCGACCGTTTCTGGACCGCGAAGCAGGCGGGCGAGGCGCTGAAGATCCAGTGGGACAACGGCCCCAACGCGAAAGTCGATAGCGCCTCCATCATGGCGGCGCTGGAGAAGGCGAAGGACCGCCCGGGCTTCATGGCGAAGAAGGTGGGCGACGTGGCCGCGGCCAAGGGCACGGCGATGGAAGCGACCTACAGCTGCCAGATGCTCTCCCACGCGACCCTCGAGCCGCAGAACTGCATGGCCCGGGTAACGTCCGATGGCGTCGACGTCTGGGCTAGCACGCAGTTTCCGCAAGGCGCGCAGGGCGCCGCCGCTGCTGCCTCCGGAATGAAGCCCGAGCAGGTGCGCATCCATCCGCAGTTCATCGGCGGCGGCTTCGGCCGTCGGCTCGAGAACGATTTCATCGCGCAATCGGTGGCGATCGCCAAGGCGGTGCCGGGCACGCCGGTGAAGTTGATCTGGATGCGGCCCGACGACATGGCGCACGACTACTACCGCCCGCCCAGCCTTCACCTGATGCGCGGCACGGTGGAGGGCGCCAAGGCGACGTCCTTCACTTCGAAGATGGTGTCGCCCTCGGTCACGGCGCGCGCCTTCCCGCCCTTCGTGAGCAAGGAGGGCAACGACCCGTTCATGACCGAGGGCCTCGCCAACTTCACCTACGACATCCCGAGCTACGAGCTGCGCACCGTGATCGAGGAGGTGGGCGTGCGGGTGGGCTACTGGAGGAGTGTCAGCAACGCGCTCAACTCCTTCGCCACCGAGAGTTTCATCGACGAGATGGCGCTGGCGGCGAAGCAGGACCCGCTCGCCTTCCGCCTCGCGATGCTGGAAAAGATGCCGCTGCAGCGCGCGGTGCTGGAGCGCGCCGCCCAGCTCGCGGGCTACACCGCCACGCCCGCCAAGGGGCGCGCCTTCGGCGTGGCCTCGATGGAGTGCTACGACACGCACATCGCCCTGGTTTGCGAGGTGGCGGATTCCGGCGGGAAGGTGAAGCTCACGAAGATCACCGCCGTGGCGGATGCGGGGCTCGTCGTGCACCCCGACCAGGGGGTCGCGCAACTGGAGGGCGGCATCGTCACCGGCCTCATGGGGACGCTGCGCAGCAAGATCACCTTCAAGGAAGGCCGCGTGGAGCAGACCAACTTCCACGATTTCCAGCTGCCGCGAATGACCGACGTGCCGCCGATCCTGGTGGAGCTCTATGGCAAGCGTGGGAAACCCGCCGGGCTGGGGGAGGTGGGCGTGCCGCTGGTGGCTCCCGCCCTCGCCAACGCCGTGTTCAACCTTACCGGGAAGCGCATCCGGGCGCTGCCGCTGGAGGATGGGGGCGTGACGTTCGCGTAGGCGTTTTTCTCAAAGCACCACCAGGTTTCGCTTCTCCGCCCCGCGGGCGGCTTCCAGCGGGATGGCCTTGTCGAAAGTGACAAGCCTTCCCTTGTGGGCCACCGCGAGGGCGAGGAGGTAGAGGTCGGTGAGTTGGCGGGGCCCGTGAATCCGCGAGGCGTCTGCCACGGCGGGGTCCAGCAGGCTCACGTCGTCCGGCCACGCTTCGTGGAGCTCGTGGGATGCGGCTTCTGCCAGCCTTTCCACCACGGCGCGCACCGGGAGAGAGTTGGGATAGCCCGGGTGCGACATGATGCGGATGCAGCCGTTCTGGGTGATGGGGCAGGAAGCCCAGCCCGCCTTCGCATGTTTCTCGAACCAGAGTCGAGCCGCCGAGTGGGATGCATGGTCCGCATCCAGCAACGCGATGAGCACGTTCACATCGAGCAGCGCGCGCATCAGTACGCGTCGTCTTCCCGCAGCTTGTCGATGAGGTTGTTGGTGACGACGCCGCCGCGGCGGGGAAATGGCCGGAAGCCGTAATGGGCACGCGGCTCCCGGGCTGCGTGCCCGGCTGCGGGAGCCGTGAGGGCGGCCCGCGCCAGCTCCGAGATCACTTCGCCTGCTGTCTTGTGTTCCCGGCGGGCACGCTCTTTGGCGGCCTGAAGAACGTCGTCGGCAATGTCGAGAGTCGTACGCATCATCGGATGCTAAAGCATCAAACATCAGATGTCAAGCGTTCACGCCCATAATTCGACCCTGGCCCGAACCCGGGTCCGCAAAGGAGATCGCCATGAGGAACCGGTGGAAGTATTTGATCGTTTCACTTGCCGCCTGCGTCGCCACCGGGGCGGCCGCGCAGATCGTGATGGACACCGCGCAGGTGGAGCGTGCGGCGAAGGCGGGAGCCCTCATCTGGGATGCCCGGGACGCCGGCGAGTACGCAAAGGGCCATTTGCCCGGGGCGGTGAACATCGGGAACGTGGCCGATGTGTTCCGCGATGCCAATCGGGAGGATCCGCCGAGTGCCGCAGTGGCCGCGGGCCTCTTTGGCGATGCCGGCATGGATATCCTCGGCAGGGAGGTGATCGTCTACACCCGCAAGGGCGACCCCTACGCGTACTACGGTGCGCGGATGGTCGAGTACTACGGCGGGCGGCATGCCAAGGTGTACCACGGTGGCCTGGACGACTGGCGCGCCGCGGGCCACCCCGTCGAGATGGCGCCGGTGAAGCTCGCGGCGGTGAAGCTTGCGCTCACCACCGAAGGGCGCGGGGCCATGGGCAACAAGGAGCTCGTCGAGCGCGTGCGTTCCGGCAGCGCCCAGATCCTCGATACGCGGACGGTGAAGGAATTCCGCGGTGAGGACATCCGCGCGATTCGCGGGGGCCACGTGCCCGGGGCGGTCAACATCCCCTACGAGGACAACTGGCAGGATCCGGCCTCCGCCTCGAAGCTCGCTTCGAAACAAGTGGCAACGCGCGACGGCATGTCGCTCAAGCCGCGCGAAGACCTCGTGAAGCTCTACGCCAAGCTCGACCCCTCGAAGGAGACGATCGTCTACTGCCAGAGCGGAGTGCGGGCGTCGGAGACCGCCGCGGTGCTTCGCGACCTGGGGTTCAAGGACGTGAAGGTGCACGAGCCCTCCTGGCTGGGTTACGCGGGGGTCCTTTCCGCGCCGGTGGAGAATGAAGTGTTCGTGAACGTCGGGTCGCTCAACGCGCGCATCGGCGACCTGCAGGGTCGGGTGAAGGAGCTGGAGGGCGAGTTGGCGAAGATGAGGACGGCGAAGTAGGGAGCAGGAGAGGTTCAAGGCTGGCTCATCCCCTGAGCCAGCCGCCCTTCAAGATGTCTCCAGACACCCGCCATCGCGGGAAAGATCAGGAGGCTGCCGATGCTCGCTCCCCTCACCACCCACGCTCGCGTGCGCATGCAGCAACGCGGCATCCCGCCCGCGGCGCTGGAGATGCTGCTGGAGTTCGGGCGCGAGGCCCATGACCACCGCGGCTGCCGCATCGTGGGCTTCGACAAGCGCTCGCGGCGCCGCGCCCGGCGCCTCCTGGGCGAGGCCTTCCGGCGGGTCGAGCGCCACCTCGATGCCTATGCCGTCGTGGGTGCGGACGATGTGGTGGTCACCGTCGGACATCGCCACGGGAAGCTGCCGAGATGAAGCCGCAGGTCTCGGAAATCGTGGGCAAGCACATCGTTGGCGTGGTCACCGCCGAGAGCGATGGCACGCCGCGTACGCAGGCGTTCCTGCTGTTCTCCGACGGGACTCGCTTCGAGTTCCACGGCGGGCAAGTCGAGTCCCCGGCGGGCGAACTGCTGCCGGCGAGCCTATCCGGGGGTTCCGGAAATTCCGCGAATTTGCGGGAGAGTCTCGAAAGCCTGCTCGCGCGCGACCTCGCAGCGTGGAACGCCACCCGCGCGGCCATCGAGCGTGCCGGGCGAAGATGAGCGTCGCGCTGCCGGACGATGCTGCATTTGCCCGCCATCGAGGTCCGGTCTAATCTAGCGGCACTCGATCGCGGTCCCCGGACAACCACAAGGCGAACAACATGACATTGGGCCTTCGCAGCACCCTGCCGATCCTGGCTTGCAGCCTCTTCCTGGCGGGCTGCGTGGGTGGGATCCATAGCGGCGGCAAGGAAAGCTACCCGCCGCAGAACGAAGTGCCGATCGCCGCGAACTTCGCCACCAACACGCAGCTCAAGCTGCAGGCGGCGGAGCACTGGAGGCGCGTGGCCGACGACGCGGCCGAGGCGCTCGCGAAAGGCCTGGCCTCCGGCGGCAAGTGCCTGCCGGGCCGGGGATGCGTGGCGCTGTACCTGAAGCGGGCCTGCGAGACTTCCGGCTGCTCGCCGATGCGCTGCGACACCGTCTTCAATCGCATCTTCCACAACGAGCTCCTTACGGCGCTGGTCTCCCGGGGATATCCGGTTTCGAGCGTTCCGGTCGCCGGAGCGCTGGTGGTCGAGGTCGACTCCCAGGCCGTGGCGTTCACCGCCAACCGGCCGCAATACCGCTACGCCGGGCAGCCGGTGGAAATCGCTCCGGGCGTCTGGGCGCTGCGCGATGCGATCTCCCTGGTCGACTCGGATGGCGCGTCTTCGGCGCGCACCGACGACCCCGACCTCAATTGGTACCGAGCCCGGTTCGCGGGTGGCCGGACGCCGCAGAACGAGCTGGTGATCAGCGTGTCCGCGCTGACTCCGGAGGGAACCTATGCGGCGCGCCACACCGGGGTCTACTACATCTCCGACGCGGACGCGGGGCACTACGCGTGCGCCGCGGCCTCATCGGTGCGCGTCGGCACCTCGCGCACCTGGAGCATCCCCGTGTCCGGGGAGTGCTCCACCGGGCGGTGCGTCCAGTCGACGGAGGGCGCTGCGCGATGAGAGCCTTGACTGTGGGTGTGGCGGTGGCGCTGGTCCTGGGAGGTTGCGCTTCGGGCTCGGGCACGTTCGGCTCCGGCGCGGGGCTCATCGCGGCGAATTACCTCGCTTCCGACCGGCTGATCGAGAGTGCGAGGGCCCAGCTCGATCCCGCCCGCCCGATCATTGTCGCGACGGTGGTGGACATCGACGAGCTGGAGCGCTCGTCCACGCTCGGCCGTCATATTTCGGAAAGCGTCTCCAGCCGGTTCACGCAGCATCGCTACCGGATGATCGAGATGAAGTTCCAGAACTCGGTCTACATGAAGCGGGGCGAGGGCGAGCTCATGCTCACGCGGGAGCTGCGCGAAATAGCCAGCACCCACCAGGCCCAGGCGGTGATCGTCGGCACCTACAGCCGCGCGCGCAACGCGGTGCTCGTCAACGTGAAGATCGTGCAGCCCGAAAGCAACGTGGTCCTCGGAGCGGTCGACTACCCGATCCAGGTCGATCGCGACATCTGCACGATGGTCCATCGCGATTCCCGGGAGTGCCGCGAGTACTACTAGACGCGATCCGCCGGCCGCGAGATCATCCACAGCCCCGCGAACGTGAGCAGCCCGTTCAGCACCAGGAGCTCCAGCCCCACCTGGTAACTGCCGAAGAGCATCGCCTGGTTTCGATCGATCCAGTAGCAAGCGGCGGGAGCGGCCAGGGCGACAAGGGGCACCCAGCCGTGGCGCAATTGCCGACGGGCGAAGATCGCGAAGGCGAAGAGCCCCAGCAAGGGACCGTAGGTATAGGCGGCGAGCGTGAGGATCACCCCGATCATGCTCGGGCCCGCGGCCTGCTTGAACACGAGCAGCAGCAACAGGAACACCGCGGCGAACGAGAGGTGCACGCGGTGGCGGGTGCGCGTTCGCCGCGCTTCATCCACGTCGGCGCGGCGCCGCAGCCCGAGGAGGTCGAGGCAGAAGCTCGAGGTGAGCGCGGTGATGGCGCCATCGGCGCTCGGCAGCAGCGCCGAGACGAGCGCCACCAGGAACACCAGCTGCACCGTGGCGGGAAGGTGGCCGAACACGATGGCGGGCAGGAGGGCGTCGCCGCTGGCGGTGATGCCGGCGACCGCGGCATAGAGGTAGAGGAGCCCGCCCAGGTAGAGGAACAGCAGCACCACGCCCATCATGATGAGTGCCAGCGTGAGCACGTTCTTCTGCGAATCGCGCAGCGTGCGCACCGAGATGTTCTTCTGCATCATCTCCTGGTCGAGTCCGGTCATGGCGATGGCGATGAAGACGCCTGCCACGAACTGCTTCGGGAAGAAGGCGCGCTCGTCCACGTCGGTGAAGAAGATGGTCGAGAGCCCGCGCTCGCCCATCCGTGCGAGGCTCTCGCCGAAGGAAAGGTCGAGGGTGGCGAGCACGCTGGCGGCGATGATCGCAAGCCCCGCCAGCATGCAGGTGGTCTGCAGGGTGTCGGTCCAGACGATGGTCTTCACTCCACCCTGGTAGGTGTAGGCGACGATCATCGCCACCACGACGAAGGCGGTGAGGCCGAACGGGATGCCCATCGCGTCGAGGAACGCGAGCTGCAGGATGTTCACCACCAGGTAGAGGCGCGCGGTGGCCCCGAGCGTGCGCGACAGGATGAAGAGCGCGGCGCCGGTGCGATGGGCGCCAGCGCCGAGGTGCGCATCGAGGAAGTCGTAGATGGTCGTGACGCGGTGGCGGTAATAGATCGGCAACAGCAGGAAGGCGATCACCACGTAGCCGGCGAGGAGCCCCAGCACCAGCTGGAAGTAGGCGAAGCCGTCGCGCCCCACGGCGCCCGGAACGCTCACGAAGGTGACGCCGGAGAGCGACGTGCCCACCATCCCGAACGCGACCAGCATCCAGTTGCTGGAGCGGTTGCCGATGAAGAAGGACTCGCTGTCCGCCCCGCGCGAGGTCCACCACGCCACCGCCATCAACAGCGCGAAGTAGCCCGCGACCACCGCCAGCATCAGGAAAGGCGACATCAGGCCTCCCGAGTGGCCGCCTGCAACGCCAGTCTCGCGGCAGCGTGATGGCCCAGCGAGGGGCGAAGGTCCAGCACCGTGCCCGGCGCCAGCGCCGCGCGCATCGATTCGGCGATGAGCGGATGAAGCTGCGCGGCCCTGCCCGTGAGCGCCACCGGGCGGGGGCCGTGGCGCCTGGCCAGGGCGATCGCGAGGCGCGCGAGCTCCCGCCCGGCCGCTGAGAGGATCTCGCGTGCCACGGGGTCCGCGCTCGCCGCTTGGGCCACCGCGAGTGCCAGGCGGCCCATCTCGCCCCGGTCGCCGCCGTAGATGAAGTCGCGCGAGTGGCTCCAGTCGCTGCCGCCGATATGCGCGAAGAGAGCTGCCGCCAGCGGCGACTCGCGCCAGCTTCCGGGACTCTCGTCCTCGGCACGCCAGACATGCCGCAACGCCTCGCGGGCGATCCAGAAGCCCCCACCCCCGTCGTCGAGAACGACACCGCGACCGCCGGCGCGGTGCAGCGCCCCGGCGGCGTCGATGAAGGCCCCCACCGAGCCCGTGCCCGCATAGACCACGTAGCCCTCGCCGGGCGCGAAGATGTCGAGATAGGCGATCTCGATGTCGCTGCCGACCGCCACGGCGTCCGGTGCGAGGCCAAAGGGCGCCGCGAAGAGCGCGCCCAGCACCTCGACGTCGCCGCCCAATCCCGTGAGGCCCGCATGCACCCGGGCCGGCCTGCCGTGGGCGAGCACCGACGCCGCAAGCTCGGAAAGGGCCTCGCCCAGGGATTGCGGCGCGCGCAGCTGCAGCGCACTCATCCCGCGGACCGCGCCTTCCGCGACGTTCCCCCGGGCGGCGCTCGCGCGCGCCCAGCGGGTCGGCGAGCCCCCCGCAGCACCGCCAAGCCCGCGGGGGTG
>JANMHV010000135.1:0-3003 GCA_031375445.1 Burkholderiales bacterium | reverse complement strand
TGATCCTGGTGCTGGTTCTCGGCGCCGGCATCCTCGCCATGGTGATCGGCTTCGCGCCGAAGGGCGCCTCGAGCGCGGACCTCAAGGCCTCGGCGCGCGCGCTGGCCTCGGGGCTGCGGCAGGCCCAGAGCACCGCCATGGCCACGCGTCGCGACACGACCCTCACGGTCGACATGGAAGCCCGCGAGTTCAACTTTACCGGCGGCAACCGGGCGCACATCCTGCCCACCGGCATCGATCTCAAGCTCCTCACCGCGCAGACCGAGGTGGAGAGCGAGCGGAAAGGCGCCATCCGCTTCTATCCCGACGGCAGTTCCACGGGCGGGCGCATCACCGTGGCCGCGGGCGAGCGCCACTACTTCGTCGACGTCGACTGGCTCACCGGCCGCGTGGCGATCAACGAATGAGGGCGCGCCGCAACCAGGCGGGCTTCACGCTCCTCGAGGTGGTGGTGGCCTTCGTGCTGCTCGCCCTCACGCTGATCACGGTGTTCCAGATCTTCTCCACTGGGCTCTCGCGGGCCGGGGACCTCGACGAGCATTCGCGGGCGCTGGTGCTCGCCCAGTCGAAGCTGGCGGTGGTGGGCATCGAGGAGAAGCTCGAGCGGCCCACGGAAACCAGCGGCGAGACCGAGGACCGCAAGTACCGCTGGACGCTCTCGGTGCAGCCCTACGAGGAGCCGCTGGAGCCGGGCGCGCAGGCGCCCCAGGCGTCGCTCGCCATGTATCGCGCCCTCGCCGTCGTGGCGTGGAAGTCCGTCGATGGCCGCGATCGCAACCTGCAGCTGAGCACGCTGGTGCTGGGGAGCAAGCTCTGAAGCGCGCCGCGCAATCGGGCTTCACCCTGATCGAGCTGGTGCTCGCAGTGGCGCTGCTCGCCGCGATGCTGGGCATGGCGTGGGGCGGTTTCTCGTTCGCGCTGCGCGCCTGGGACGAGGGCGAGACCGGCGGCCATCGCGCCGCCGACGTGCGCCTCGCCGAGAGCTTCCTGCGCCGCGAGATCGCCGAGATCTTCCCGATGCGCTTCAAGGATCCGATGACCCTCAAGTTCGCCTTCGAGGGTGACGGCAAGCACATGCGGTTCGTCTCGTCGCGCCCGCCGGGGATCACCGCGCCCGGGCTCTCGCTCGTCTCCCTCGAGCTGCAGGACGCGGCCGAGAGGAAGGGCGTGAACCTGGTGATGCGCCGCGCGCCCCCCGACGACGACGCGAAGGACTTCGGCCCCCTCGATGGCGCGGAGCCCTCGGTGCTCATCCCGGCGCTGCAGAGCGTGGAGTTCGCCTATTTCGGCAGCGACAGCGACGTGAACCAGCCCACCTGGACCGACTCGTGGAGCACCCCCTCGCGCATGCCGCTGCTGGTGCGCGTGAAGCTGGTGGGCGCCAACGGCGTGGCACTCCCCGACCTGGTCGCGCGGCTCCAGCTTGCGGAGGAGGCGGGGTGCCTCGAGAACACCTTCCAGCGCGTCTGCCGTCCCAGGAGGCCCATGCCATGAGGCGCCAGCGCGGGGTCGCCATGGTGATCGTGATCTGGCTCGCCACGCTGCTGGCGGTGGTCGCCTCGAGCTTCCTGTTCGCATCCCGCACCGATGCCCTGGTGGTTCGCAACTCGATTTCCATCGCCCGCGCCGAGGCGATCGCCGATGCGGCCGTGTACCGCGCGCTCTTCGACGCCAACCGCATCGACGTGGGCTCGCCCGGCGTCTGGAAGCGCGACGGAGCGGTCAACCCATGGACCTTCGATGGCGGTGCGGTGCGCGTCGAAGTGCGCGACGAGTCTGCTAAAATCGACATCAATACCGCATCCGATGCGCTCCTCAAGGGCCTGCTGCTGTCGCTGGGCCTGCCGGAGGAGGAAGCAACCCGGCTGCTCGATGCGATCCTCGACTGGCGCGATCCGGATTCCCTCAAGCGGGTCTCGGGCGCCGAGGAATCGGATTACAAGGCGGCGGGCCTCGCATACCGTCCCGCCAACGCCCAATTCCAGGCCATCGAGGAGCTCCAGCTCGTGCTCGGCATGCGTCCCGACCTTTTCCGCCGCTTGGCCCCCATGCTCACTGTCTATTCCCGCCAGAACGGGATCAATCCCGCGACCGCCTCGCGCGAAGTGCTCCAGGCGATCCCGAACCTGCCCGCCGAGGCGCTGGAGCGGTTCCTGCAGCTGCGGCAGATCGCCCGCGAGCGGCGTGAATCGATCCCGTTCTTTCCGGAGGCCGGCCCCTATGCGTCCCCCGCGAGCGCGCTGGTGACCTCGGTGCGCGCCCAGGTCGTCCTCGAGGATGGAACCGCGTTCGTCCGCGACGCGGTGCTGATGGTGAAGCCGGGCGGCCGTCGCCTGGTGACCCCGCTCGTCTGGCGCCAATCCCCGGTGCCCGCGGGCGCCCCGTCCGATCCTGCCGCGGAAGCGGCGCTGCAACCGGTGTCCCGCTGATGGCCTCCCCCGCCGCAATGCCGTTGCGCACGCCGAAGCCCGAATGGCAACGCCGCCTCTCCCGGGGCTGGCGCTGGTGGACGGGTGAGCTGGCGGCTGTTGGCCGCGATCGACTTGGCCACATGGTGCAGGCCGCCCGGGCGCCGCTGGTGTCGCTGCAGGACGAAGCGCTGGTGCTGCTGGAGCGGCGCGAGAATCGCCTCGAGGAGAGCGCGCGCCTCCAGATGGAGGGCCTGGACCTGGAAGGACAGCGCAAGGCGCTGGCCGAGCTGCTGTCCCGCGCGGGCGAGGAGTCGCGCCGCGTCCGCCTGGTGCTCGCGCGCGAGGAGGCCCTGCTGCGCCGCGTATCGCTGCCGCTCGCCACGGAGGAGAACCTGGGCGACGTGCTCGGCTTCGAGATGGATCGCCTCACGCCGTTCGCAGCCGACGACGTGTACTTCGGCCATCGCGTCGCGGAGCGCGATGGCGTCGCCGAGAAGATCCAGGTGGATCTTGCGGTCGCCCGGCGCGAGCTCGTGGATGCGCGCATCGCGAAGCTCGCGGAGATCGGCGCCGTGGTGCACGGCGTGATGTT
>JANMHV010000081.1:0-7937 GCA_031375445.1 Burkholderiales bacterium | reverse complement strand
CGGCCGGCAGCCTCCAGGGGACCCGCCCCGGGGAGGCCCCTCGGAACCCACAGGACAGACTTATGAAAATCGCTCAGGAACTGCGCGCCGGCAACGTCATCATGATCGGCAAGGACCCGATGGTCGTCCTTCGCGCCGAGTACAACAAGGGCGGGCGCAACTCCGCCACCATGAAGATGAAGATGAAGAACCTCTTGAACGGCTCGAACATGGAAACCGTGTTCAAGGCCGACGAGAAGTTCGAGCTCCTCATGATGGAAAAGAAGGAAGTGTCGTTCTCGTACTTCTCCGATCCCATGTACGTGTTCATGGACGGCGAGTACAACCAGATCGATATCGAGAAAGAGAACCTGGGCGAAGCCGTCAACTACATCGAGGACGGCATGACGGGTGAAGCGCTCTTCTACGACGGCAAGGCGATCTCCTTCGAGCTGCCCACCACGGTGGTGCGCGAAGTGATCTACACCGAGCCCGCGGTGCGCGGCGACACGTCGGGCAAGGTGTTGAAGCCGGCCAAGCTCTCCACCGGGTTCGAGGTGCAGGTGCCGGCCTTCTGCGCCACGGGTGACAAGATCGAGATCGACACCCGCACGCACGAGTACAAGCGGCGCGTGAACGCGTAAGGAAGTTGCGGGTCGTGGATAAGGGCGCTTCGGCGCCCTTTTGTTTTTGGAAGGCAGCCCGGCTCGCGCCGGACGGGTGTCGGAATCACAAGAGGCACGCTGCCGCGTGGGCAAGAGAGGCGCACAGAGGCGCGCAGAGGAAAGCAAAAGCAAAGCAAAGCAAAAAGAGTGGAGCCTCGTGATGCGACGGTCGTGATCCAGGTGAGCTTTGGCCGCGGAGGATTCAGAGGGCGCTAGAAAAGATGTTGATCGGCACCGTGGAAACTTGACGACTTGGGCCTTTTTGACGGGCTTCGACTAGCTGCCATCGACACGGTGTCAGTCGCCGTTGCCGCCGCCACCCTCTTCATTTCTGCTGTCCTCCGGAGCCTCTGCGGCCAAAGCTCGCCTGGGTCAGGACATTGGCATCACGTCGCTCCACTCTTTTGCTTTTGTTATTGCTTTCCTCTGTGCGCCTCTCTTGCCCACGCGGCAGCGTGCCTCTTGTGATTCCCAACCCTGCTGCGCGAGCAGCCAGAACTAACCAAGCATGGTCACCATCTGCGTGGTGCGCTTGAGGGAACCTGCGACGCTGCGGATCACCATGTGGTCGAACTGCGTGGCGAGCTCGGGCCGTTCCTTTCGCATGCGCTCGAGGGCGTCCCTGCGCATCACTCGCACCGAGGAGGCCATGGTGGCGACGATGCTCGCGCTACGCGGTGCTCCCGAGTAGAACGCGAGCTCTCCCACCAGCGCCCCGTGGCGCACCTTGGCCAGGCGCACCGGGGGCCCTTCGAGGTCCACCTGCTTCAGCACGTCGAAGCGGCCGCTTTCCACGAAGTACACCTCGTCGGAGCGGTCGCCCTCGCGGCACAGGGTCTCCTGCTCGGCCACTTCCCGGGTTTCGAGGTAGTCCTCGAACGGCGAGCGCCAGTCGAGCGCCTTGGACGTGAGCATCTGCGTTCCCTCGGGGATTTCGCCCTCGTGACGCACCAGCAGGTCCTCCTCGGCGGCCTCGAGGGCGCGGTCGAGCGAATCGTGGAAGGAAAGGCTCTTGCCCGCGCCGGCGACGCCTCCGAGGGACTCCATCTGCCGCCGCACCGATGGGCCGTGCACCAGGTGGAAGTGGACGCTCGAGTCGACGTGGCGGCGCAGGATGCGCTGGAAAACCGTGACCGCCGAGGTGTCGATGCCGCTCACCTTCGAGAGGTCCATGATCACCGCGTCGGTGTCCGCCGCGAGCCGCTCGCCGAACATGCCGTCGATCTTGTTCGCCGAGCCGAAGAACACGTAGCCGCTAAGCCGGTAGATGCGCGTGCGCTCCCCGTAGCGGGCGAGCGCTTCCTCCTGGGTCGAGGATCGCACCACGGAGCTGCGCAGGATGCCCAGGTGTGTCGCGAGGTCGGTGAGCGGGATGCGGCTGTAGGTCACGACGAAGGTCACGCAGGCGATGAGGACGCCGGCGCCGAATCCCGCGATGAACCCGTGGCGCGCGGTGATGGCGACGATGAGGAGGATCTGCAGCAGCTCGACCGGGCGCGCCGTCTCGCGCACCTCCCAGACCCACTGCCTGAGCATCAGGAGGCCGAGGTAGAGCACCAGGCCGCCCAGCGCGGCGCGGGCCATGTATCCCATCAACTGGTTGGCGCCCAGGAGGAGGGCGAGCGCCATCGACCCGGCGAGGACGGCCGCGACGGCGCCGCCGCCGCTGCGCCGGTTCAACGCCGTGCGCGAAATCGACGCCGAGGCGATCATGCCGCCCAGGGCGGCCGCCGTCGCCGCGGCGCCGGCGTGCACGCGCAGCTCATGGCCCAGGTCGAACTCGCGCTTCAACTCGATCTCGAGGCTCGCCAGCGTGAGCATCACCGCCAGCACCGCGACGAATGCGACGACCAGCATGGTGGGCACGAAGCCCACCACCGCGAGCAGCATGTCGCCATCGAGTTTCAGCTGCCATGGCGGCAGCCACGAGACCTGCGGCGGGGTGGGAAAGAGCCAGCGTGCCGGATCGCAATCGCCCGGGCAGAGCGCGCTCGCGAGCATGAGGTTCACGAGGATCGAGGCGACGAGGATCACGACCGGCATCAGCACGCTGCCGGGCAACCGCGTGGAGAGCGCGAAGAGGGTGAGCGCCACGAGGACGCCCGCGCCCAGCTCGGGCCCTGCTTCGGAGGCGAGGCGCGCCGCGCCCTCGAAGGTGAACGGGATGCCGGTGATGATGGTGAGCGCGCCCCCCGCGAGCAGCCAGCCGGTGGAGGCGAGGAAGCCCGCCATGACGGGAAAGGGCACGAAGCGTACCGCGTTGGCCAGGGTCGGGCGCGACAGCAGGCGGAAGGTGGCGGCGCACACGAGAGAAGTGCAGAACACGACGGCCAGCGCCACGTGGAGCATGTCTCCGGGTGCCATGCCCGCGGTGCCGAGCCCCGCGAGCGCGCTCGCGAGCACCGACGTGGAGTTGGAATCGGGCCCCGCCATCATCGCCTTCTCGCGCGAGAAGAAGCCGACGAGGCTGCCCACGAGCAGCGCCAGCAGCGTGATGGTCATGCCGTAGCCGAGGAAGCGCTCGAGGGGGCCGGCGAAGAGCAGCGCTCCGTAGGTCATCGCGAAGATGACGCCGGTGATGCCGACGACGAGCCCGGCGCCCACCTGGCGGACGATGTCCCTGGGACGAGCGGGCACGATCCTTGATCCTTTCCGTTCGATGTGGACCCGCGCGGCGGTGCGGCCATTGGGGCGAGGCGTGATTCTAGCGGGCAATCCCGGTGCAAAATAGGGGTCGAGAATCCCCCGGAGGAGCCCCATGAAGAAATATCGCATCGCCGCCATCGGCGGCGACGGCATCGGACCCGAAGTCATCGCCGCCGGACTCGAGGTGCTCCAGGCACTCGCCGTCACCGACGGCAACTTCCGCTTCGAGGTCGAGAACCTCGACTGGAGCTCGAAGCGCTACCTCGAAAAGGGCGCCTACATCCCCGAGGGCGGGCTCGAGAAGCTGAAGAAATGCGACGCCATCTTCTTCGGTGCCGTGGGATCGCAGCAGGTGCCGGACCACGTGTCGCTCTGGGGGCTACGCCTTCCCATCTGCCAGGGCTTCGACCAGTACGCCAACGTGCGCCCGGCGCGCGTGCTGCCCGGCGTGAAGAGCCCGCTTGCCAACGCAAAGGACATCGACTGGGTGGTGATCCGCGAGAATTCCGAGGGCGAGTACGCGGGCATGGGCGGCCGCGCGCACAAGGGGCTGCCGATCGAGGTGGGCACCGAAGTCGCCGTGTTCACCCGCGCGGGAGTCGAGCGCATCCACCGCTTCGCCTTCAAGCTCGCGCAGTCGCGGCCGAGGAAGCACCTCACCCTCGTCACCAAGTCCAACGCGCAGCGCTTCGGCATGGTGATGTGGGACGAGATCTTCTTCGAGGTCGCGAAGGACTTCACCGACGTGAAGACCGACCGCGAGCTGGTGGACGCCATGACCACGCGGATGGTGTTGAAGCCGGCTTCCCTCGACACCATCGTCGCGACCAACCTCCATGCCGACATCCTCTCGGACCTGGCGGCCGCACTCTCCGGCAGCCTCGGCATCGCGCCCACGGCGAACCTGAATCCCGAGCGGGTCTTTCCCTCGATGTTCGAGCCCATCCACGGCTCCGCCTTCGACATCACCGGCAAGGGGATCGCCAACCCGACCGCCACGTTCTGGACCGCCGCGATGATGCTCGAGCACCTGGGCGAGCACGGCGCCGCCCAGCGCCTGATGAGCGCGGTGGAGCGCGTCACCTCCGATGGCGTGCACACGCCGGACCTGGGCGGCAAGGCCACCACCGCGGACGTGACCAAGGCGGTGAGGAAGGCGATCGTCGAGGCGGCGAAGTCGGGAACGCAGAAGCTCGTGCCGCTGAAGCAGACCTAACCTTTCGGGGGGCGGCTCCTCGCCGTCGGGGCGTTGCCGCGCGCGGCGGCCGCGAGGGCCGCCGCCAACTTCTCCATGGGGACCGGCTTCACGAAGTGGTGGTCGAAGCCCGCCGAGAGGGCCAGTTCGCGGTCGCTGGCGTGGCCATATCCGGTCAGCGCGATGAGGATCGCCGCAGCGGTGGCGGGCCGGGCGCGGAGCCGGCGTGCGAGCTCGTACCCATCCATCGTGGGCATGCCGATGTCCAGAATGAAGACGCGGGGAATGCGATCCTCGGGAACCTCCAGGGCCCCCTTGGCGTCCGCGCTCACGGTGACGCGGTGGCCGGAGCCCCCGAGGAGGGCGGCGAGCGACCGCGCGGCGTCGAGGTTGTCGTCGACGATGAGGATGTCCAATCCAATCGCCGGCCTTCGAGGCGCCGTCGTCGACTGCGCCGGTGCCTCGTCCGCGGGGCGTTTGCCGGCCAGGGGCAGCCAGAGCGTGAAGGTGCTGCCCATGCCTGCCCCCTCGCTTCGCGCTTCGACCTCACCGCCGTGCAGGTGGACGATGCTCCTCACGAGTGCCAGGCCGATGCCAAGGCCGCCCTGGGCGCGATCCGGTGTCCGTGCGCCCTGCGAGAAGAGATCGAACAGGTGGGGGAGGAAGGCGGGTTCGATGCCGAGGCCGTTGTCCTTCACGACGATCGCCACACGGTCCGCCACGGCCTCGATCCGCAGCGCGATTTCCCCGCCTTCCGGGGTGTACTTGGCGGCGTTGTTGAGCAGGTTCACGATCATCTGGATCAGTCGAGTCCGATCCGCGAAGACGCTGACGGGCTTCGGATCCGTCCAGGTCGCGAGCACGTGGTGCCGTTCCTCGACGAGGGGGCGGACCTGCTCGATCGCGCTGGCGATCGCGGAGTTGACGTCGACGGCTTCCTTCTTCAGCTGCACGAGGCCTCGCGTTACGCGCGAGACGTCGAGGAGGTCGTCCACCAGTTCGGTCATGTGCCGCGCCTGGCGCTTGATGATCTCGCTGGCGAACTGGATGCGTTTCTCGTCGGGCACGGAAAGGCCGAGGAGGTGTGCCGCGGAAGTGATGGGAGCCAGCGGATTGCGCAGCTCGTGGGCAAGCATGGCAAGGAACTCGTCCTTGCGGCGGTCGGCCTCCACGAGTGTGGCCTCGGCCTTCTTGTAGGCGTCGATGCTGATGGTGGCCCCCACCATTCGCTCCGGCACCCCGTCCTTGCGGCGATGCACCCGTGCCCACGTCGAGAGCCACCGCGGCGTGCCATCCGGGAGCACGATGCGAAAATCCGCGGAAAAACCCTCGCCCGCGGAGAGTGCGGCCTCGATCCGCTTCCACATCCAGCCGGCATCGTCCGGGTGGAGGAGGGCCGCGAAGTCGGCGCCCTTTCCGCCGAATCCTCCGGATTCGAGCCCGTGCAGGAGGTAGACGCGGTCGGACCACACCACTCGGTCGTCCACCACATCCCAGTCCCAGATCCCGATGTCGCCCGCCTCGGTCGCGATCCGCAGGCGCTCCTCGGTCGCGCGCAGGGCCTGCTGCGCCTCCTGCAGGGGCGACACGTCCGTATTCGTGCCGAACCATTGCACGACCTTGCCCTCCGCGTCCTTCAGCGGGGCCACCAGCGTGAAGAAGGGTCGGAACCCGCCATCCCTGCCGCGCAGCGGAAAGGTCATCTGGAACGTGTCTCCGGTCGCGATCGACCGTTTCCAGAGCTCGACCACGCTCGGAAGCACCGCGGGATCGTGGACGGACTGCCAGCCCCACCCTTCCATGTCGGCCGGCGACGTGCCCGTGTACTCGTACCAGCGGTCGTTGTACCAATGGATCGCGCCGTCCGGCTCCGCCATCCATGCAAGCTGCGGAATGGTGTTCGCGAGCTGTTTCAGGCGCATCTCGCTGGCGCGCAGCGCGTTTTCGGCCCGGGTGCGATCCGTCACGTCTTCGTGGATCAGGAGCACTTCGCGCAACGCTCCCGCGGGGTCCTTGATCGGGTGGGCCGACGCCTTCAGCCAGCGCGCGCGGCCGGCCCTTCCAAGTTCCGCGGGATCGTAGAGGATGGTGGGAAGGTCGACGGACTCCCCCTGGAAGGCGCGCCGCAGGAACACGTCGATGCCCTTGGCCGCCAGCTGCGGGTCCTCGAGGATGTTGTACTCGCGCAGGACGTAATCCTTCAACCCGTCCATCGCTTGCCACAGATCTTCCCAGGCCCGGTTGACCGCGAGCGTGCGGCCGTCGGCGGCCAGCAGCTGGACGCTGAACGGGGCATTCGCGAACAACGCTTCGAAGCGCGCTTTGGAAGCCGTTGCGTCGGGGGCAGCGTCATTGGGTGGCATGGGAACATTCTACGGTGGCGACGGGGCTGCGACATACGGTGTCATTTCGCGGCGGAGTGTGCTGCTACATTGGCGCGGTGTCCGAATGAGGGAGCCGGGGATGAAGGTCGCGGTGCGGAACCTGCTTGCGACGCTGGCCTTGGCGATCGGCATGCCCTGTGCCCAGGCGGCGTTGCCCGAGGCCGATAGCCTCGCCGAGCGCATGCTCGCCTCCCTTGGAGGCCGAGCCGCCTGGGCCGCGGCTAAGAACACCGTCAACGACTCGCGCCAGGACTGGGATGGCGACCCGTCGGAACTTCGCGTCGTGATCACCATGGACTTCGAGCGGCCGCGCGTTCGCATCGAGACCTGGGGCAGGGATCTCCACCTCGTGCGCGCCATCGACGGCGACAAGCACTGGCGCCGCACGCGGGACGGAAAGATCGAGCCCCTCACCCCCGAGCTGCTGGAAGGCGACCGCCGCTTCTACGCGGGCCACGTCTACCGCACCCTCCATCGCATCGCGAAGCGCGATCCCGCGCTCTCGTTGTCGGTGGGCAAGGAGGGGCGGCTCGAGGTGCTGGAGGGCGGCAAGCGCATCGCGTGGTACGCCCTCGACCGCGCGGGCCAGCCTTATCTCTACGGCGCCCACGACGACGAGGTGGGCGGGATTTTCGGGCCGTGGGTCCACGAGGAGTCGGGCATCCGCCATCCCGCCTGGGTCACGCGCGATGGCGGGAAGTGGCGCGCGATGCTCACGAAGCTTCAGGTGAACGTGCCGCTCGACGACTCCGCGTTCGCGCGGCCCTGAGGCGCCCATGGACGCTGGCGCCGCCCGGGAGGACACTCGGGCTCCGGGCCCTCGCGGGCCGCCTCCTGGAGCCGCCATGGAACCTGCCCTGACGATGCGCATCGCGCTGGCCCTCCTCACCCTCGCGGCGCTCGGCGGCGTCGCGATGGCCGTGACCCGCTTCGGCAAGGACACCAATCCGTCGAGCGCGCTGGCGATGGGGCACGGCCTGCTGGCCGGCGCCGCGCTCACTTTGTTGATCTACGCCTACTTCACGGTGGGACTGCCCTCGCGCGCTTGCTGGTCGCTGGCGTACGCGC
>JANMHV010000057.1:0-1825 GCA_031375445.1 Burkholderiales bacterium | reverse complement strand
CGAGGGACTTGAGATCGAGCGAAGCAGGTGGGGGAATGGGCGTCGCGGCGACGGGAGCAGAGGAGGCCACCTTCGTATCAGTGGGCGCATCCAGTTTTGTCGGTGGCTTCGATACCGCGGTGGAGGCGCCCTTTGGCTCCGTCGCTTTTCGCGCAGGGGAACCTTTCGGGAGAACCGCCGCCTGAGATGGTCCGGGCGGCGCTGCAAGCGGCCCCTTGGCCGCGGGCTGGGGCGCGGCGGCTTGTGGGGGCGGCGGGCTCGGGGCGGTCGCTGCCGCAGGGGAAACCGCAGGCGATGTCTCGCTGCGTTGCTGCGCCGCCGGCGGCTGCGAAGGCATCACCGCCGCGCAGGCGCTCAAGGCCATGAGCAGCGGCAGGCAACCCTGACCCAGGGGAGAAAATGCTGCTCGCATAGCGTGAATTACCTCGTTGGTTACGGAACGGGTTGCAGAACGGGTGTGTACACCGATGCGCTGACTGATATCTTATTCGCAGGCTTGGATTTGCGCCCATCGTGCAGCCGACTCTCCGAAGATTCGAATGCGGATTCGTCCCGCTTTGATGCCCGTCCGCCGTAGTCACGCCCCTTCCAACAATCGCCACTTCGTGAAGCCCGTCAGCGCCGGCATCCTGCTCTACCGCCACTCGAGCGCGGGACTCGAAGTCCTGCTCGCACATCCCGGCGGACCCTATTGGAAGGACCGCGACCTCGGCCACTGGGGCATCCCCAAGGGCCGTGTCGACCCCGGAGAGGAGCTCTTCGCGGCGGCGCGCCGCGAGTTTCTCGAGGAGACGGGGGTCGATGCCGGTCCACTTGGAACGCCCCTCACTCCCCGCCGCCAGCCCGGGGGCAAGACCATCCACGCCTGGGCGATCGAGGGCGATTGCGACGCGGCCGCCTGCCGCAGCAATCATTTCTCCATGGAATGGCCGCCACGTAGCGGCAGGACCGAGCGCTTCCCGGAGATCGACCGCGCCGAGTGGTTCGGCCTCGAGCACGCGAGGGCGAAGATCCTGCCCGGCCAGGCGCCGTTCCTCGATGAGCTCGCGGCGCTGCTGGAGCGCCGCAGTGCGACGGGCTAGCGCGCCGCGGCGACGCGAAATCCGCAGTTGCTGGCGGAGCTGGCCGGCGTGTTGGAGCCGCGTGCCGCGACGCGGTAGCGGTTGCAATAGGAATCGTGGCAAAGGAACGAGCCGCCACGCATCGAGCGCCTGCCCGTCGGCGTCGACTGCAACGGGTCGGTGGCTTCGGTCTCGCGGTGGAAGCCCGCGCTGAACCAGTCGGCGCACCACTCCCACACGTTGCCGGATGGGTTGAAGAGTCCCCAGCCGTTCGCCTCGAATGCGCGGGCCGGCATCGGCGCGGGCGCCCAATCCGGCGCCGGCCGATCCGGAAACTCCCCCCGCCAGATGTTGCAGCGCCGCCTGCCATCGGGGGCGAGCTCGTCGCCCCAGGGATAGCGCCGTCCTTCGAGGCCGCCGCGCGCCGCGTATTCCCACTCGGCTTCCGTCGGCAATCGCCCTCCCGCCCACTCGCAGAACGCGCGCGCGTCGTCCCACGAGACGTGCACCACCGGGTGGTCGGGGCGGTCCCGCACGTGGGAACCCGGGCCCTCGGGCCGCTGCCAGCATGCGTCGCCGACGGGCAGCCACCAGGGCAATCCCGCGGGCACCTGGCGGATCGCCTCGCGCGCGGCCGGGTCCACCTGGAGGTAGAACACGAACGACTCCCCCAGCCGTTCGGCCTGGGTCACGTAGCGGGTCGCACGGACGAAGTCGCCGAACTCGCGGTTGGTCACGGCGGCCGGAGCGATGCGGAAGGCGCC
>JANMHV010000049.1:0-15671 GCA_031375445.1 Burkholderiales bacterium | reverse complement strand
TGCACGTGGTTGTGCAGGCTGTCGCCGTAATAGAAATAGCTGTTGCCGACGAAGAGCACGCGGGCCGGGTTGTCGACTTGCGGCGCCCTGACCGCGGGTGACAGCGCCGCTGCTGAAGCCATGGGACCGAGCAGGCACGACGCCACCGCGGCTACGAGAAATGAAATGCACTTCGACCGCTCCAGCATGTGCTCGCTCCTGGGCTAGGGATGGGAACCGCCGGCATCCGGCAGTTGCCTCCCATGTTACCCAACTAGCGCAGGGCGGCGTCCTCCTCCACCCACTCGTGCGAGCGGCGTGCGAGCTCCAGGACCGCCAGCTCGATTACCGAGCGCAGGGCGCGGTCCACGCCGTCCTTGCGGGAGCTCTGGTAGTTCATGTCCGGGGTGAGCCCGCGCGTGGATTTTCCGCGCAGCGCCGCCACCGAGTCGATCAGGCTGCCGACTCCCGAGATGCTGGTGTTCTCCGATTCGATCGCCTTGCGCACGTTCACGGCGTCGACCACTTCCCCGGTGGCCACGTTCACCACGCGCACGTCCATGCCGATCTCATCGGTGTTGCGCCCACCGCCCGCATTCATGCCCCCGAGGGACACCCCGCCCTCGGCTCTCGACTTGCCCGCATTGGCCTCGGAAAACGTCGCCTCGAACACGTACGCCGCCCCCGAAAGCGTGGTGGCGGCCGAGGCACCGCTGGTGATGCTCTGTGCATTCAGGTTGCGCTCGCGGGCGACCCCCTGCTCCAGCCGCTGGCGCTCCATCACCCGGAACTGGCGCGACTTGATGAGCGCCGTGGTGAACATCTCGCCTGCGGCACGCGGATCGATCTCCGAGACCGAGGTCCGCACCTCGTAGACCGTGACGAAGGGCCGTGCCTTCGGGCGGGGTGCCGCCTCGAGGCTGCGTGCGGTGGGCGACGCGTCGACTTCCGGCGGACGGCCCTCCGCGAAGACCCAGCCGGGAACCAGGAACAGCGCCAACGAGATCGCGCCGGCCAGCAACTTGGAATCCATCGATCGCTCCTTCATTTCTGGGTGCAGCTCTTGACCTTGTGGTCCGCCCGGAAGGTCTCGCAGCGGCCCATGCCGGATGGGGGGCAGGTGAATGCGAGGGGATCGCCACCCGTGGCGCGGCATCCTGCGTCGACCAGCGGTTTCAGGGGTCCACCGGCGGGCGCGAGCAGCGAGCCTCCGGTGGCGGGCTTCATCCCGGTGGCGGCGCCGGGATTGCCCAGTGAGGATGGCGCGCCCAGCCCCGCGGGCGCCGCCGCCTTGGTTCCGATGGAGGTTGCGCCCGGCTGCTTCGAAGGCGTGAACGGCGCCGCGGTCACCGGCGCGGGCTTCGCCGGGCCGAGCGGCGCGGGACCCGATACGGGCCCGCTGAGCCCACCGGCCGGGAGGGTGGTGGTGCCCGGCACGCTGGCCGGGGTCACCGGACCCGGGGTCGCCGGCCCGAGCGCGCCGGTGTGCGCGGTCTTGAGCGAGCAACAGGGCTGCATCGCGAAGCTGTCGTAGGCCGACGGCGAGAACTGCTTCGACTCACCCACGGTCGAGCACGCCCCGGTGCGATAGGCACCATAAATCTTTTCTCGGCACTGCGCCATCGCCGCGGTGTTGTCGCACGCGAGGTGGAAGTCGTCTGCGGCGGGCGCTCCCACGGTCTTCGAGGCCTGGCACTTCGGGGCGAGCGAGGCTTGCGCCTGCTTTGCCAGCGCCAGCCAATCCGCCGAACGCTGCTTCACGTCGAAAGCCTTCAAGTCCGCGGCGAACGGATCCACCTGGCAGCACTCCTTCTCGACGAATCCCAGCGGGCCCTTCTTGCACGTCGCGGTGAGGTTCTTGAGGCAAGCGGCCCCCCCGGCAGCGGAGCAGGTCACGACACGCAAGTCGTCGGGGCGCGCCTGGACCGGGCCCGGGAACTTGGACTGCAGTCGGCACGACTCGTATCCGAGCTCCTTGTTCACCACCGCGGCAATGGCCTTGGCGTGCGCCACGCCCGGGACCTCCATGGCGGGGACGAGCGCGAGGCAGACCTTCTCGTGCTGGCCGGCCGCATTCTTCTGGGTCTTGGCGCAATCGGGGATGAAGTCGTTGAACTTGGCCGCGGCGTCACGCGCGCCATCGTAGGCGAGCTGCGTCGCGCACTCGACCATGAAGGGGTCGTCCTTCGAGGCGCGGCAGTAATCGCCAGCGGAAGCGGCGACTTTCTTCGCCCCTCCCATCTCGCTCATGGTGACGGCGTCGGCCTTGCCGCCCTCGCAGCAGGGGAAGGCGCGCCCGTCCTTCGTCGTGCTGTTCATGCAGATCCCGGGAAGGGCCTTGCGGCAGGAGGCGTAGGCGGGGCCGGTGGCGCAGGTAAGCACATTGCGGGAGTTCTGGGTGCAGAAGGGCTCCAGCGACTTGCGGGTCTTGGCGAGGATCGCCTTCTGCGCCTCCTCGCGCTCCAAAGGCATCTTTGTCGTGGCGAAAAACAGGCAGCGCTTGTTCGGGTTGAACGTCGGGTACTTCGCCTTGAAGTAGGCCACGCACTCCTCGTTGGCCTTGAGGTTGCGCACCAGCGCCTCGACGTCGATCAGCATCGCTTCACTCGCCGCGACCGGGCGCATCGCGTTGGGCCAGTACGAGTCGAATTCCTTCTCCGCCTGGAGGGCCTGCCAGTACGTGTCCCCTTCGATGAGAAAGCGGGTGTAGAACTCGCTGCAGACCTTCTCCTCGGCGCCGAATCCGGAATTGAAGGCGGCGATGACCTTCACGCACTGCTGCTTGAGCTGCGGCCCCAGCGCCTTGTAGTCGGGCTTGGTGGCGTGGGGCTTCATGAACATCGTGTAGAACTCTTCGGCCTCGTAGTGCTTGCCACCGACCCCCAGCATCGCCTTCACGGTGTCCTGGGAGTCGGAAATCCAGCCCACCACGGCACCCACGACCCCGGCGCACGCGCTCTGGATGAGCCCGCTCACCACCGGCAGCTTGCCGGTGCCTACGATCTCCTGTCCGATCTTGCAGCCGAGGGCCGCGCCATAGCGGTTGATGAGGTACTCGATCAGCTCCACGTTGCCGCTCTTGGCCGCGCGCCCCAGGGCGATCACGTCCCGCGTGGCTTGGGAAGCCGCCTCCTCCGCCTCGTAGTTGGTCTGGAACGCGAAGTCGCACCCGCAATCCCAGTGGGTGAGGATCGTGCCGACATAGGGAATCGCCGCGACCTGCTCGTTCACCTGGGCTTCGCCGCTCTTGATCTGCGCTCCCAGCATGTCGCGAGCCATGTCGGCATAGGGCTTCGTGAGCACCTTGTCCATCGCCTGGCCTTTCAGCAAGTCGAAGAGCTTCTGTACCGGGTTGCCCGCGTGGCATTGCTGCTCGGTGATCTTGGGTATTCCGGCGACGCCCTTCTTCGAAGCCTTCAGCCCGCCGATGAGCGCGACGAGCGAGTAGTCCCCCGACTCGGTATAGGTGATCACCGCGCTCGCGCAATCGGGGTGGGCAAGGTAGAACTTGAGCGACTGCATCTGGTCGCCGCTGAAGCCGACCAGCTTGCCGATCTTCTCCATCTGGTCGCTGCTCAATGCGGCGGCGGGTTGCGCGAAGGTCGTGGCCAGGGAGGCGACGAGTGCGAAGGCCAGGGCATGCCAGGCGGCGCGCATCAGAGCTTCCCCCCCACCTTGGCGACACTGTTGGACTGGAGGTGCATGTCCTTCACCGGCGCGCCCTCGGACATCGCCTCCGCCGGTGCGAGGTAGCTCTTCGGCACTGGCTTGAGCTGCGTCACGTCGATATCGAAGACGCGGTCGACGCCGCACGAGTACATGCTGGCCGCGGGCAGGCCCTTGGGTTGCGCCACGTCCACCTTGACGGCCACCGACTGGTTCGCGGCACCCGCCTGGAGGGCGATGAATGCGGAGCCGCTCCCGCGGGTGGTGCCGTCGAAGGCGCTTGCCGTGCAGGCGACGCGGATCGACCTGACCGGGGGCATGATCCCCGTGGCTTCCACGGGCAAGGTGAACTCCACCGCGTTCGCCGATCCCGCGGCCAACCCCGTCGCGACGAACAGCACCGCGGCACTCGTCATCCGGATTGCGTGCATCGACGTCTCCCGGTTCATTGCGATCCCCACAGGCGCAGGGGTGGGGTGGTCACGGTGGATGTTGCAGAAAGGGTTTCGGTCCCGATGAGCTTCAAGTGCGCGGTGACGACTTTCCCGGCGGCTTCGGGATGCGGGACGCCGTAGGCAGCGCCGAAGAGGCGCAGCGGCGGCGTCTTGACGGCGGTCGCCATGGAAGGGGCCGGGGCCTTGGACCCGGCGGCCAGAGGCGAGCCGGGCGGGTGCGAACTCGCGGGGGGCGAGCCACCGGGCGGCGGCGCGGAGCCCTTCAGCTGCGAGCCCGGCGTCCATCGCTCGAGCGCCAACGCGCCCTGCGATGCGATGGCCGCCGCCGCGAGTCCGATCCAGATCCAGCGGCTCATGCCGGCTCCTCGACTTCAGGGCCGGGCGAAGCGGTGCAGATGGAAAGGAATCCGGGCGGCTGGTCGTCGAGCGCGAGGTACACCGGCTGCTCGTGGCGCAGCATGTCGACCAGGGGCACCAGGCGCTCGATCGCCATGAACCCGGCGCCGTGGGCCAGGTCCGGCGCGATCCGCGGTCCGGGGAGCGCCCGTCCCGCCTCGAGGAAGCCGATTTCGCCCACCAGCGTGCCCCGCTCGTCCCACAGGCACAGGCGTCCGTAGCCGCTGCCCGCCTCGAGGGCGTACTGGTAATCGGCGATGCGATGTCGACGGTCGGCCAAGCGAAGCTCCCGCTTTTCGATGGCCCTACGGTGCTACCAGCCTTCCCACCGATCTCCTACGGATTCGCGCTGATGCGCTCCATGAGCGACTGGGTCTCCCGCGACGGCGGCATGGACACCAGGATGGAGAGCATCTCGCGGCAGCGCCGGTACACGCGCAGCGCCTCCGCGGGGCTGCCCAACGCCATGTGGGCGAGCATAAGCCGGCGATAGAGCCCCTCGGAGAGCGGCTCCACTTCGGTGGCGCGATCGTAGAGGCGGATCGCCTCGGCCGCCATGCCACGCTCCTCCAGGCGGGCGCCGAGTACCTCGACCGAGCGCAGGAACCGGTTCTTGAAGCGCTCGCGCGCCTCGAGCACCCAGGGCAGCGCCGGGTCGTGCGCGAGGAATGCGCCTCGGTAAAGGCGCGTGAGCATCGTCGAAGCCGCGAGCAGGGCGGCGTCGGGCAGCTTCGCCAGCCGCGCGGCGTCGACCTCCGACGCGACGCGGTTGAAGTGCCCCGCATCGGTGTGGACGAGGGCTGGGTCGACGGCGAGCCTGCCACCCTCGATGCGATAGGCATCAGGAGAGTCGAGGAGCTTCTTCAGGCGAGCCAGTGCCACGTCGAAGGCCTTGCGTGCCGCGTCCTCGTCGGAATCTGGCCAGAGCAATTGCAGCACCCGCGCCACCGGGAGCGGGCGATCGTCGTTGGCCGCCAGCAGCTTCACGAGCTCGAGCGGCCGGTTCTGCGCCTTGCCAGCCGCCTCCAGGGCCGAGCCCTGGAGCACCACGGCGAAGGGTCCGAAGCATTGCACCCGGACGGGCCACGGCCAGCGATCCGACGCTCCGGCGGGTGGAGCCAGACAGCGCATGGCGACGAGCTTCGTCACGAACGCCGTCTCGATCTCCGCCTCCAGGGCATCGGAACAAAGCTCGGCCACGATGCCGGGCAGTGCCCGCAGCAAATGGAACAAGTTGTATTCACGGGCCGCGGCGAAGCCTTCGCGCAGGTGGGCCACGTAGTCGGCGCCGCCCGTCGGACGGCAATGCACCGCGCGTGCAAGCGAAATGCTGGCCTGTTGAGCGCGCGCCCCCCGTTCGGTCTCGTAGACGCGATTGCGGGAGTAGAGATCGGCCGCCTCATTCGCGCGTCCCAGCAGGATCAGCGCCGCGGCTTCGCCTCCGCGGTATACCGCCGCCATGTGGGGCTGCAGTCCGCCGCGAGCCGCCGCTTCAAGTGCCAGTCGATAGTGCTGCAGGCCCGCGCGGCCATCACCGGAGAGGAGTGCATCCCATCCGCGCAGGTGGTGGTAGTCGCCCCAGTCGAGGGGCCGCTCGGGGCGCAGCAGGGTTTCGAACTCCGCGAGCAGGGGGTCGAGCACCGCGCGGTCCCGGCCCTCCACCGCTGGCCGCGCCGCGGCGCGCAGCAGCTGGAGGCGGATCCAGTACCACTTGGACTTCTCGCTCAAGGCGCGCGCCGTCGCGAACGCCGCCTCCGCGGCCTCCTGGGCATCCACCAGGCGCCGATTGTTCCCGAGCCAGAAGTGCGAGCGCGCGGCAATGCGCGGGTCGGCCCGCTCGAGCGGACCGCGGATGAGAGACGCCACCTCGTCCAGCGCCGCGCCCTCGCCCGACTGTGCCAGGTGGTCGAAGAGCGGCTCCGCCGCGACCACGGGAATCTCCGCCGGTCCCGGGCTCGCGGGTGCGAACAGGAGGCGCTTCAACTCCGCGGCATCCGCGGCGATCGAGGACGCGGCACCCGGCACCGGCATCACGTTGTCGGCATGCATGCGTCCCGCAAGGAACATCAAGCGCAGGCGCGTTGTCGTGGGCGCTTGCGCAGCACGCACGCGCGAGCACCACTCGGGCAAGGGTGTCAGGTCGCCCCAGCTCGGCGCCACGATGCACACGGCCGTTCCTGCGAGGGCTGCGGCCTGGGCCGCCTCGCCCCGCGCGAGGGCTTCTCCATAGGCGGCCTCGAGGCGGTTCAGGGCGGCGGCTTCGTCCTCGGCCGCCAGCACCACCATCCCGGCACACAGCGCCTCGACGATTGCCGAGGCGTCCGTCACCGGCAGGTCACCCCGATGCCTCGGATCGGGTCTGACCCCATTTCATTGCATGTGCTGCCCGCCGTTGATCGCGATGTTCGCACCCGTCACGAACGCTGCCTCATCCGAAGCGAGATAAGCGCAAAGCCCGGCGACTTCATCGGGCTTGCCCAGCCGCCCCATCGGGATCTGCGGGACGATCTTGGAATCGAGCACGTCCTTCGGGATCGCCAGCACCATCTTGGTCCCGATGTAGCCCGGGGAGATCGTGTTCACGGTGACGCCCTTGCGCGCCACCTCGTAGGCGAGCGCCTTGGAGAAGCCGTGCATGCCGGCCTTGGCCGCGGAGTAGTTGGTCTGGCCGAAGGCGCCCTTCTGCCCGTTCACGCTCGAGACGTTGATCACCCGGCCCCAGCCGCGCTCCACCATGCCGTCCACCACCGGCTTGGTCACGTTGAAGACGCTGTCCAGGTTGGTCTTCATCACCGTGTCCCAGTCGACCTTGGTCATCTTCTTGAAGGTCATGTCGCGCGTGATGCCGGCGTTGTTGATCAGGATGTCGATCGGGCCCACATCCTTGGTGACCGCCGCGACCATCCCCTGGCACGAATCGAAGTCCGCCACGTCGCAGGGGTAGGCGCTGAACTTGAAGCCCTCGCCCTCCATCTCCTTCAACCACTCCTGGGACTTCTTGTTGCCCGGCGAATAGGTCACCACCACGTGCATGTCCATCTTCGCGAGCTTCTTGCAGATGGCCTCTCCGAGCCCACCCATTCCGCCCGTCACCAGCGCGATTCTTTTTGCCATGGAACTCCTCCTCCTTTTTTATTGGGACTTCGGATGCTGCCCTTGGAATGCTATGCACGCTCCTTCACGTAGCGCCCGGGAGCGGGCTCGATCGGCTTGAACTTGGGGGCGCCGAGAGTCTTGCGCGCCGCGATGAGCTTTCCGGCATGGGGACGCAGCCAGCGCGCCCACTCGTTCCACCAGCTACCCGGGACTTCCTTCGCGGCGGCGAACCACTTGTCGGGGTCGGCGACCAGCTTGTCGTTGGTCCAGTAGTTGCGCTTGTTCTTCGAGGCCGAGTTGATGGTGCCGGCGATGTGGCCGGAGGCGCCGAGGACGAAGGTCACCTTGCCGCCCAGCGTGCGGGCACTCTGGAAGCCGCCCTTCCACGGGACGATGTGGTCCTCGCGCGCGGCGAAGACGAACGCCGGCATCTTCACGCGCTTGAGATCCACCGGTTCGCCTGCCATCTCGAGCGCGTCGGGCTGGCACAGCTTGTTGTCCTGGTAGGTGTTGCGCAGGTAGTACGAGTACATGGGGCCCGGCAGGTTGGTGGCGTCGGCGTTCCAGAACAGGAGGTCGAACGCGGGCGGCTGCTTTCCCTTCAAATAGTTGTTCACGACGTACGACCACACGAGGTCGTTGGCGCGCAGGCTGGAGAAGGCGCCGGCGAGCTCTCCGCCCGGGACGATTCCGCCCTTGGCGAGCTGCTTCTCGCGCTTGCCGACGAAGTTCTCGTCGATGTAGACGCGGATCTCGCCCACGTCGGAGAACTCGAGGAGCGTCGTGAGGAGCGTGAGGCTCTGCACGAAGTTGGCGCCTCGCCGCTCCATCACCGCGAGCGCCGAGCAGAGCAGCGTGCCGCCGATGCAGAAGCCGAGCGCATTCACCTTCGGCGTCTTCGCGATCGAGCGCGCCGCTTCCAGCGCCGCGATGACACCTTCCTCCACGTAGTCGTCCCAGGTGAGGTGCGCCTGCGCGGCCTTCACGTTGCGCCACGACACCATGAACACCGTGTGCCCCTGCTGCGCGGCGTAGCGCACCAGCGAGTTCTCGGGTTGGAGGTCCATGATGTAGAACTTGTTGATGCACGGCGGCACCATCACCAGCGCTCGCTCGTGCACCTTGGCGGTGAGCGGCTCGTACTGGATCAGCTGCACCAGCTCGTTCTCCCACACCACGGCGCCGGGGGAGACGGCGATGTTCTTGCCGACCTCGAAGGCGTCTTCGTCGGTCATGGAGATGCGGCCCTTCTCCATGTCGGCGAGCAGGTTCTTCATGCCGTCCTGCAGCGACTCACCGCCCGTCTCCATCGCGGACTTGAGCGCCTCGGGATTGGTCAACAGGTAATTGGTCGGCGCGGCGGCGTCGAGATACTGGCGCATGAAGAAGCGCATGCGCTGCTTGGCCGTATCGTCCATCCCGGATTCCTCCACCGCCTGCATCATCATCTTCGAGGTGAGGAGATAGGAGTCGCGGAAATAGCGGAACACCGGCAGCTCGTCCCACGCTTCGCCCGAGAAACGCTTGTCGGGTGCCGCCTCCACCGCGGCGTTGTCGCCGGGCGAGGGACTCATGGCGCCCATCCACAGGCGCATCTGCTCCTGCATGTAGCGCTGCTGCAGGTCCATCAGCGTCTCGGGCTTGGCCGAGAGCGATTCAAGCCACGCGCGGTAGGCCTCGGCGAAGCCCGCCATCAGCTGCTGGCTGGCACCTTCACCCGAGAGCGAGGCACTGATCTTCTCCTGGGACTTGCGCAGGCGCTCGGCCAGGCGATCGTTGTCGGTGGTGGGGGGGGTCTTTGCCATGGTGTCTGGTAAGCCTTTGAATTCAATCGCTTGCGAATCGATCCCGGAGATGCCCGAAGGGGCGTCAGTGCGACTCCTGGAATAGCATCGCACGGATCAGCCAGATGCTGGCAATCCCCAGCCCGATGAAGGCCACCTGCACCACGGTTTCCTTCAGCGCCGTGCGCTTGTGGAGCCCCGGAATGAGGTCCGCGACCGCCACGTAGATCATGCTCGCCGCGGCGAAGGCGAGGATCTCCGGCAACCACTCGCGCACGCCGGACAGGGCGAAGTAGCCGAGCAGCGCGCCGGCGATGGTGGCGAAGCCCGAGAGGCCGTTCATCAGCAACGCCTTCTGGCGGCTGAAGCCCGAATGCAGCAGCACCAGGAAGTCGCCGATCTCCTGGGGAATCTCGTGCGCGATGATCGCCAGCGCGGTCACGACCCCCAGCCGCGCGTCGGCGAGGAAGGCGCTGGCGATGATGACGCCGTCGGTGAAGTTGTGGAACGAGTCCCCGATCACGATCATCCAGCCGGAGCGGCCGTGGTCGTGGTGCGCATGCCCCGCCGCCTCTGCCACGTCCTCCTCCCCGTGGTGGTGATGGTGCCGCCACAGCAGCAGCTTCTCGAGGATGAAGAACACCAGGATCCCCGCGAGGATGAAGGCGGCGGTGCGCCCGGCGTTCTTCGTCGCCTCGAAGAGGTGCGGCAGGAGGTCGAGAAAGACCACGCCCAGCAGCGCTCCCACGGCAAAGCTCACCAGCGTGGGAATCCAACGCGCGCGCAGGCGGAAGGCCACCAGGGCGGCGATGGCGAGCGAGATCAGGCTGCCGGCAACGCAGACGAGGAGGATCTGGGCAAGGATGGGCATGGAGGACAGCATTATTCCATCCAGATGAAGGCGCCCATCCGCCCGCTCTTCGGCGCACGCCGATAGGAGAAGAATCGCGTGGGCTCGTGGAAGGTGCAGAAGCCCCCGCCCGAGACCTGGCGCACGCCCGCGCGCTCCAGCCGCTGGCGGGCGAGCGTGTAGAGGTCGGCCATGTACTTGCCCGGCTTCCCGGGCGCAACGAACGCGACGGCGGCGGCGGGATGCGCGGTAACGAAGGCCTCGCGCACCTCCGGCCCCACCTCGAAGGCGTCCGGGCCGATCGCGGGCCCCATCCACGCGAGCACGTCGGCCGCGGGCACCCGCATCGCCGCGAGCGTGGATTCGATCACCCCCGCCGCCATGCCGCGCCACCCGGCATGGGCCACCGCCACCCGCTTGCCGCCGGCATCGCAGAAGAAGAGCGGCATGCAATCGGCCGTCAGCACCTGGGCCACGCACCCGGGGATACCGGTCGTCGCGGCATCGGCCGTGAGTGTGTCGCTTCCCGCCCGGTCGAGGTCCGCCACTTCGATGCCGTGCACTTGGCGCAGGTAGCGCGGGTCTCCCGGCAGGGCCGCACGCACCCGGGCGCGATTCGCCTCCACCCGCGCGGGGTCGTCGCCGCTCGAAAGGCCCAGGTTCATCGAGGCGTACTCGCCCTCGCTGACACCGCCCGTGCGCGTGGTGACGAAGGCACGCACGCCCCGCGGCGCGTCCCAATCGGGCACGATCCAGCCGGGATCGAGGCTCATGCGCGCAGCGACTCGAGGAGCGAGCTGAAATCCCCGGGCAGCGGCGATTCGAACTGGACCGTCTCCCCCGTGGCGGGGTGCACGAAGGCGAGCTTCCAGGCGTGCAGCGCCTGGCGGCCGAAAGGGCTCGGTGCACGCCCGGCATAGACCGGGTCTCCTTCCAGGGGATGGCCGAGGTGCGCCAGGTGCACGCGGATCTGGTGCGTGCGGCCCGTCTCCAGGTTGCATTCGAGGAGCGTGTGGGCGGCGAAGCGCTCCACCGGCTTGTAGTGCGTGACGGCCGGCTTGCCATCGGCCACCACCGACATTCGCGTGCGGTGCACCGGGTGGCGGCCGACGGGCGCATCCACCTTGCCCGCGCGCTCGACCTTGCCCCGGGCGAGCGCCATGTAGGTTCGCTTGACCGTATGCGCCGCGAGTTGCCGCACCAGGTTCTGCTGCGCGGCCTCGGTCTTGGCGACCACCAGCAGCCCGCTGGTGTCCTTGTCGAGGCGGTGCACGATGCCCGCGCGCGGCAGGTGCTGCGCGTTGGGGGCATGGTGCAGGAGGGCGTTGAGCATCGTGCCTTCCCAATTGCCGCTGCCCGGGTGCACCACCAGGCCCGCGGGCTTGTCGATCACCAGCAGCGCATCGTCCTCGTGGACGATGGCGAGGCCGATGTCCTGCGCGCGATAGGCGGTCTCGGCCGGGCGGGGCACCAGCGCCACCTCGACCGACTCGCCGCTCTTCACCTTCTTGCGCGCCTCTCCCGCCGCCCCGTCGACGAGGACGTGGCCTTCCTCCACCAGTTTCGCCAGGCGCGTGCGCGATTCCTCGGGCAGCAGTCGGGCCAGCGCCTGGTCCAGCCGCAGCCCCGCCATCTCCACAGGAATCACCAGGCGCACGGCGCGGCTATCGGCGGTCGGCGCGGTATAATTTCCGCTTCGCGAAACGGGATTCACCATGACTCGCAGTTTAACGGCAATGGCCCTCTTCCTCGTCGCGGCGATGCTCGCCGGATGCGGCACCTGGGGCGACAAGCTCGAGCGCAAGGACTGGACGGCGGAGCAGTTCTACAACGCCGCCAAGGAGGCCCTCGACAACGCCAGCTACGAGCCCGCCATCAAGCTCTACGAGCAGCTCGAGTCGAAGTACCCCTTCGGCCGCTACGCCCAGCAGGCGCAGATCGAGATCGCCTACGCCTACTACAAGCAGGGCGAGACGGCGCAGGCCATCTCGGCGCTCGACAAGTTCGTGAAGCTCCATCCCAACCACGCGAACATCGATTACGCGCTCTATCTCCGGGCGCTCACGCACTTCAAGGAAGACCTGGGACCGCTGGCCAGGCTGGTGAGCCAGGACCTCGCCGACCGCGACCCCAAGGCGGCGCGCGAGTCGTTCGAGGGCTTCAAGGACCTGGTCACCCGCTTCCCGGATAGCCGTTACGCCCAGGACTCCCGCGAGCGCATGGCCTACCTGGTGGAGGCGCTTGCCCGCCACGAGGTTCGCGTGGCGAAGTACTACATGAGCCGCGGCGCCTACCTCGCCGCCGCCAACCGCGCCCAGGATGCGATCACCCGCTTTCCCACCTCGCCGACCCATCGCGAGGCGCTGGATGTGATGGTCGAGTCTTACGACCGCATGGGGATGCCCGAGCTTCGCGACGATGCGCGCAAGGTGCTGGCGAAGAACTACCCGGACGATCGGATGGCCCGCCAGGGCCAGAACCGCAACGAGAGCTGGTGGAAGTTCTGGAAGTAGAGTTCGGGGTCAGACTCCCAGCGGGGATTTAGGCGCCGGTGAGGGAGGCGAAGGGGGAGGCGGGCCCGTCGCCTTGCTCGATCGAAGGGCACACCCTTCGATTGCCCACGGCACTTCAAAAATCCGCGGCGCTGCGGGTGGTCTACGTCCTGAATGACGATGCGTGAACGCATCGTCCTATGCTCCGTCCTCGCGAAACCCCGCGGATTTTTGAAGGCCTCGGCGGTGGCTCCATGGGCCCGCCTCCCCCTTCGCCTCCCTCGCCGGCGCTTTTGCCTGCTGCCGCCGTTCACTCCGTGAATGGTGGCGGCGCTGCGCTACCCCGCAACGACCGTCAGCACCGATCGTGGATCCCCAGTTGCCTGGGGAGGTCGCTTGCCCGCATGAGGCGGCGCCCGGTTGTGTTCGTCAAGTTGTGCAACTTGGCGGTCAGGCTTTGAGGCTTAGGCTGCTCTCCTGAGCTGCTCCTTGCGCTCCTCGCGGAGCAAGTCCATGTTGATGTAGCGGTTGTCCTCAAGCCAAGCCTCGTGGGTCTCGGCGCAGAGGGCCCTGGTCAGCCGTAGGCAGCTCGGCGGACTGGCGCGGCTGCTCTCGGGTGAGGCAGCGTTTCCGGTCCCAATCGCTCCCAATGGTGAAGGGACCGCAAGACACGCCGACCAGAGTCCGGTTACGGCACGCGAAACAGCTCGTGCCTTGTAGAGGTCGCCGCCATGCGAAGTCCGCGCCTAGACAGTAGTCAGGCGTTGTGCATACGATGCGTGCATCCAAGTGCCGGAAAGGGAGGTCGGCATGAGAAGCGCGCTCCACCTGGCGGGGCTGTCCTTCTTCGCCCTCGCGACCCACACGCACGCGGTCGGCCCGAACAACACGCTAAACGACACGGGTTGGGACTACTACGGGGCGACCTTCGATCAGGATGGGCGTTTCGGGCGTGACGCGGCGGCAGACGCAGGCCGGTTACCCAAGGCGGGAGAGGGTCCCGCCGGCTTCGATTTCATCAAGGTCGCGCGCAACGGGTCCTTTGTGCCATCGACGACACCGCTTGGAACGGACCCCACCGACTGGGCCTGCACTTACGACAACGTTACCGGGCTTATGTGGCAAGTGTTCGGCACTACCTCGACCAACTGGTACAACTCCAATACTGCCACCAACGGCGGGGCCACCGGGGGGTGCGGCGGCTGCGCGCGCTCAGGTACCGAAGTTTTCGTGGAGAGTATCAACGCCGCCGGTTTGTGCGGGCATAACGACTGGCGGATGCCGACGGCAAAGGAGGTGATGTCGGTCGCGGACTTCAACAACTACGACGCGGGAAGCGTCTCGCAATGGCTACCCAGCGCGCCGGGATGGTCCTCCACCCCCAGCGCGAGTGACCCCGCGGCCGCGTGGCGGCTGTTCGGCGCGCGCATGACGCAGTACGGGAAGTCAGGGGCGCAATCCACGGTTTTGGTGCGCGATGGACGCTGACCATAAAACGTTCTGGTATTTGGCGGCCGCAGCGGCGATAGTCTCCGCGGCCCATTTCAACTCGTACGCTCAGCAAACCTGTACCAGCACTGTTCTGGCCTCGACGCCCACCGCGCAATTCATCGATCACGGCAACGGCACCGTGACCGATACCAAGACGGGACTTATGTGGAAGCGTTGCAGCGAGGGGCAGGTATGGACAGGCAATACCTGTAGCGGCAATGCTCTTACGTTCAATTGGTACGAGGCGGTCGGCTTTGCGAGGACGGGGCGCGCAAGAGCGGTGAACGATGCGGGGGGCTTCGCCGGCAAAACCGACTGGCGCGTTCCGGATATGAAGGAGCTTCACTCCATCGTCGAGGAACGCTGCTACAACCCAGCTTTCAACGCCGCCGTCTTCCCAAATGTGCCGGCCGGATTCACGTGGTCATCGACCGGCACGACAGCGGCCGCACAAATCCTCACCAATGCAGATGGTACCAACTTCGATAACGCTTCCGGGAGTTGGTACCTCCGCCTCGTCCGCTCAGGCCGCTCTTTCGGCAGCTTCGACGCCCGCCGCCCCCAAACCAACCTAAACGGCGACTCGCGCAGCGACATGCTCTGGCGCAACGCCGCCGACGGCCGCGTCTACCGCATGCTGATGAACGGCTTTGCCATCAGCAACGGCGCGATGGCCTACCAGGAGGCGAACACCGCGTGGAAGATGGTGGGGGACGCCGACTTCAATGGCGACGGCATCACCGACCTTCTTTGGCGCAGTTCGACCACGGGCCAGATATGGATCACGTTCTTCGACACTAATGGCCTCGCCGGCGCCGGCAACGCGGTGGCGACCGTGAACGATCCAGCCTGGATCATCGTCGGCACGCCCGACCTCAATGGCGACGGGCACGCCGACATCCTGTGGTGGAATTCCATCAGCGGCATGGTCTGGGTGATGCTGATCAAGGACGGCGCGATCACCAGCCAAGGGGCGATCTACCAGGAGCCCAACACCGCCTGGAAGATCGTCCGCGCGGCGAATACCAACCAGGTTGTCTGGAGGAACAGCAGCACGGGCGAGATCTACTACATGCTGATCAAATACCTCGACGGCGTCTTCACCCAAACGGGGCGTGTCATATACACGGAGCCAAATCCCGCGTGGAAGATCATCGGCATGCCCGATCTCAATGGAGACGGCGCGAGCGACCTGCTGTGGCGCAACGACTCGACTGGCCAGGTCTACGGGATGCTGATCAACGGACCCGCCGTCGCGCAGCAGATTTTCGGCTCGGAAATCGAATCGCAGGGCATGATCTACTCCGAGCCGAATACCGCGTGGAAGATCGTGGCGCAAGGCGACTACAACGCCGATGGAAATGCCGACCTACTATGGAGAAACGAGTCGACCGGCCAGGTCTACATGATGCTTATGAACGGCCTGTCGATCTCTTCGGCATCGATGGTCTACACCGAGCCG
>JANMHV010000041.1:0-16592 GCA_031375445.1 Burkholderiales bacterium | reverse complement strand
AGCGCCTTCTCGATGATCGCGTCCACCCACTCCGGCAGCGCGGGGTTGTAGTCGCGGATCGCCGGGTGTGGAGTGTTGGCGATGGCGAACATGAGCTGCGTCATCGACTCGCCCTCGAAGGGCAGCCGCCCCGAGAGCATCTGGAAGAGCGTGACCCCGAGCGAGAACAGGTCCGAGCGCCCGTCGATCTTCTTGCCCGCGAGCTGCTCGGGCGACATGTACGACGGCGTGCCCAGCACCATTCCGGTCTTGGTCTTCGACGAGTCGGTGATGCGCGCGATGCCGAAGTCGGTCACCTTCACCGTGTCGCTCTCGGGCTCGTACATGATGTTGGCCGGCTTGATGTCGCGGTGGACGATGCCCATGGTGTGGGCGTAGCCCAGCGCGTCGGCCACGCGCTCCACGATGGAGAGCACCTTGTCGGGCGGCAGCAGGTTCGGCTGCTTGGTGAACTGCACCAGGTCCTTGCCCTTCAGGAACTCCATCGCGATGTAGCAGAGGTCGTGCTCCTCGCCCGCGTCGAAGATGGTGACGATATGCGGGTGGTTGAGGCGCCCGGCGGTCTCGGCCTCGCGGAAGAAGCGCTCCTTGGCCTCCTGCAGCTCCTCGGCCTCGAACTCGGCGGAAAGCGCCATGGTCTTGATCGCGACCACACGGCCGATCTTGGGATCCTTGCCGCCATACACCACGCCCATCGCGCCCTTGCCCAGCTCCTTGTCGATCTGGTAGCGGCCGAGCATCGGCTTCTCGGCGCCGCCGCCCTGCAGCACCATGGTGCTGGAGTTGGTGCGTGCCGCGGCCGAGCCGCCGAGGATGATGGTCTCGGACAGGTTCTTCGCGCGGTTCATGCGCTCCGCGATGTCGCGGAACTTGGGATTGAAGGTCGCCATGTAGCGGAAGCAGCTCTCCGCCTTGTTGAACTGGCGGCGGCGCTCGAAGTCGAGTGCCAGCGAGTAGATGTTCTCCATCACCTCGTCGTTCAGCGGCGCCTTGCGGAACTTGTCGAACGCCATGTCGAGCTGGCCCTGCTGCTGGAACGCGAGCCCGAGCATGCGGTTGGACTCGGCGCCCGCGACGTCGGCCGCTTCCTTGCCGCGCTCGGTCATGAGGAAGCGCTTGGTGGTGAGCAGCGCGTGGCCCACGACGAGGAGTGTCGCCGGCAGCATCAGCTGCACCCAGAGACCGGCGCTGGTCATCATGCCGAGGTGGGCGCCGAAGAGCGCCACCAGGAGCGCGCCGGTGAGGGCTGCGGCCATGCCCGCACTGAGGCGCGGGAGCGCCAGCGTGAGGTAGAGCGCCACCAGCAGGTACGCGCCGAGGGTAGCGAAGCCGCCCCAGGTGGGCGCGACGAAATAATGTTCCTGCAGGATCGAGGAAACCGAGTGCGCGAGGGTGGTGACCGGGTTCATCTGCGCCGAGATCGGCGTGACCTGGCTGGCGCCCACTCCGGTGGCGGTGGCGCCGATCAGCACGATCTTGTCGGCGTACTTGGCGGCCGGGATCTTGCCCGAGTAGACGTCGTAGAACGAGTCGATCGGGAAGGCCGGGCGATTGTCGCGGTCCTTGTAGAAGTAGGTGAACATCTGCCCGGTCTGGTCGGTGCGGATGGTCTTGCCGCCGACGGTGACGCTCTCGCCCATCTTGGCCTTCACGTCCTTCGAGGTGAGGTTCAGGCTCTTCGCCGCGATCATCAGGGAGAGCGACGGGAAGTGCTGGCCGTGGTAGTTGATCACCAGCGGCTCGAAGCGGATCGCACCGTCCTCGTCGAGGCTCGAATTGAGGTGGCCCACGGCGGCGACCGAGGCACCGATCTGCTCGATCGGCACCAGCGCGTTGTTGCCGTAGAGGAACGAGCCCTCGGCGCCGGAGAAGCTGCCGATGGTGTTCTTCGCCACGTACGCGGGAAGCGCCTTGTCGGGCTTGCCCGCGGGCGCCTGGTAGGAGAGCTCGCCGAAGGCCATCGGGATCACCACGTTGCCGGCCTTCTTCACGCTCTCGGCGAGGCGCACGTCGCTGTTGAGCGCGACCGATGCCTCGGCGAGGATCTTGCCGATCTCGGCGACCTCGGCGGGGGGCTCGCGCGTGCCGGCGGCGGGGGTGGCGCCGCCGATGGGCGCCACGCCGGCCACGTCCGGGGGGACGGCGCCGGGATACGCCTTGCCGTACACGTCGAGCATCTTCTCCACGTAGGCGAGCCCCGGGTCGCGCTGGGGCTCGAAGAAGAAGACGGTGTTGCCGATCACCTTCGCCTTGGCGGCGGAGAGCTGGTCGATCAACTTGGCCTGGACCTCGCGCGGCCAGGGCCAGCGGCCGATGTTCGCGATCGACGTCTCGTCGATGGCGATCACCGCGATCCTCTCGCTCGGGTTCTTCGAAGTCATCCTGACCCCGAGGTCGTACGCCCAGCGTTCGACGCCCGGGATGAATCCCGAGACGCGCGCGAAGCCGAACAGTGCGATGGCGATGACGAGGCCGAGGAACCAGTCGGCCTTCCAGAACGCGGTTTTCATGAGCTCTCCCTGAGCCGCTTCCGCACGCCCCTCCCCAGGGGCCGATGGCGGATTCGTAATGGCGCCATCTTACCTTGGGGGCCTGCCGTGGATCACATTCCGATCGGCAGCTCCTGGCCCACGCCCTTATCACGTGCAATACGGGCGAGCTCCGCCGCGATGATGAGGTCCTGCATCGCCATGCCCTGGGATTCGAAGAGCGTAGTCTGTTCGGAGGAGGTCCTTCCGGCACGGGTGCCGGCGATCACCTCGCCCAGCTCCACCAGCGCGCCCATGTGCAGCCGCCCCTTCTCGAGGGCCGGCAGGAGGTCGCCGGCCTCCTTGATCGCCGAGGGGCGCGAATCCACCACCACGGGCGAGCACTTGCGCACCGTGGTCTCGTCGATCTCCTGGCGCAGCAGCGAGTTGGAGCCGGCGGCATTCACGTGGGTGCCCGGCTCCAGCCAGTCGCCGGAGAAAACCGGGGTGGCCGAGGTGGTGATGGTGACCACGATGTGGCTGCCGCGCACCGTCTCCTCGGCGCTCGCGGGAACCACCTCCATCGCCAGCTTCTGCGCCATCTTCCGGCAGAACGCGGCGAGTTTCTCGGCGTTGCGCGAGTGGACCTTCACGAGCTCGAGCTTGCGAACCGCGGCCAGGGCCTCGAGTTGCCCCTCGGCCTGCCAGCCGGAGCCGAAGATGCCGGCCACCCGGGCGTCGGGGCGGGCGAGCCACTTGGCCGCCACCCCGCCCGCGGCGCCGGTGCGCATCATTCCGAGGCGATTGGCCTCGACCACCACATCCAGGTTGCCGCGCTCCGCGTTGAAGCCGTACACCAGGAAGCGCACGCCCTCGCGGCTGGAGGTGTAGGCCTTGTACCCCAGCACGTTCGCCGACGGGACCGCCCCCTGCAGGATGTGCAGCGCCGACTTGGGCAGGCGCGAGCGCTCGCGCGGGACGTCGATCGCCTGCCCGGTGGAGTACTCGCGGTGCACGCGCTCCACGAGCTCGAGCGCGAGCGGCATGGTGAGCAGGGATTCGACGTCGGATTCACGCAGGAAGAGCGCCATGGGCTTTCGCGGGGTGTGGAAAGGGAAGGCGCCATTCTCGCATCCCGCCCGCTACGGGAATGCCGGGACCGTCGCCTCCTGGCCGCGGTCGGCCGCCTCGGGGTGCTTGCGCGCGATCACGGCGCGCAGCTCCTCGTAGCGGCTGCCGGGCACGTCGAGCATCAGCAGGATCTTGCCGTCCTGGATGTCGGCCTCGAACGGCTTCAACCGCGAGTTGGGCACCTGCAGCCCCACCATCCCCGCGATCCAGATGCCGAGGATCGCGCCGACGATCGCCGCGATCAGCACCGCCACCAGCTGCAGCGAGATGCCGCCCGGCGGGAAATGCACCAACGCCACGCCCACGAGGATGCCGAGCACCCCGCCCAGCACCATGCCCACGAAGGCGCCGTGGACGGTATCGGTCTTCATCAGGTAGGACGCCTCGTGCAGCTCGCCGAGATCGGTGCCGCGCCGGCCGAGGAAGTGCATGTGGCGGTCCTCGACACGCGCGAGCAGGAGGTCGTCGGCGAGGCTCCTGGCGCTGGCCAGGTCCGGAAGCGTCACGTACATGCGCAGCTTCATGGCTCGCTCCTTCGCGAAAAGGGGTGAACCAGCATGGACCTCCCGGCGGGCGAAGACAACCGGGCCTACAATCCCGGCGATGAACCCCGGCTTGCGTGCCGCTGCCCTCGGCCTCCTCGCGATCGCCGTGTTCGCGCGCGCCCAGGCCCCGGCGCCGGCCGCCTCCCGCTTGGCCCTGGTGATCGGCAATGCCGCCTATCCCCAGGCGCCGCTCGCCAACCCCGTCAACGACGCCTCCGACATGGCGCGCGAGCTCGAGGCCGGAGGCTTCACCGTGATCCGCCGCGAGAACGCGACGCTCAAGGAAATGCACCTGGCGCTGCGGGAGTTCGGCGACAAGCTCACGCGCAATTCCACCGGGGTGGTCTACTTCTCCGGGCACGGCCTGCAGGTGCGCGGGCGCAACTACCTGGTGCCGGTGGATGCGGACATCGCCCGCGAGGACGAGGTGGCGTTCTCCGCGCTCGAGCTGGGGGCCGTGATGGAGAAGCTCGACTCGGCGCGCAACGCCGCCAACGTCGTGATCCTCGACGCGTGCCGCAACAACCCGTTCGGCAGCCGCTTCACGCCCAGCGCGCGCGGCCTCGCGCAGGTGGACGCCCCGCCAGGCACGCTGATCGCCTTCGCCACCGCGCCGGGCTCCGTCGCCGCCGACGGCGGCGGCCGCAACGGCCTCTACACCACCCACCTCCTCGCGGCCATGAAGGTTCCCGGCCAGCCCATCGAGGACACGCTGAAGGCGGTGCGCGCCGCAGTGCGCAAGGGCTCGGCGAACCTGCAGGTGCCGTGGGAGAGCACCTCGCTCGAGTCGCACTTCTCGTTCCGGCCGGCGGTGGCGAAGCCGGCCGCGACGCGCCAGGTGAAAGCCGCCCCGCTGCGGGAGGTGGCCCCTTCCGCCCCGCCCTCGTTCGCCGTGGGCGACCGCTGGACCTACCGCGTGCGCAACCTGCTGGACGAGACCGAATCGCAGCGCATCATGTCCGTCACCAAGATCCGCGGCCACGAAGTCGAATGGAAGGACGGTGCCGTGAGCGACATCTTCGGCAACTTCTCCCGCATCCGCGCCAGCGGGAAGTGGCACACCTACGCGCCCTCGGGCCACACCTACGTGTTCCCGCTGCGCAGCGGCGCCGCCTACGACCTCGCGTTCGTCCAGGACACGGGGGAGCGCCTCTTCGACGCCAAGGTGAGGATCGACGTGGGGCCCGAGGAGGAGGTCGCGACCCCCGCGGGCAAGTTCCGCGCGGTGCGACTGGAGCGTCGCGTCGACTGGCGCCGGCGCGACAAGGAGTCCGACGCGGGCGTCACCCGCTTCACGTACTGGTACAGCGCGGGGGCGAAGCGCTGGGTCGCGCAGGACGTCACCAAGACCCTGGCCTCGGGCAAGGTGACGCTGCGCGAGCGCTGGGAGCTGGAGAGCTACGAGATCAAGTGACAACCCTCTCCCCGGCCCTCTCCCAAGGGAGAGGGAGGAAGGCCGAGCCTCTCCCAAGGCAGAGGGAGAACCGTCAGGGAACGAGGATGGTGGAGCCGGTGGTCTTGCGCGACTCGAGGTCGCGGTGGGCCTGGGCGGCGTCCTTCAACGCGTAGCTCTGGCGCGGGCCGACCTTGACCTTGCCGGACAGCACCATGTCGAAGAGGTCCTTGGCCGAGGCGAGCAGTTCGTCCCGCTTCGAGACATAGCCCATCAGCGACGGGCGCGTCACGTAGAGCGAGCCCTTGGTATTCAGCACGCCGAGGTCGAGCGGCGCCGTCGGTCCCGACGAGTTGCCGAAGATCACCATCAGCCCGCGCACCTGCAGGCAGTCGAGCGACTTGAGGAAGGTGTCCTTGCCCACCGAGTCGTACACCACCGGCACCTTCTTGCCGCCGGTGATCTCGTTCACGCGCGCGACGAAATCCTCCTTGGTGTAGAGGATGGTGTGCGCGGCACCATGCTCGCGCGCGAGGGCCGCCTTCTCCTCGGTGCTCACGGTGCCGATCAGGTTCACGCCCAGTGCTCGCGCCCACTGGCAGGCGATGAGGCCGATGCCGCCCGCCGCGGCGTGCCACAGGATGGTGTCGCCGGACTTGGGCACGTAGTGCATGCGCCGCATCAGGTACTGCACGGTGAGACCCTGCAGCATCATGCTCGCGCCCTGCTCGAAGCTGATGCCGTCGGGAAGCTTCACCAGCCGGTCGGCGGGATGCACCTTGAGCTCCGAATACGAGCCGATGGGGCCGTTGGCGTAGGCCACGCGGTCGCCCACCTTGAGGTCGGTGACCTCGGCGCCCACCACCTCGATGACACCGGCGGCTTCGAGCCCCAGGCCCGAGGGCATCGGCACCGGGTAGAGCCCGCTGCGATGGTAGGTGTCGATGTAATTCAGGCCGACGGCCTTGTGGCGCACCAGCGCGTCCTTGGGGCCGGGCGGCGGGACGTTCACTTCTTCCCATTGCAGGACTTCCGGGCCGCCGGTGCTGTTGATGCGAATCGCGTGTGCCATGGTTTTCTCCTCAGGATCCGAGGATTGTACCGGGGGCGACGCCGGCGCCCTTCGCCCACTCCCTGGCGGAAATCTTCTTCGTCTCCTCACCCTTCACCTTGGCGACCTCGACCTGGCCGCCCTGCGCGGTGATGCGCATGCCGGACTCGGTGATCTCGGTCACCTCGCCGACCTTTCCCTTCACGGCGCCAAACGTGCGCACCGGGTGCTTTTTCGAGCCGAAGAGCTGCACTTTCTTGCCGGCAAGCGTAGTCCACGCGCCGGGCGCGGGGTCGCAGGCGCGGATGAGATCGTGGACGACGTCGACGTGGTTGTGGAAGTTGACCTTCGACTCGCTGGCGCGGAACCAGCCCTCGTAGGTCGCCTGCGACTCGTCCTGGACCACTTCCTTGTGCTTGCCGGCGACGACCAGGTCGGCGGCTTCAAGCATCGCCGCAACACCCATGGGGAACAGACGATCGAAGTACACCGTGCCGAGCGTGTCGTTCTCCGAGACCGGGGTCTCCTTCTGCAGGATGACCGGGCCCTCGTCGAGGCCGTCGGTGGGGCGGAAGATCGTGAGGCCGGTTTTCTTCTCGCCGCGCGAAAGCGGCCAGTTGATCGACGACGGGCCGCGATACTTGGGCAGCAGCGAGGGGTGGTACTGGATGGTGCCGTGCTTCGGGATGTTCACGAACTCCTGCGGCGCGAACTGCAGCACGAAGGCCATGATGCCGATGTCGGCGTCGAGGTCGCGCATCGCCTGCGTGGCCTCGGGGCTCTTGAGGGAAGGGAACTGGAAAACCTCGAGGCCCTTTTCCTGCGCCACGACCTTCATCGGATCGGCCTTGGCGCCCTCCTTCTCGGGAGCGATGAAGACGCCCGCGACGGTGTCACCGCGCGCGAGGAAGGCTTCGAGGACGGCCTTGCCGAAGTCCTGTTGTCCGATGATGGCGATTTTCATTTTCTTGACCCGATCAATTGAGGGGGAATGCGCACTGGACCTATGGTAGGGGCAGGGCGTGCCGCGTCGCGTTGATGAACGTCAACGCGCCACGGCTTTCGTGTCGCGCTCCATCCGCTCCAGGAGGTCCGCCGCTGCCCCCAGGGCCGCGAGCCCCTCGCTCGTGAAGCAGGCACCCGCGCGGTCCACCGTCACCGCGCGTTGCCGATAGGGGAATGCCCACTGGCAGTTGCCGTTGGCCACGCGCGAGGCGAGCGGCACGCGGGAAGGTGCGAAAAGCGAGGGCAGCCACCGCGCGAGCACGCCCGGGGGTGAGTGGCAGCGCGCCGGATGCCCCGCCGCTGCGGGCAGGGCGGGGGTCGCGGTCGAGCCGGGCGGGCAGTCGAGGCCCACGAGGCGCCAGCCCCGCCGGCCGGTGTCGACCCAGAGGAGCCGCGGTCCCGCATCGCCGCTCACGACTCCGTTGTGGAGCGCATCGAAGGTCGCCTCGTCCAGCGTGCTGTCGTCGCGATGCAGCCGCATCGCCGCCCCGTCCGGAAGCCGGAGCTCGACCGACCGGGGGCCGTCGACGGTCTCGACTACGCCCGGCCCGCGGGCGCGCGGGTCGGGCGCGATCTGCGCCCCAGGTACGCGCAGCTGCAGGGCCTTGGCATCCCGGCGCGCTCGCCACGAAAGCTCATAGGTCTCGCCCACCGGGGCGACGCGCTGGCTCGCGAGCTCGGAGGTGGGCGGGAATACCCGGTAGGCGGAGCCGGATCGGGAGGCCTTCGGAGCGTCCACACTGCCCTGGAAGCGGTGAACGAAGTAGAACAGGAACGCCGCCGCCACAACGCCGATGACCGCGCCCACCGGGCCCACCGGACCGCTGCGCCCAACCCCCATCAACCCCTTGGCGAGGAGGACTAAGCCGAGCATCGCGGCAACCGCCACCGCGCTCCCCATCACCGCGAAGAGGAGCATCCCGGCAGGGGAGCCTTCGGTCCTGAAATTGGTGTCGCCGAAGGACGCCGCGATCGAAATGGCGAGGAACAGGAGCGCGGCGCCAAGCGCCACCTGCAGCCAGGGAAGCCGGCCCAGCAGCCTCCACGCCAGCGACACCACGCCGGCGATCGCCGCGGCAATGAGCGCCGCGGCGACCTCGGTGAAAAACTCCTTCAGCTGGAGCCTATGCCGCCACCTTCTTCGGTGGCATCGAGAAGGCTCCCGCGCCCTTCAGTTGCTCCACCTTCGCCGCGTCGTAGCCGAGCACTTCCCTCAGCACCTCGTCGGTGTGCTCGCCAAGCGTGGGGCTCCTCTCGATCTTCGCGGGAGACGCCGACAGCTTGATCGGCATGCCGACGTTGAACCACTTGCCGCGTTGCGGATGGTCCAGCTCCACCCACATGTCGCGCCCCTTCACGTGCTCATCGGTGGCGAGGTCGGTGGTCGACATGATCGGGCCGCACGGCACGTCGAGCGGGTTCAGGATCGCCATCAGCTCGCGCTTGGTGTACTTCTCGGCGAACTTGTTGAGCAGCGTCCACACCAGCGCCTGGTTCTTGCGGCGCTCGGCGATGGTGGCGACCCGGGGGTCCGCGGCGAGGTCGGGCACGCCCACGTCGGGGCCGATGCGCCCGGCGAGCGCCGCCCACACCGCCTCCTGCACCACCACGTAGAGCCAGTCGTTGGCGCCGTGGGGCTTGCAGTGGATGGCGTTGCCGAGCTGGCCGCCGCCGGAATCGTTGCCCGCGCGCGGGACATCTCCCATGTTCTGGTAGGTGGGCACCGAGTACTCGGCGAGCGACTGGCGCTCGAGGCGTTGGTGGTCGCGGAACTTCACGCGGCAAAGGTTCATCACCCCGTCCATCATCGCGACCTCGACGTACTGGCCTTCACCCGTGCGATTGGCCTGGTGGAGGGCCGCGAGGAGCCCGATGGCCAGGTGCAGCCCCGTGCCCGAGTCGCCGATCTGCGCTCCGGTGACGAACGGGGCGCCATCGGGCACGCCGGTGGTGCTCATGGCCCCACCCATGGCCTGGGCCACGTTCTCGTACGCCTTGAATTCCGAATAGGGGCCGGTGGAGCCGAAGCCCTTGATCGAGCCCACCACGATCTTCGGGTTGATCTCGTGGATCTTGTCCCACGTGAAGCCAAGGCGCTCGAGGACTCCGGGGCCGAAGTTCTCCATCATGATGTCGCACTTCTTCAGCAGGTCGACGAACACGGTCCTGCCCTCGGCGCTCTTCATGTTGACCGTGATCGAGCGCTTGTTGCAGTTGAGCATCGTGAAATAGAGCGAATCCGCATTGGGGACGTCGCGCAGCTGGCCGCGCGTGGCATCTCCCTGCGGCGGCTCGAACTTGATCACGTCCGCACCCATCCACGCGAGCAGCTGCGAGCAGGTGGGGCCCGCCTGCACGTGGGTCATGTCGAGGATTCGTACGCCCTTGAGTGCTTCCATGATTTCTCTCCGGATGTCACCCCCGCGAAGGCGGGGGCCCAATTACTTCTTCTTGGCGGCGTTGGGGTTGAGGCTCGTGATGCGGCCGCTCTCGGTGCCGGCGGTCTCGTCGATCACGGCGTTGATGAGCGTGGGCTTGCGCGAGCGGATCGCCTCCTCCATTGCCTGCCTCAATTCTGCAGGGTTCGTGGCATTCACGCCCACCCCGCCGAACGCCTCGATGATCTTGTCGTAGCGCGCGTTCTTCACGAACACCGTCGGCGCCGGGTCGCGGCCCGTGGGGTCCTTGTCGGTGCCGCGATAGACGCCGTTGTTGTTCATGATGACGATGCACACCGGCAGGTCGTAGCGGCAGATGGTCTCGACTTCCATGCCGGAGAAGCCGAAGGCGCTGTCGCCTTCGATCGCGATCACCTGCTGCTTGGTCACCACGGCGGCGGCCACGCAGTAGCCCATCCCGATGCCCATGATTCCCCAGGTGCCCACGTCGATGCGCTTCCTCGGCTTGTACATGTCGACGATCGAGCGCGTGAAGTCCAGCGCGTTGGCGCCCTCGTTCACCAGCATGGCGTCGGGATTGGCGCGCACGATGTCGCGCACGACGTTCAACGCGCTGTGGAAGTTCATCGGCGACGGATCCCTGGCGAGCGTCTCCGCCATCTTCGCCACGTTCTTCGTCTTGCGCTCGTGGATGGCGCCGATCCAGTCGGACGGCGGCTTCTGCCAGCCGGCGCCGATGTCCTTCAGCATCGCCGACACGCACGAGCCGATGTCGCCGATCACCGGGGCGTCGATCTTCACGTTGCTGTCGGCTTCCTGCGGGGAGATGTCGATCTGGACGAACTTCTGCCCTCCCCAGGCCTTGTGGCCGTTGCCGCCCCAGGTCTTGCCCTTGCCGTGGGAGAGCAGCCAGTTCAGTCGCGCGCCGACCAGCATCACGACATCGGCTTCCGGCAGCACGAAGGAACGCGCCGCGGCAGCAGACTGCTCGTGCGTGTCCGGGAGCAGGCCCTTGGCCATCGACATGCAGATGTAGGGGATGCCGGTCTTCTCGACCAGCGCGCGGATGTCGGCGTCGACCTGCGCGTAGGCGGCACCCTTGCCGAGAACGATGAGAGGCTTCTTCGCGCCCTTGAGGAGGTCGAGCGCGCGCTTCACCGACTCCGGCGCCGGGATCTGCCTGGGCGCCGGATCGACCACCTTGATGAGCGTGCTGCGCCCGACGGTGGCATCCATCGTCTGCGCGAAGAGCTTGGCCGGCAGGTCGAGGTACACGCCCCCCGGGCGGCCCGAGACCGCGGCGCGGATGGCGCGCGCGATGCCCACTCCGATGTCCCCCGCATGCAGCACGCGAAAGGCGGCCTTTGCGACTCCCTTGGCGATGGCGAGCTGGTCCATCTCCTCGTAGTCGCCCTGCTGCAGGTCCACGATCTCGCGTTCCGACGAGCCGGAGACGAGGATCATCGGGAAGCAGTTGGTGGTGGCGTGGGCGAGTGCCGTCAAGCCGTTGAGGAAGCCGGGCGCGGAGACCGTGAGGCAGATGCCGGGCTTCTGCGTGAGGAAGCCCGCGATCGACGCGGCATAGCCCGCGTTCTGCTCGTGGCGGAACGAGATCATGCGCACGCCCTCGGCCTGCAGCATGCGCGTGAGATCCGTGATCGGGATTCCGGGCAGGCCGAACACGGTGTCGATGCCGTTCAGCTTGAGGGCCTCGATCACCAGGTGGAAGCCGTCGATCGTGGCCTCGGGGGCGCTTTGCGGCGCGCCGGGCGCCTGGGAAAGGGCCGCGGCGGTGGGTGGGGTGGCGGTGGCCATCGTGTTTTCCTCCGGGGGGCGCCACGGCCGCGGAGGGCCTGGCGGGGTGAATTCGGGACTGCGGGATCAGGCTACAATGTTAAGAAAAGGGCCTCGTCGCCCACCTTGATACGGGTCAAGTTCCGGCCCCGTTTCGGTCCTTTCCCCCCCGCGCTCGCAATGACCCTCCTCGTCAACCATCCGGACCTCGCGGAAATTCGCGTCCGCCTGCACCAGAACATCGTGCTGCGGCGGCTGAAGAAGCGCGCCTTCGAGGAGCTCGAGGCCCAGCTCGCGGTGGTCGACTACCGCAAGGGCGACGTGCTGGTCTCCCAGGGCGCGCACGAAATGGAGCAGTACTTCGTCCTGGACGGGGTGCTGAAGCGCGTCGTCGCGAGCCCCGAGGGCAAGGAGATGATCCTGCGCTTCGCCAAGGAAGACGACATGGACACCAGCTACGCGGCCTGGAAGCTGCGCACGCCCGCCCCCTATTCGATCCGCGCGGTGACCAAGGCCCGCGTTGCCAAGCTGCCGCTGCCCCTGTGGGCCGCCTTCCTCGACCGCCACCCCGATCTCAAGGACGACTTCGAGTACGAGGTGATGTTCCTGATGAGCGAGGTGATGGCGCACACCATTACGCTCCACTTGCTGGATGCACCGGGGCGCGTGCTGCGCTTCATGCGCAAGCACCCGGAGCTTGCCGAGCGCGTGCCGATGAAGGAGCTGGCCTCGTACCTGAACCTGTCGGCGGAGACGCTTTCACGGCTGAAACACGCCGGGAAGATCTGAAATGGGGTCAGGTTAGTTATTGGGAACTGCCGCCCGGAGGCGGCTACCCAAAAACTAACCTGACCCCATTTCAGCCCTCAACCTTTGTCCTTCACCTGCGACGGGAAGCGGTAAAGGCCGCCGGCCATGGTGCGCAGCTGGTCGACGACGCCGTTTACGCCCGGGAGCGCCGCGACGATCTCGCGGGCGAGCTGCTTCTCGCGGTCGTCCACCACGATGCCTCGCAGCGTCACCTGCCCGGCCTTCACGTCGGCGAGGATGTCGATGGCCGCGGTGCGCGAATCGGCACGCAGCGCCGCCCGGGCGCGGGCCTGGAGTGCCAGGTCCGCCAGGTGCTGGCGCGAAGCGGGCGTCTCCTGGAACGCGGGGCTCCTCGCCAGCGCCACCACCTGGTCCACGCAGGTGGAGATCGGCACGCGGTCGGTATTGAGCGTGAGATCGTAGAGGGTCGGGTCACCCCAGGTCACGTTGAAGTGCTCGCCCATGCGCGCGGCACGGGCCGCGTCGTCCTGCTCGATCTCGTGGCGGGCGAGCTCCTCGTCGTCGGTCTCGAGCCGCTCCATCAACCGCTTCACCCGCAGCTCGACCGGCGCGCAGACGCGGACCGTGGTGATGTGCTCCACCTCGCGCAGCAGGAGTGTCCCGCCCCAGCCGCGGATCAGCACGTTGCCCTTCACGGCGAGGTCGAACACCTCCTCGGCGGTGAAGATCGAGATGGTGCGCTCGTCGGCGGACCACTTCTCCACCTTGCCCGCCTTGCCCTCGCGGATGCGGCGGATCAGGCTCTTCTTCACCTGCATGCGCCCGGCCACCACGTCGCCCACCTCGTGGCGCACCTGCTGCAGGCCGAGCGCCTCGCAAACCCCCAGGGCCACGTCCTTGCCGAGGGAGGCCATCTCCTGCGTCATCGCGATCACGGGCATGGGGTCACTCCGGGGTGGCCTTGCCGCTGCGGCCACGCAGAGTCTCGATGCCGCGCGAGATCAGGGGCCAGAAGAGCAGCAGCAGCGACAGCGTGGTGATGGTGCCGACCAGCGGGTTGGCGAAGAAGATCTTCACCTCCCCCTGGGACATGAGCATCGATTGGCGGAACGAATCCTCGGCGCGGTCGCCGAGCACCAGCGCCAGCACCAGCGGCGCCAGCGGATAGTCGAGCTTCTTGAAGACGTAGCCCATCACGCCGAAGCCCAGCATCAGCCACACGTCGAACATCGAGCTGTGGACGGTGAAGGCGCCGATGGCGCAGATCACCAGGATCACCGGCGCGATGATCGAGAACGGCACTCGCAGGATCGAGGCGAAGAGCGGCACGCAGGTGAGCACCACGATGAGCCCCACGATGTTGCCGAGGTACATCGAGGCGATGAGGCCCCAGACGAAATCGGCCTTCTCGACGAAGAGAAGCGGTCCCGGCTGCAGGCCCCAGATCAGCAGGCCGCCGAGGAGGACCGCCGCCGTGGGCGAGCCGGGCACGCCCAGCGTGAGCATCGGCAGCAGCGCCGAGGTGCCGGCGGCGTGCGCGGCGGTTTCGGGAGCCACCACGCCCTCGATCTGGCCGGTGCCGAACTTGGCGCCGTCGCGCGACATGCGCTTGGCGACCCCGTAGCTCATGAACGATGCGGGAGTGGCGCCCCCGGGCACAATGCCCATGAGGCAGCCCACGAGAGAGCTGCGCAGCGACGTCTTCCAGTACTTGGGAAGCTCCTTCCAGGTATCGATCACCACGCGCATGTCGAGCTTGGCCGAAGCGCCCCGGAATACCAGGCCTTCCTCGATGGTGAGCAGGATCTCGCCGATGCCGAAGAGGCCGATCACGGCGATCAGGAAGTCGAAGCCCTTCAGCAGCTCCATGTAGCCGAAGGTGAGGCGCAGCTGCCCGGTGACCGTGTCGATGCCCACCGCCGCCAGCGCGAAGCCGAGCATCATCGAGGCGATGGTCTTCATCGGCGCCCCCTTGGCCATGCCGACGAAGGCGCAGAACGTGAGCAGGTACACGGAGAAGAACTCCGGTGGACCGAAGCGCAGCGCGAACCGCGCCACCAGCGGCGACAGGAAGGTGATCATGACCACCGCGATCAGCGCGCCCACGAAGGACGAGGTGAAGGCGGCGGTGAGGGCCTGGCCCGCCTGGCCCTTCTGCGCCATCGGGTAGCCGTCGAAGGTGGTCGCGACCGACCAGGGCTCGCCCGGGATGTTGAAGAGGATCGAGGTGATGGCGCCACCGAAGAGCGCGCCCCAGTAGATGCAGGACAGCAGGATGATCGCGGAAGTGGCCCCTCCCGGCTGCTGCGCCATCTGGAAGGTGAGGGGGAGCAGGATCGCCACCCCGTTCGCGCCGCCAAGACCCGGCAGCACGCCGATCACCACGCCGAGCACCACGCCGGCGAACATCAGCATCAGGTTGAACCACGTCATGGCGACCGCGAAGCCGCCGAACAGGGACTGGAGCTCTTGCATGGCGGGGCCTTGTCAGCTGAAGCCGAGGAGCGCTTCGATCGGGCCCTTGGGCAGCGGCACCTTGAACCAGACTTCGAACATGACGAAGAACACGGCGACGACCCCGATCGATACCGCCAGGGTCTTGCCCCAGTGGTACTTGCCGAGGACGCGCATGAAGAAGGCGATGAAGATCGCCGAGGCCTCGTAGATGCCGAAGGAGAACACCGGATTGGCGATGAGGAGGACGTACACGACGCACGGCCCCATCACCGTGAGCACGCCCTTCATCTGGTCGCGGTGGACGAATGGCTGGTCGCCCCGGGCGCCGGAGTTGATGGCGCCGAACAGGTTCACCGCGGAGGCGACGATGATCAGGACGCCGATGTAGAACGGGAAGTATCCCGCCTGCGGCCCGTCGGAAGCCCACGAGGCGCCCAGGCGCCGGCTGTCCCAGACCACGACCGCGCCGACCGCGAGGAAGAACGCGGCGGTGCCGATTTCCCACACGCGCGTGGAACCGACGGCGCGCCGATGCTGCTCCTGCTCCTCCATGAGGCCCCCGCGATTTGCTGTTCTCGTGGGGCCCGGGGCGTGGCCCCGGGCCGGCGCTGGCTACTTCGCGGCGAGGAAGCCCGCTTCCTTCATGAGGCCCTGGTGCAGCTGCTCGGCCTTGCCCACCCACTCGGCGTATTCCTTGCCGACCATGGTGGTCTGGTTGAACGCGCCGTCTTCCATGAATTTCTTCCACTCGGGGGTGGCGCGAACCTTGTCCAGCAGGTCGGCGTAGTACTTGACCTGCTCGGGCTTGGCGCCGCCGGCCATGAAGATGCCGCGCAGCATCAGGTAATCGGTCGGCACGCCGGCCTCCTTGCAGGTGGGGATGTCGTTCCAGGACATCTCCTTGGCGATCTTGGCCTTGTACGGCATGCGCTCGCCGTCGAAGACGCACAGCGGGCGCAGGTTGCCGGCGCGCCACTGGGCCACGGCCTCGATCGGGTTGTTCACCGACGAGTCGATGTGCTTGCCGACCAGCTGGGTGGCCACGTCCCCGCCCCCCTTGAACGGGATGTAGGTGAACTTGGCCCCGGCGACCTTCTCGAGCGCCACGGTGATGATCTGGTCTTCCTGCTTGGAGCCGGTGCCGCCCATCTTGAACTTGTTGTTGCCGCCCGCCTTCACCGCCGCCATGTATTCGGCCGCGGTCTTGTAGGGCGCCTCGCTGTTCACCCACAGCACGAACTGGTCGAGGGCCATCATGCGCACGGGCGTCAGGTCCTTCCAGTTGAACGGCACGCCGGTGGCGAGCGGCGTGGTGAAGAGGTTCGACAGCGTGATGATGATCTTGTGCGGCTCGTTGGCCGCGCCCTTCAACTCGAGGAAGCCTTCCGCGCCGGCGCCGCCGCCCTTGTTGATGACGACCATCGACTGCTTCATGAGGTTGTGCTTGGCGATGATCGACTGGATCAGGCGCGCCATCTGGTCGGCGCCGCCGCCGGTGCCGGCGGGGACGATGAACTCCACCGTCTTGGTCGGCTCCCACTGCTGGGCGTGGACGGTGGTGGTGAAGCCGGCGGCGGC
>JANMHV010000040.1:0-2141 GCA_031375445.1 Burkholderiales bacterium | reverse complement strand
ATTGTTTCGTCGAATCTGGATGAGTTTTTTGAAATTCGGGTAGCAGGTCTCAAGGAGCAAGTTCATTCGGGGATCACCACGCGCTCCGCAGATGGACGTACGCCAAAACAAACACTCAATGAAGTGTCGAAAGAGGCGCATGAAATTGTTGCCACCCAATACGCGCTATTGAACGATGATGTGATTCCCGCCTTGCAGACGGCGGGCATCCGATTCATTCGGCGTGCCAACTGGACACCAGTGCAGATGATGTGGATTCGCGATTATTTTTTTCGCGAGATGATGCCGGTGTTGACGCCGATCGGGCTCGATCCGGCACACCCGTTTCCCCGCATGTTCAACAAAAGCTTGAATTTTGCCGTGGAGTTGTCCGGCCGCGACGCATTTGGTCGTGATGCCAAACGTGCGATCGTGCAGGCGCCGCGCGTGTTGCCGCGCATCATCAAGCTGCCGGAAAACATTGCGGATGGCGAGAACACCTTCATTTATCTCACCTCGGTGCTGCACCAGCACGTCGGCGAGTTGTTCGCCGGCATGGAAGTGCTGGGCTGCTACCAGTTCCGCGTGACCCGCAACTCCGACCTCTTCGTCGAGGAGGAGGAGATGAAGGACCTGAAGAAGGCGCTGCAGGGCGAGCTGCCGCAGCGCCACTTCGGCGACGCGGTGCGGCTCGAGGTGGCGGACAACATGTCGGAGGCGATGAAGCGCTTCCTGCTGGCGCAGTTCGGCCTCGACGGCGACGACCTCTACGCGGTGGCGGGCCCCGTGAACCTGGTGCGGCTGATGAACATCCCCGACCAGGTGAACCGCCCCGATCTCGAGTACCCGCCGTTCACGCCCGGGCTGCCCAAGGCGCTTTCCAGGGAGCGCGACTTCTTCGCCACCATCCGCAAGGGCGACGTGCTGCTGCACCGCCCGTTCCAGTCGTTCTCGCCCGTGATCGAGTTCATCCAGCAGGCGGCGCGCGATCCGCAGGTGGTGGCGATGAAACAAACGGTCTATCGCACCGGCATCGACTCGGTGATCATGCAGACGCTGATCGAGGCGGCGCGCAAGGGCAAGGAAGTGACGGTGGTGGTGGAGCTGATGGCGCGCTTCGACGAGGAGGCCAACATCAACTGGGCAGCGCAGCTGGAGGAGGTGGGCGCGCACGTGGTCTACGGCGTGGTCGGCCACAAGACCCACGCCAAGATGTCGCTGGTGGTGCGGCGAGAGGAGGGGGCCCTCACGCGCTACGTCCACGTCGGCACCGGCAACTACCATCCCCGCACCGCGCGCCACTACACCGACTTCGACCTCCTCACCTGCCGCGAGGACATCTGCGGCGACGTGAACGAGGTGTTCCAGCAGCTCACCGGCCTCGGCAAGTCCGCGAAGTTGAAACGCGTGTGGCAGGCGCCGTTCACGCTGCATCCCATGGTGCTGGCCGCGATCGACAACGAGGCGAAGTTCGCGAAGGCCGGCAAGCCCGCGCGGATCATCGCCAAGATGAATTCCCTGCTCGAGCCCGAGACCATCCAGGCGCTCTATCGCGCCTCCCAGGCGGGCGTGAAAGTGGACCTGCTGGTGCGCGGAGTCTGCGCGCTGCGCCCGGGCGTGCCGGGGTTGTCGGACCACATCCGGGTGCGCTCGATCATCGGGCGCTTTCTCGAGCACACGCGGATCTTCCATTTCCGAAACGGCACAGAGGCCACCACGTGGCTGTCCAGCGCTGACTGGATGGACCGTAACTTCTTCCGCCGAATCGAGCTTGCATTCCCGATCCTGGATCCCAAGATCGCGCGCCGAGTCATGGCGGAGGGGTTGAAGCCCTACCTCGAGGACAACACGCAGGCCTGGGACATGCAGCCCGACGGGACCTTCAAGCGGGCGAAGCGAGGGCGGGCGAAGGGGAAATGCGCGCAGGTGGTGCTGCTGGCCGCATTGGCGCGGTGATCTAGCCCGGTGAAGGTGCCAGGGCTGGATTTACCACGGAGGACACGGGGGACACGGAGGGGGCACGGAGGAAAGCGAGAGCGGGATTTTGGTCGCACGTGGAAACGTTATCGCCAGCCAAGGAACACGCATTTGTCTTCTTGACCGAGGCCGATCGGCGGCGTGCATCACAGTTGCGGTGCGCTGGATAGGCTCCGACGTTATTG
>JANMHV010000001.1:0-11090 GCA_031375445.1 Burkholderiales bacterium | reverse complement strand
GGCGATCGCCTTCACCGCGGGATGCCCGGTGCTGGCGAGGAAGCACGCGGCAGCGCCGAGGTAGGAGATGCCCGTGGAGCCGATGACGCCGGAGGACCACGGCTGCGCCACGATCCAGTCGGCGACCTCGCGGAAATCCTCACGCTCGTTCGGGGAGCGGAACGAGTCGCGCGCTCCGAAGCTGGCACCCGTGCCGCGCACGTCCACCACCACCATCGCGTAGCCCCGCGAGACGAAGAAGTCGCGGTACTTCGCGGCATTGGGGCTCGGGTCCACGTCCGGTGCGCTCAGCTTGAAGCGGCGGTAGTACGGCGTGAGGATCACGATCGTCGGGAATTTCTCCACGCCGGAGGAGGGCGCCTTCGCGGCCGGCACGTAGGTGTCCACCGCGAGCCGCACGCCGTCGCGCATGGCCACGTAGCAGGAAACGGGTTGCGGGACCTCGTGCGTCGCCGGGCGGCGCGCCAGGTATTCGGTGGGAGTCACGCGCCAGGCGTGGCCAAGATCGTCGCGGTCGGGCATAGTTTCCAATTCTGCCATCGAGTATCACCGACCATGAAGAAGCTCTTCGCGATCCTCGCGGCCGCTGCCTGCCTTGCCGCCGTCGCCCAGGACTATCCGACCCGCCCCATCAAGATCATCGTGCCCCAGGGTCCGGGCTCGGGCGCCGACGTGGTGAGCCGCATGCTCGCCGAGACGATGACCCGTGAGCTGGGCCAGGCCGTGGTGGTGGAGAACAAGCCCGGCGCCAACGGCATCATCGCGTCCACCCTGGTGCAGAAAGAGGCGCCCGACGGCTACATCCTGCTGCAGACCAGCGTCTCGCTGGTGAGCTTCAACCAGTTCCTCTACAAGGACGTGCCCTTCGACCCGATCAGGGACTTCACCTTCGTCGCACCCATCGCCGACGCGAGCTTCGCCGTGGTGGTGAGCATCAAGAGCGGTATCAGGACCTGGCAGGAGTTCATCGCGCGCGCGAAATCCAATCCCGACAGCATCACCTACGGCAGTGCCGGCGCGGGCAACTCGACGCACCTCTACGCGGAGATGATCGCAAGGCAGAACGGCATCAAGCTGCGCCACATTCCCTACAAGGGCTCGAGCCAGGCGCTGCTCGCGGTCGTCTCGGGCGAGGTCGACCTGATGGTGGTGCCCACGGTGGTGGGCGCCGGCCAGATCACCGCCGGGGACAAGCTCGTGACCCTGGCGCAGTCGGGGCTGGTGAAGTCGCCCCAGCTCCAGAACGTTCCGCTGCTGAAGGACCTGGCGCCCAACGTGCCGCCGTTGCCGGGCTGGTACGCGCTGGTGGGCCCGCCGAAGATGGATCCGAAGGTGGTGGAGAAGCTCGCCGCGGCAGTGAACAAATTCCTCGCGGACCCGGCGGCCCAGTCGAAGCTGCGCACGCTCTTCGTGGAGCCCATCCCCGGCACGCCGGCCGGCATCCAGAAGCGCGGCGAGAACGAGGCGGCGGTCTGGGGCGGGCTGATCCGCGACTTGAAGATCCAGGCGGATTGATGGCGCCGGTTCGCGTCGTACACCGCTACGCGGGCGCCGTTGCGATGCTCGCCTTCGCCTGGGCCGCTTCGGCCGCCGCGCCGGACCCCAAGCTGCGCGAGGAAATTCGCAAGATGCATGACGCCCACCAGGAGGCCCGCAACCCTTACGACGCGCAACGCATCGCCGCGACCGAGGAGCGCAACATCGCGCGGCTGAAGGAGATCGTCTCCAGCCGCGGCTGGCCCACCATTTCGATGGTGGGCGAGGAGGCGGCCTCCTCCGCCTGGCTGCTGGTGCACCAATCCCAGCGCGACCCGCAGTTCCAGCTCAAGGTGGTGGCCTTGATGGAGCCGTTGGTCGCGCGCAAGGAAGTGAATCCGCAGGTGTACGCCTATCTTTACGACCGCACCCACAAGCCGCAGCGCTACGGAACCCAGGGAAGCTGCCTCGCACCCGGGGTCTGGCAGCCGCGCGAGATGGAAGACCCGCAACGCGTCGACGAGCGCCGCGCGAAGCTCAAGCTCACGCCGGTGGTGCTGAAGGAATACGCGCTGCAGGTCGGCGCGCAATCGTGCAAGTGACTCTCCCTGCGAAAGCTTCGAGCTAATCCCGGCGGCGCCTTTTCGCTGCCTCCGCTCCCTCCAGCACTTCCCGCGTGTGCTCGCCCAGCCGCGGCGGCATCCCCACCGGCGGGCGCTCGCCGTCGAAGCGCGCCGCCACGCCGGGGAACACGAGCCGGCCCATCGTGGGGTCGTCGATCACCTCGAAATAGCCCGTGGCGACCAGGTGCTCGTCATGACGGAGCTCTTCCAGCCGGTAGATGCGCGAGGCCGGGATGTCGATGCGCGCCAGCGCTTCCAGCCACGTGGCGGTGCTGCGCATCGCGATGAGCCGTCCCGCGGTCTCGTAGAGCGCCTCGATATTGGCAGTGCGCAGCGTGAGTGTCGCAAAGCGCGCGTCGTCGGCGAGCTCGGGGCGCCCGGCTTCCGCGAAGAACGCTTTCCAGTGGGCGTTGGTGTAGGGCAGGGCGCAGATATAGCCGTCGGTGGTCTGGTACGGCCGGCGCCACGGGTTCAGCACGCGGGGGTAGCCGGGGCCCGAGAGCGCGGGCTCGAAATGGCCGCCATACATGTGCTCCACCAGGTTGAAGCCCACCATGGTCTCGAACATCGGCAGTTCGACGCGGCAGCCGCAGCCGGTTCGCCCGCGCGCCACGAGTGCGGCGAGGATCGCGCTGGCCGCGGAGAGGCCCGAGGTCTTGTCGGCCACGATCGAGGGGAAGTACTGGGGCGTGCCGGTCTGGCGCTCCATCAGGGCCGCGCTGCCGGAGCGCCCCTGGATGATGTCGTCGTAGGCGGGCATGCCGCTGTAGGGGCCGCCGTCGCCGAAGCCCAGCAGGCTCGCGAACACGAGGCGCGGGTTGCGACGGCAAAGGACTTCGGGATCGAGGCCGATGGCGGCGAGCTTCTGCGGCCGGATGCTGTGCATGAGCACGTCGGCGCCATCCACGAGCTCCAGCAGGGATGCACGGCCCGCGGGCTGCTTCAGGTCCAGGACCACGCTTTTCTTGGATCGATTGACGCCCATGAAGATGGCGCCCATGCCGCCCTCGGTGGAGGGACCGGCTTGCCGCATCGAGTCACCCTCGGGCGGCTCGATCTTGATCACCTCGGCCCCGTAATCCGCGAGCACCTGGCTTGCCAGGGGCCCGAAGATCACGGCGGTGAGGTCGAGGACGCGGATGCCCTCCAGCGGACGCACCGGTGAGACTCCTTGTGGGAACTAGTCCCGGGAATCTTCCGTCATCTCGCCGCTTGCTGCCAGTCTTTACGCCAGCATCTTGATGTTGGTCGCCGAGGCGCCGTTCACGCTGTCCACCACGTCGAACTCGACGCGCTGGGTGGGCTTCAAGCCCTTGGCACCGTGGCTGAGGGAAGCCTTCTGGGCGAATAGCGCTGGTCCGCCCGCATCGGGAGTGATGAGGCCGAAGCCCTTCGAATCGTTGTAGAAGCGTACGACGCCGGTTGCCATGGTGTTTGTCTCCTGAAAGTAAAAAGGCCCGGTTTCCCGGGCCTCTCGATCAGCGCGGCTTGCACCGCGTTGAGGTTTGCTGCCTTAGATGGGGCGAATGCGCGACGCCGCCGGACCCTTGGGGCCGTTGGTCGTTTCGAATTCGACTTTCTGCGCTTCTTTGAGCGACTTGAAGCCGTCCATCTGGATTTCGGAGTGGTGGGCGAAGAGATCCTTGCCGCCATCATCCGGGGTAATGAAGCCGAAGCCTTTGGAGTCGTTGAACCACTTGACGGTACCGGTAGCCATGAGCTGTATCCTTTTCAAAATCGTTATTCCGGGCAACCGACCCGGAGACGGGTAAGAACGATCAAGAGAGGGTACTGGACTACCAGCCGAACGCGGCGTTGTGCGCTGCGAGAGGGTGGGGAACTGGACTCACTGCTTGATGATCCTGCCCGAGCAGTATACGCCGGAATGACTTGGCAAGGGGGTCTATCGGTAAAGGGGCGCCGGGAGGCCCCCGCTCCCCCTCAGGCCTCGGAGCGGATGCCGGCCGCCCGGATCAGTTTTCCCCACTTCTCGCGCTCGCCGCGCATGAAGTCGCCGAACTCCTCCGGCTTCATGGGCGACGGGTCGAGGACCTGGGCGCGCAAGGCGGCGACGACTTCGGGTTTCGCGAGCACCTTCAGGCACGCCGCATTGAGGCGATCGATGATGGGCCGCGGCGTCGCGGCAGGAGCCACCAGGCCATACCAGTTGTTCGAGACGAATCCCTCGACGCCCGCCTCCACCATGGTGGGAATGGCGGGCATCGAAGGGGTGCGCTGCGCCGTCGTCACCGCCAGCGCGCGCAGCTTGCCGGCCTGTACCTGGGGCAGCGCCGTCACGCCGCTGGCGAACGCGAAGTCGATTTCCGCGGCGAGGAGGGCGGTGGCCAGCGCCCCGCCGCTCTTGTAGGGCACGTGCAGCGGCTTGGTGCCGGTGAGGTTGTTGAAGAGCACCCCCGCGAGGTGGCCCGCCGTGCCGATGCCCGATGACCCGTAGGTGAGCGAGGCCGGGCCGCGCGCCGCTGCGACCAGCTGCGCCACGTCGCGGATCGGCGAAGACGCCGGCACCACCAGCACGTTGCACGAGTCGACCGCGTTGGTGATGGGCGCCAGGTCGCGCTCCGGGTCGAAGCCGAGCTTGTCGCCGTAGATGTGCGGATTGATGGCGAGCGCGGCGATGGTGCCCATGAGGATCGTGTAGCCATCGGCCTTGGCCTCGGTCGCGACGAAGCGGGTGGCGATGTTGCCGCCGACCCCGGGACGGTTGTCGACCACGACCGGCTGGCCGAGCTCCAGCGCCAGTGGAGGAGCGATCACGCGCGCCACGACATCCGCGCCGCCACCCGGCGCGAAACCCACCAGCATGTGGACGGCGCGCGCCGGGAACGCCTGCCCGAAGGCCGGGGTGAAAGGCGCCAGCGCGAGGGCGGCGCAGAACGAGCGGCGGCGGATCAAGGCTTTCTCGCCGCGTCGAGGAACGCCGCGATCTCGCGGTTCTGGAGGTCGTTTTCTTTCGGCGTGCCCGGCGTGCCCGCGCCGGAGAGATGCCCCAGTGGACGTTCGGCATTGATGTTGACGTACCGGGCGCCGGGAACGTTCTTCGCGACGAACATGGCGTCGTACTCGGGGTTGAGGAGGTCGATGGAGCCGGCGAGGATCAGGGTTTTCGCCTTGATCGAACCCAGCGCTTTCACGTAGTCGCCGTCGAAGCCCGGGGTGCCGCCCACGTGGTGAGCATCGTAGGCCCAGCTCTGGTAGATCCAGTCCACGGCGTCCATGCGCTTCCAGCCGCCATCCTGGACGCCCTTGAGGTACTTGATCTCGTCCTCCGCCTTCGGATACAGCTCTTCCTGGTAGACCGGCGTGCGCACGATGACCCCCGACAACCAGCCGGACCACAGCCGCATGCCCTGCTCGGGCGGGTCGCTCGCCTCGTAGTCGCCGCCCTTGAACTTCGGGTCGGCCATGATGCTCTGGCGCAGCATTTCGAGCACGCCTGTAGTCCACGCCGGGGTGCGGCCCAGCGGGATGATGGGGACCACGCTGTCCATCATGTCGGGGTGGCTCACCGCCCACTGCAGCGCCTGCATGCCGCCCATCGAGGCGCCGACCACGGTGACCAGGCGCTTGATGCCGAACTTCTCGCGCACCAGCCGCTCCTGCGAGCTCACCATGTCGCGCATGTTGAACCGGGGGAACTTCATCCTCGGCTGGGCCCGGCTGTTGGAGGGAGACGTGGTGAGGCCGTTGCCGATGGCGTCGGTGGCGATGACGAAGTACTTCGCGGGATCGAACGCCTTGCCGGGCCCGATGAGGTAATCGATGCGGTGGTGGTTGCCGCCGATCGCGGTGACCATCAGGACCGCGTTGGATTTTTCCGCGTTCAGCGTTCCGTGGGTCACGTAGGAGATTGCAAAGTCGCGGATCACCTCGCCGCTTTCGAGCTTGAGGTCGCCCAGCTCGTGCTTCTGGTGCGGGGGATCGTTGGGACCGTGGGCATGCGCCATGGAAATGGCGAACACGAAGGGTACGAGGCGGGCGATGCGGTGCAGGTTTCGTTTGTTCATGTTTTGAGCTCCTGGATGACCTTGCGGGTGAATGTCGCCGTGTTGCCCCGGCCGCGGATGTCGCCAGTGCGGGCATCGGGGTCGGCAAGGGCGGCGGTGATGGCGCGCGACATCGAGGTCCCCATGCGCACGGCGCCTTCGTTGCCGCGGCTGTGCCCGAGCCACTCGAACATCATGCGCGTCGATTCCATCATCGCGTAGGGGTTGGCGATGCCGCGTCCTGCGATGTCGGGGGCCGAGCCGTGCGTGGCCTGCGCCATGACGACATCGCCGTCGCCGATGCACAGGCCCGGAGCCATGCCCAGGCCGCCCACGAGCCCGGCCGCCTCGTCGGAGAGGATGTCGCCGAACATGTTGGTGGTGACAACCACGTCGAAGGACTGGGGATCGCGCACCAGGCGCATCGCGAAGGTATCGACGATCACGTCGTCCAGCAGCACGTCGGGATATTCGGGGGCGAGCTTGCGCACCTCCTCGACGAACATGCCGCAGCCGAGCTTGAACACGGTGTCCTTGTGGATGTAGGTCAGGTGCTTGCGCCGCTGGCGCGCGAGCTCGAAGGCGGCCCTCGCGACGCGGCGGCTGCCGGTGCGGGTGATGACGCGCACCGAGATCGTGACCTCGTCGGTGGGACGGAATTCGCCGTTGCCCATGAACAGGTTGCGGTCCGGCTGGAAGCCCTCGTTGTTCTCGCGCACGATCACGAGGTCCACGTTTTCGTGCAGGCAGCCGATACCGGGATACGACCGGGTCGGGCGCACGTTGGCGAAGAGGTTGAACTGCTTCCTCAGGATCGGGTGCGGGTTGATCGCCTCGGCCACCTTGGGATAGGCGCGGTGCCCGATGGGTCCCAGGATCCAGCCGTCGAGCCGGGGCAGCGTTTCCATCAGCACCGGCGGCATTGTGTGCCCGTGCGTGTCGAGCGCGGTGCGGCCGATGGGCAGCGCCGTCCACTCGATCGCCACGCCGTGCAAGGCGGCCGCGGCCTTTGCCACCTCCACCGACACGGGCACGATTTCGAGCCCGATGTCGTCGCCGTCGAGGATGCCGATGCGAAGGGGTTTCGAACTCGCCACCGGTCAGTCTTCCAGCCTGATGTTGCGGGCGCGGGCAAGCGCGGTCCAGCGCGCCACGTCGCTGCGGATGTAGTCGCCGAATTGCCCGGGTGTCATCGGCCACGGCTCCACCGCCTCGCCCGCCAGCTTCTCGCGCAGCTCCGGCGCGTTCAGAACGGCGACCTGCGTCTCGTTGAGGCGTTTCACGATCTCCGCGGGCATTCCGGCCGGGCCGACCGAGCCGTACCACTGCATGGCGTCGAACCCGCTGAAGCCGAGCTCGATCATCGTCGGCACGTCCTTCACCTGGGGGCTGCGCGCCTTGCCGGTGACGGCGAGCGCCTTGAGCTTCCCGGCGCGGATCTGCGGGAGGGCCGCGGCGAGGCCCGGAAACATCGCCTGGGTCTGTCCGCCGAGCACGTCGGTGATGGCTGGTGCGATGCCGCGATAGGGCACGTGCAGCAGCGTCGTGCCGGTTTCCTGCTTGAAGAGCTCCATCGTGAGGTGGGTGAGGGAGCCCTGTCCGGCGGAGCCGTAACTCACCTTGTCGGGATTCTTCTTGAGATATTCGACCAGCTCCTTCACGCTGCCCACGGGTAACGAGGGGCTCACCACGAGCACGTTGGGCGTGGCGCCGATCATTCCGATGGGGGTGAAATCCGCCACCGGGTCGTAGCTGATCTTGCGCGTCGCGGGTGTCGTGCCGTGCGTCGCCACATATCCCTGCATCAGCGTGTACCCGTCGGGCGCCGCGCGCGCCGTGGCTTGCGCGGCAACGACACCGCCGCCGCCACTCTGGTTGTCCACCACGAACGGCTGGCCGAGGAGCGCGCCCCACCGCTCGGTGACGACGCGAGCAATCATGTCGTTGCCGCCGCCGGGGGCGACCGGAACGATGTAACGGATGGGTTTGGTGGGAAAGCCCTGCGCGAAAGCCAGGCGGGGCAGGACGATTGCGGCCGAGGCGGCCTTCAGGATATCGCGACGATTCATGGTTCCTCCGGTTTTGCGAATCGTACCGCGAGCGGACGGTATGATCCGTCAAAACCACCAAGGACCCGCATGGCCGCCTCCCCATTTCCGAAATTCGATGCCGCGCTCAAGATCGCCGAGATCACCGCGATCCCGACCAGTTTTCCGCTCCCCAAGGATTCGAATGTGCGGCTGGGGATCGGCCGCGCGGTGAAGCGCGATGCGGTGATCGTCAAGGTGAAGACCGAATCCGGCCTCATCGGTTGGGGTGAATCCCACGCCGGGCGCGCGCCGGGGGCCGTGGCGGCCCTCATCAACACGACGCTGCGCACCCTGGTGCTCGGCATGGACGCGACCGACGTGGTCGGCGTCTGGGCCAAGATCTACTCGCGCCAGCTCGCCTCCCACGGCATGGGGGCCGGCTGCTCCCTCGCGATGTCGGGCCTGGACATGGCGCTGTGGGACATCCGCGGCAAGGCGGTGGGCTGGCCGCTCTACAAGCTGCTGGGGGGCGCCGCGAAGCCGATTCCCGCCTACGCGGGGGGCGTTTCGCTTGGATTCCAGGACCCCAAGGACCTCGTGGCCGAGGCGAAGGTGCACGTGGACGCCGGCTACAAGGCGATCAAGCTGCGCCTGGGCGACAACGTGAAGGACGACATCAAGCGGGTGGAGGCGGCTCGCGACGCGTTCGGCGACGATCTCGAGATCCTCACCGACGCCAACATCGGCTACACGCTCGAAGACGTGCGCCGCGTGATGCCCGCGCTCGAAGACCTGGGCGTGCGCTGGCTGGAAGAGCCGTTCCCCGCCCACGACTACCGCAGCTATCACACCGCCCGCACTTTCGGCGTGCTGCCGCTCGCCGCCGGGGAGAACCACTTCACGCGCTTCGAGTTCTCGCGCTTGATCGACGAGCACAGCGTCGACATCATCCAGCCGGACCTCTCCAAGAGCGGCGGTATCACCGAGTGCCTGCGGATTGCGGCGATGGCCTCGGCGCACAAGCTGGAGATCCACCCGCATTCCTCGATGACCGGCATCAACCTGGCGGCGAGCGTGCATTTCCTCGCCGCCATCGACAACGGCGGCTACTTCGAGTCCGACGTGTCGAAGAACAATCTCTTCCGCGACGAGCTCACCAGCATGCCGTTCGAGATCTCGAAGGACGGTACGGTGCGGCCGCTCGAGGCGCCCGGTATCGGCGTGGAGGTGAACGAGGATTTCCTGAAGTCTCATCCTGTCATCGAGGGTCCCGGTTATGTCTGAAAAGAAGAATTGGATCCCCGCCTTCGCGGGGATGACGAGGCGGGCGGCGGGGATGATGCTGGCGCTGGTCGCATGCCTTTTTGCCCCCGCCGCCGCTTCCCAAACCTACCCCTCCAAGCCGATCAGGATCGTGGTGCCGTACCCGCCCGGCGGCTTCAATGACACCCTGGGACGCACGCTCGCCGCCAAGTTCTCGGAGGCCTGGGGACAGCCCGCGGTGGTGGAGAACAAGCCCGGCGGCAATACGCTCATCGGCAGCGAGTTCGTTGCGAAGTCGGCGCCGGATGGCTACACGCTGCTCGTGGTGGCGTTTCCGTTCTCGGTGGTCCCGAGCCTCTTCAAGACCATGCCGTACGACACGGTGAAGGAGTTCGCGCCGGTGAGCCTGGCGGCGCAGTCGCCGAACCTCCTGGTAGTGAATCCTGCCCTTCCGGTGAAGACCGTGGGCGAGTTGATCGCCTATGCCAAGGCGAAACCGGGAACGTTGAGCTACGCCTCGACCGGCAACGGCTCCTCCAACCACATCTCGATGGAGCTCTTCAAGAACCTAGCGGGCGTGGACATCGTGCATATCCCGTACAAGGGAAGCGCACCCGCAGTGACCGACTTGCTGGGCGGGCAGGTGCTCCTCATGTTCGACAACACGCCCAACGTGCTCCCCCACGTGAAGTCAGGCCGGCTTCGTGCGCTGGGGCAGAGCGGTACCACCCGCGGCGCCCTGACCCCCGAGGTCCCCACCGTGGCCGAGGCGGGAGTGCCGGGCTACGAGGTCACGGTGTGGTTTGGCCTGGTGGCGCCCGCCGGGACGCCGCGCGAAGTGGTCGACAAGCTCAACGGCGAGGTGAGGAGAATCCTCGCCATGCCCGACGTGCGCGAGAAATTCGCGGCGCAAGGCGTCGAGCCCGTCGGCAGCACGCCGGAGCAGTTCGGCGCCCACATCCGCGAGCAGATGGCGAAGTGGGGAAAGGTCGTGAAGGATGCCGGGGTGAAGCCGGAGTAACGACCCCCTGCCCGCCCCTCCCGGACACAGGGTAGTCCGAGGGGAACCTGCAGGCCGGCCGGGAGTCCACGCAGTTCCACAACCGGAGGACTGCCATGGCCAAAACGAAAAGCAAGAAGCCCGATGCGATCGCCCTGCTGAAGGGTGACCACCGCAAGGTCGCGGGCCTGTTCAAGAAGTTCGAGAAGGCGCGCAAGCCCGAGAAGCTGGCCCTCGCGCGCGAGATCTGCCTCGAGCTCTCGGTCCACACCATGATCGAGGAAACCATCTTCTATCCGGCGGTGAGCTCCAGGGTGGAGGATGACCTCATGGACGAATCCCATGTCGAGCACGATTCGGCCAAGATGCTCATCGCCTCGATCCTGGAGAGCAAGTCCTCGGACAAGTTCTTCGACGCCAAGGTGAAGGTCCTCTCCGAGGTCATCAAGCACCACGTGAAGGAGGAGGAGCAGCGCGGCGGCATGTTCACCCAGGCGAAGAAGTCGAAGGTGGACTTCGTCGAGCTGCGCGCGGTGATGGAGGCGCGCAAGGAGGAGCTGGCGGCGCGCTACAAGAAGGATGGGATCCCGGCGCAGATCATCCGTGCGGTGGCAAGCCGAAGGTGAAGGTGGGGAAGACGGTCGACTGAGCGGCTACCCACTCCCCCGCCCACACCCCAGGGAGAGGGCGAACC
>JANMHV010000200.1:0-3701 GCA_031375445.1 Burkholderiales bacterium | reverse complement strand
GGTGAGCTGCCCCGCGCCCGCGGGACCCAGGAGCGTCACGGCGCGCGCATAGGAATCCATCACCGGCTTCGCGCGCTCGAACGGGCCCGATTCGCCCCCGCACATCACGGTGAGCTTGCCGTTCTCCGCGCCCGCTTGCCCGCCGGAGACCGGCGCGTCGATGAACGCCACGCCGCGCTGCTTCGCGATCTCGAAAACCTTCCGCGCACAGTCCGCGGACGCCGTGGTGTGGTCGATCAGGATCGAGCCCTTCTCCATGGTGGCGAGCACGCCTTCCTGCCCGGTGGCGACCTCCATCACGTCGTTGTCGTTGCCGACCATCAGCATCACGAAGTCCTGGCCCTTCGCGGCCGCCGCGGGCGTGGCCGCCGACTTGCCGCCGTGCTTCTTCGCCCAGTCGCCCGCCTTAGCGGCGGTGCGGTTGTAAACGGTGACCTCGTGGCCCTTGGCCTGGAGGTGCCCCGCCATCGGGAAGCCCATCACTCCCAGGCCGATGAATGCGATCTTTGCCATTGCGCTCTCCAGATTGGGCCCCCGCCGGGCGGGGGCGACTTCAGTTGACCGGATTCGGGGGCTCGCGCCCCTCGAGCACCGCGGTCAAGTTGGCCGCGGCGGTGTTGCACATGATGATGCGGGTGGCCCGCGAAGCGCTGCCGATGTGGGGGGTCATCACCACATTCCTCAATCCAAGATAACCCGGATTCACTTTCGGCTCGCCTTCGAAGACGTCGAGCCCGGCTCCGGCGATGCGCTTGTCGCGCAGCGCGGCTGCGAGCGCCTCATCATCCACGACACCACCCCGGGCGCTGTTCACCAGGATCGCGGTGGGCTTCATCAACGCGATTTCGGCGGCACCGATGAGGTGGTGGGTGGCCGGCGAGTACGGCGCCATCACCACCACGAAGTCCGATTCGCGCAGCAGCTGCGCCCGCTCGACCCAGGTGGCGTGGAGGCGCTGCTCGTCGGCTGAGTCGAGGCGGCTGCGATTGTTGTAGAGCACGCGCATGTCGAACCCCGAGGCGCGCTTCGCCACCGCCTGGCCGATGCGCCCCATGCCGATGATGCCGAGGGTCGCATGGTGGATGTCCTGGCCCAGGAAGTACTGCACCCCGAAGGCGATCTTCCAGTCGCCGGTCCGCACGTAAGCGTCTCCCTCCGCGATGCGCCGCGCCGCGGCCATGAGCAGCGACCAGGTGAGGTCCGCGGTGGTGTCGTCAAGCACGCCGGGCGTGTTGGTGACGCGGATGCCGCGCCGGGTGCACGCGGGCACGTCGATGTTGTTGTAGCCCACGGCGATGTTGGAGATCACCTTGAGCTCCGGGCATTGCGCGAGGAGGGCTTCGTCGAAGCGGTCCATCACGGTGGCCATCGCCGCTGCCTTGCCCTGGAGCCGTGCGGCCAGCTCCGCGCCGTCCCAGGGGCGGTCGTCGGCGTTGTGCTCGACCTCGAACCGCGCCGACAACCCGTGTACGACTTCGGGGAAAATGCCCCGAGTGATCAATACCTTCTTCATGTTGCGACCGGCCTTTGCCGCGTCCTACTTATAGAGGACCTGAGGCAGCCAGAGGCCGATCGCGGGGAACATGTAGAGCAATATCACCGCGACGATCTGGATTCCCATGAAGGGCAGCATTCCAGCAAAGATCTGGTTGAGCGTGACGTGGGGTGGAGAGACGCCCTTGAGGTAGAAGGCCGCCATCGCAACCGGCGGAGACAGGAAGGCGGTCTGCAGGTTGAGGGCCACGAGCAGGCCGAAGAAAAGCGGGTCGATGTTGAACTTGGCCAGCAGGGGGATGAAGATCGGCATGAAGATCACGATGATCTCGGTCCACTCCAGCGGCCAACCCAGGATGAAGATGATGGCCTGGGCGAGGATCATGAACTGCAGTGGCGACAGCCCTAGCGACAGCACCCAACGCTCGATGATTTCCTGGCCGCCCAGCAACGCGAACGCAGCGGAGAAGATCGCCGATCCGACGAAGAGCCAGCAGACCATCGCCGTGGTCTTGGCGGTCAGGAAGGACGAGTCCTTGAGGATCGAGCCCATGTCGCGCAGGGTCACCGCGATTGCGGGTCCCCGCCCCAGCTCCCGTTGGTGCGCGACGTAGCGGTACCCGAGCGCGAGCAGCAACCCTCCGAAAGCGCCTACCGCCGCCGCTTCTGAGGGGGTGGCGAAACCGAGCACGATGGAACCCAGCACCGCGAGGATCAGCACCGCGAGCGGGAAGAAGGACGTGAGCAGCATCTTGAAGACCTCGAGCCGCTCCCAACTCAGCAGGAATGACACCACGACCATGATCGCCAGCAGGATCCCGCTGAAGATCCAGTACCAGGTGGGGATCTCGGTCCGCTCCTGCGCCGCCTTGTCGATCGCCGGGACCGGCTTGGCAGGGGGCGCTTTGGCCGCGGGAACCGCCGCCGGGGCCGGGGCCACCTTGGCCTGCGCGGCCGGCGCATTCAGGTCCGCCGGCGCCGCTTCCGCCGGAGGCTCGGACAAGCCGGCGGGAGGCTCGGCAAGGCCCGTGGCCGAATCGGCAGGGGGGTCCGACAGGCCACCGGCCTGGGATTCGGACGATACGGGCGAATCGAATCCGGACGGCATCGAGGCGGTGTCGATCACTTCCGGCGGCTTGGTGGCGAGATGGAGCGTCAAGGCGATGATGGTGCCGATCGCCAGGATCGGAAGCAGGGAAACGAGGAACTGCGCGAACAGGTTGCGCCGCGGGATGCCTGCGGGAGGTGCCTTGAAGAGCGAGGCACCGAGTACCGCGAGCGAGTTGCGGCCGCGGGGGGCCAGCGCCAGGCTCAGGGGCGGCAGGGGCACGTGCCGCTCGGACTCGGGCAGCGGCGGGGCCAACGAGGGCTTGATCTTCGCCAATACGATCACGTAACCCACGTAGAGCATGGCCAGCATGATCCCGGGGAAGAAGGCCCCGGCATAGAGCTTCACGACGGAGACTCCCGCGGTCGCGCCATAGACGATCAGCAGCACCGACGGCGGGATCAGGATACCGAGGCAGCCCCCGGCGGTGATGGCGCCGGCCGAAAGCTGGACGCTGTAGCCGGCGCGCAACATCGCCGGGAGGGCGAGCAGCCCCATCAGCGTCACTACCGCGCCGACGATGCCGGTTGCGGTGGCGAAGATCGCGCAGGTCACGATCGTCGCCACGGCAAGCGAGCCCGGAACGCGCGCGAGCGCCAGGTGCAGGCTCTTGAACAGGCGCTCGATCAGCGCGGCCCTCTCGACCAGGTAGCCCATGAACACGAAGAGCGGAATCGCCAGGAGCGACTCGTTGTTCATCACCCCGTAGGTCCGCTGGACCATGAGGTCGAGGACCTGCCGGACCGCGAGGTCCGGGTTCACGCTGCGGTAGGAGAGCCAGGCGAAGAAGACGCCCATCCCCATCAGGGTGAAGGCGGTGGGAAACCCCAGCATGATCGCCACTACCACCAGCGACAGCATCATGAGCCCGAGGTGGCCGTTGGTGAGGTTGCCCCACGGCATGAAGATCAGCGTCGGCAGGATGATGATCGCCATGATGATGAAGCCGAAGAACGTTTCCTTGCGTACTTTCACTTGGCGGGCTCCGGCGGGCGGGCGGCTGCGCCCATGATGTCCTGGTCGGTCACGTGGACCATCTGCTTGAGTTTCTCGACGTCGACTTCCTCGACGTCTTGGATACGTGAAGGCCATTCGCCTT
>JANMHV010000407.1:0-15982 GCA_031375445.1 Burkholderiales bacterium | reverse complement strand
AGGCTGACGCCCATCAGCACGCCCGGGAAGACGCCCGCGACGAAAAGCTGGGGAAGTGGCAGGACGCGATCGGGAAATTGCTGGTCAAAAAGCAGCACGGCTGATTCGCGTCCGATGGAAGCCGGCGCTACCCTGGTCTGGTTCCGCCGCGATCTGCGGCTCTCTGACCACGCCGCGCTGTACCGCGCGCTCAAAGGTGCGCGGCGCGTCTACTGCGCCTTCGTGTTCGACCGCGAGATCCTCGACGCCCTGCCCGCACGCTCCGACCGGCGGGTGGAGTTCATCCACGGGAGCGTCGCCGAGCTGCGGGGGGCGCTGCGCGACCGGGGCGGCGAGCTGGTGGTGCTGCACGACACCGCGCGCACCGCGATCCCGCTCCTCGCGAGCCGCCTGGGGGTCGATGCGGTATTCGCCAACGGCGACTACGAGCCTGCGGCGCGGGCGCGGGACGACGCGGTGGACCGCGCCTTGGCCGCTGGGCAGCGGCGCTTCCACCTCGCCAAGGACCAGGCGCTGCTGGAGAAGGACGAGGTGCTCACCCAGGCGGGAAGGCCGTTCACGGTATTCACGCCCTACAAAAACGCCTGGCTCGCGCGGCTGGACGACCTCTACGTCGAGGCCTACCCGGTGGAGCGCCACGCGAAGGCGCTGGCGCGGCCGGATTTCCCCTGTGGAGTCCCGCCGCTCGAGGCGCTGGGCTTCGAGCGCACCAACCTGGCCGACCTGCCGGTGGCGACCGGTGTCTCGGGCGCGCGCGCGCTGCTCGACGACTTCGCGCCCCGCATCGACGACTACCGTCGCGCCCGCGACTTCCCCGGCGTGAAGGGGGTCTCCTACCTCTCGGTGCACAACCGCTTCGGCACCGTGTCGATCCGCGAGCTGGCGCGCCTCGCGCGGTCCCGCCCGGGCGAGGGTGCCGCCACCTGGCTCTCGGAGCTAGCCTGGCGCGATTTCTACTTCCAGATCCTCTGGCACCACCCGCGCGCGGCAGTCGAGTCCTTCAAGGCGGAATTCGCGCGGCTCGAATGGCCCAACGACGAGCGACTCTTCGCCGCATGGCGCGAGGCGCGCACCGGCTACCCGCTGGTGGATGCCGCGATGCGCCAGATCAACCAGACCGGCTTCATGCACAACCGGCTGCGGATGGTGGCGGCGTCCTTCCTGGTGAAGGACCTGCTGGTGGACTGGCGCCTGGGCGAGCGCTACTTCGCCGACCAGCTCAACGACTTCGACCTCGCGGCCAACAACGGCGGCTGGCAGTGGGCCGCCTCCACCGGCTGCGACGCGCAGCCCTACTTCCGCATCTTCAACCCCGTGACGCAATCGGAGAAGTTCGATCCGGGGGGGCGCTTCATCCGACGCTACCTGCCCGAGCTTGCCCGGGTGCCCGACGCCCGCATCCACGCGCCGTGGACCATGACCCCGGCGGAGGAACGCGAGAGCGGCTGCCACATCGGGCGCGACTACCCCGCGCCCGTGGTGGACCACGCCGCGCAGCGCGTGAAGGCGCTGGCGCTGTACGGCGTGGGCCGCGCGCGGGCTGCCGAGGGCGGGGCGGGCTGAAGGGCTACTTGCCGTCCAGGAGCGCGTGCACCGCGGCCACGCGCTCGCGGGAGGCACGGCAGTCGGCGCGTACCGGGTCGCCGGGTTGCGCCGGGGCGAACTCCTCGAAGCTGTAGCCGTGGATCGGGCGCAACCGCTTCACGAACTGCACGTAGGCTTCCGGGCCTTCACGCAGCTTCTCGCAGTAGCGCTCGTAGAGGCGCTCGTGGAAGCCGCGCTCGGCCGGGGCGGCGACGCGGGCGGCGGACTGGGCGGTGGCGGCGGCGGGCACGGCCAGCGCCAGGGCGAATACCAGGACTTTCATGGTCGGCTCCTCGGGTGGCGGAATGCCACCCGGCCACGCTACGTCGGACCGCGCGCGCCGTCCGTCACCACGCGTCGTGCCTTGTTTCGGGACCTGACCGACGCGAATCCTCCCCCCGCGCCGCGCCACACGCCGCCACATGCGGTTGGGGCGGTGACAGATCGTGACGCGTGCCCGCACGCGTACGGACCGGAGGAAGGCCGCTCAACGCCGCACCGCCGCGAACGGGCCATACTCGTTCAGTGCCGCCGAGGAGGTGCGCAGGTAACCCGACACGCCGTGCTGCGTCGACTCGAGGTCGGTCAACTCGAAGGTGCCCTCGAGCGCGTCGCCGAAACTGCAGGTGAAGGTGCCGGCGAGCTTCAGCAGCTTGCCCGACTGGGTATAGGCCCCGCGATACTCGCAGCGCCGCTGCAGGTTGTCGTCCACGCGCAGGTACCCTTGCCCCTGGTCCAGGTGCAGCAGCACGTCGCCCGGGTAATCGCGCGTGCCGTGGGGCGTCTGGCCCGGGCGCGCCTGGCGCAGGTTGAACTGCCCGACGTAGTGGGCGGCGAGAATCTCCTCCTGCCAGGTCTGGCGCACCACCTCGCGCGCCACCGAAACGTTCTCCGCGGTGTAGGTCACGCGCATGCGGTCCTTGGCGAGCACCTCGAGGCTCACCTGGCCCACGGCCGTGGGCCTCACGCGGGCGGGATCGAAGGCTCCCCCATGCCATGGGCCTTCGGCGCGATACAGCGTCCCGGAGAAGATCGGCAAGCCCGACGCCACGTACGCCACGATCCTCGCGTCCGAGGCGTAGTACCACGTGGGCTTGCCCTGGGGGTCGTAGACGAACAGAGTCACGAACGCGGTTTCCAGCTGCTGCACGACGTTGACACCCCAACCGCTCTCGCGCGGGTTCCACCACAGGTCGGTGTAGAGGCCGGCGCGGGCGTCGAGCCCGAGGCAGACGGCGGCGAGGGCGAGGAAGCGGGTGAAGCGACTCATTGCTGCGGTCTCCTGGACGATGGGAAACGCGCAATGTGCCGCAAACCTGCCCGGCGCTCCAGCCCGTTGCGACGAAACGCGCCTGGCGGGGCGCAGGAAGCGCGAGTCCTAGTCCGCGAACACCTGGTCGGTGCGGGTGAAGGTCCAGGTCCGCGTGATGTGGAGGATGTCGGTATCGGCGCGGATGTTGTCGGGAAAGCGGTCGAAGGGAGCCGCCAGCCGCACGATCCGGATCGCCGCCTGGTCGAGCACCTTGTAGCCCGACGACTTGTTGATCTCCACCGACTCCACCTCGCCATCGGCCTTGATGGCCACCGTCATCTGCAGCCTGCCGAAGATCTTCCGGCTGCGCGCCTCGTCGGGGTAGTTGAGGTTGCCCACGCGCTCGATCTTGAGGCGCCAGTTGTCCACGTACTGCGCGAAGCGGTACTCCTGCGCGCGGGCGCCGACGAACTTGCGCTTCGGCCGCTCCTGGTAGGCCTGCATGTCGCGGCGGATCTGCGCTTCAAGGCGCGCGATCTCGAGGCTCTTGTCCATGAGGTCGCGGGCCTCGGCCTCCCCCTTGGCGGCGGTGGCAGGCGGCGTCTCCACCGGCACCACCTGGGTCTTGACCTTCATGCGCGTCATCAGCTCGCGCGCCTCGGCTTCCAGCTGCTTCACCCGCGCCTCCGCCGCCTTCATCTCGCGGGCGGGGTCCTTCTCCTGCAGCGCCGGCAGCGGCGTCGCCGCGCGCAGCTTCTGGTCGGTGTTGCCGCCGCCATCGAGGTTGGCCTGGGCGAGGGCATCGGCCTTCTCGGGTCGCGTGGCGCTGCGGCTGTTCACCAGCACCACGTCCATCACGTTGTGGGGCGCGTCCCATTTCGGGATCGAGGGGAGCTTGAAGCCCAGGCCCACGATCACCACCAGGTGGAACGCGATCGAGGCCACCACCGCCACCTGCATCGAGGCGACGAGGCCGAAGCGTTCGAGCAGGAAGTCGGAGAAGGAGACGAGGGCGTCGGGGGAAGGCTGCCTCAGTTGCATCGGCAGGGCGACGTGCGCGTTTCGGGACTCGGCATGAGCCGGAATTGTACGGGGTTATTTCCCCGCATAGCGGGCGAGGACGTTGGGCTCCCAGGGGTCGATCTCGCCGAATGCGACGCGCACCCGCTCGCCCGGCACGCCCGCAGGAAGCCCCACGCAGCGGCATACCAGCGGCAGACCGTCGATGCGCACCAGCTCCTCGCGCACCACCGTCGCGTCCGCCTCCGCGACGCCTTCCTGCTGCAGCCAGCGCAGGCACCAGTAGCGCTCGAGCAGGCGCTGGTGCTCGGCGTAGGCCTCGTAGGAAGCCTCGAAATCCCGCGCCGCGGCGGCGAGCTCGTCGCGCGTGTACGCGGGTTCGTCGCCGCGCAGCGACGCCACCAGCTGGCGCTGGTTGGCGAGGTCGGTGAAGCGCCTGAGCGGCGAGCTGGACCACGCGTAGTGGGTGACGCCGAGCCACTCGTGGGCCCCGGGCACGACCTCCATGCGCGTCTTGGCGCCGCGCTGGTTGCGGTAGATCGCGTCGTAACCGCGCTCGGCGAGCCATTTTCCCCAGCTGGAATTCACGTGGATCATGAGCTCGGAGACGAGCGTGTCAACGGGCGTGCCGCGCTGCCGGGGCTCGATCGCCACGCGCCCCTCGGCCACGCGGAAGGTGTAGTCGGGCCGGTCGCCCTTCTCCTCCCCCGCCCCGCGCGCGGCGCGCAGGAACTTCGCGAGCTTCCACAGCGTGAGGAGATCCTCGCCGTGCGCGCCCTCGATGCGCCCCGCGACGACCGCCTCCTGGCTCATGCGCGTGTCGAGGTCGGCCAGGCGCAGGTTGGCGGCGATGGGCACCCGCTCCAGGCGCGACTCGCTGGCGCGCACCTCGAAAGTCGTGGCGTCCACGGTGAGGTAGAGCGAGGCCGCGGCGACGGTGCGGCCCTCGGCGAGGGTGGCGGCCGCGACCGCGTCGCCGGGCAGCATCGTGATCTTGCCGCCGGGGAAATAGACGGTCGAAAGGCGCTCGCGGGCGATCGCCTCCAGCGGATGCGCGCGGCCGAAGAAAAGCGACGGCGCGGCGATGTGCACGCCCACCACCAGGGTCCCATCGTCGCCGCGCTCGAGCGAGAACGCGTCGTCGATCTCGGTGGTGTCGGCGTCGTCGATGGAGAAGGCGCTCGCGGTCGCGAGCGGCAGCTCCGGCGGGGCCTCCAGCGGGGGAACGTCCGGGAAACCGGTGCCGGCGGGGAAGAACTCGAACGCGAAGCGGCGCAGGAAATAATCTTCCGGACCCGCGAGCCATCCGGCGCGTTCCAGCACCCGCGGCGGGGCGAGGCCGGCGGCGGTGGCGGCCTGGTCGAGGGCCCGCCACCCGAGCGCCATCTTGTCGGGCTTGAAGAGCAGGAACTCGGCGCGGGCCGCGATCGGCTCGGGCAGGGTTCCCGCCGCCAGCTCCGCCGCCCATGCATCCACCTGCTCCTGCTGGCGGCGCTTCTTCTCGACGCCCGCCAGCGCCGCCTTCACGTTCTCCTCGGGGGCGGCCTGGTAGCGGCCCTTGCCGCGCTTGTAGAAGTGGATCGGGTTCGCGTGCAGCGCGAGGGCCACGGCGGCCGCCTCGCGCGGCGCCGGGGCTCTCCCGTAGTACTCGCCTGCGAGGTCCGCGAAGCCGAACTCCGTTGCGCCGCTCACCTCCCACAGGAACTGCGGATCGAGATCCTCGGCGAGCTTCTGCGCCTCGGGCATGAGTGTGGCGAGCGGCTGGCCGTCGAAGCGCAGCAGGATCGCGGTCGCCTTCACCTTGGAGCGCTTGCCGTGGGCCGCCTCGACCTGCAGCGTCGCCCCGGCCTCCGAGAGGATGGTGCCGACGCGGAACGCGCCGTCCTCCTCGAACAGGACCTGTTTCATGGAAGGTTCACACCTTGTCCCCTCTCCCCTGGGAGAGGGCCGGGGAGAGGGTCATGACAAAGCCCAATCGGCGATGCCGGGAACGTGCTCGTGGAAAGAGGCGAGCGCATGGTCGCCGCCCTGGACCACGCATTGCAGCGCGCCCTCGTAGCGGGACAGCGCCTCGCGGTAGTCGAGCACCTCGTCGCCGGTCTCGACGATGAGCCAGTAGCGCCCCGGGTCGCCGAGCGCCGGCGGGTCCATGGCGCGCAGCTCCTCCACGTGGGCCGGGGTGAGCACGAACGCTTCGCCGGTATAGAGGTTTTCCTGGGGGCCGAGGTAACGCGCGAAGTGGTCCTGGGGATGCACCGCGGGGTTGAGGAGCGCCGCGCGGCAGCCGAGCTTTTCGGCGAGCACCGTGGCGTAGAAGCCGCCCAGCGAGCTGCCGACGAGGGTCAGGTCATTCGCGGCCACACCCGCGCATGCGGCCTCGGCCTCGCCGATCGCGACGGCCGGTCGGTGGTGGAGCGCCGGCACGCGCATCTCGAGCCCGGTAACGCAGTTGCGCACGTAGTCGCCCAGCATCACCGCTTTTCGCGACGCCGGGGCGCTGATGAACCCATGCAGGTACACGAGTGTCTTCAAAGGTCGATGCTGCCCCGGCCCAGCTCCACCACGCGGCCGCCCACATGGATCGCGCCGTGGGTCACGTCGAGGTAGAGCGTCGAGGGGCGCGCCACCGCTTCACCCTGGGAGATGGCGCGCCGGATGTCGGTGCGCGGCCGCACCACCGTGAACCAGCCGCCGAGGTTGGCGCAGGCCGACCCCGTCGCCGGATCCTCGAGGATGGCGGTGCCGCTGGGGAAGAAGAAGCGCGCCTCGACGGTGCCGCTGTCGTCTCCCGCGTCGTGGAACACGTAGGCCATGCTCTGGCCGTCCTCGCTCTTCAAGCGCGAAAAGGCCTGGGCGACGGGACGCGCGCGGCGCACCGCGCTGTCGCTCGTCAACGGCACCACCAGCTGCTCCTTGCCGGCACTGACCCACAGCGGCCACTCGCCCACGTCGCCGCGCTCGAGCCCGAGGATCTCCTCCAGCTCCGCGCGGGTGATGTCGAGGGCGCGCGAGCGGGGAGCGATCGCTTGAAGAGTCCAGCGGTCCCCCGCCGCGTTCACCGGGATGATCCCGGCCTTCATCTCGAGCGCCACGGCGTCACCCCCCTTCAGGTCGCGCACGACGTGGGCGGTGCCGAGGGTCGGGTGCCCCGCGAACGGCATCTCGTAGGACGGCGTGTAGATGCGCACCCGCGCGGTGGCGCGCTCCGAGGGCAGGATGAAGGTGGTCTCCGAGAGGTTGAACTGGCGCGCCAGCGCCTGCTGCGTGGCGTCGTCGATGCCGGTGCCGTCCTCGAAGACGCAGAGGGGGTTTCCGGTGAGGCGACCCTCGCGGGCGAAGACGTTCAGGATGCGGAAGCGGTGCATGGAAAAATCCTCAATCGGTGGGGACGGTGCGGCCCTGGGCCCAGGCGCGAAGCTGCCCGACCTTCTCCGCGCGCACCACGGCGAGCGGCCGCGTGCCGCCAAGCTCCTCGACCACAGGGCGCGTCTCCAGGGGCTTGCCCTCGGCATGGGCGGCGTAGGCGGCGGCGATGATGGACTGCTCGATTTCGGCGCCGGAGAAGCGCTCCGCGGCGCGCGCCATGGCCTCGACGTCGAAGCGGCTCGCGTCGTGTCCGCGGCGCTCCAGGTGGATCCTGAAGATGTCCGCGCGCACCGCGGGCTGCGGCAGGTCGACGAAGAAGATCTCGTCGAAGCGGCCCTTCCGCAGCAGCTCCGGGGGCAGGCTCTCGATGTCGTTGGCGGTGGCGATCATGAAGACGCGCTCGCTCCGCTCGCTCATCCAGGTGAGGAGGGTCCCGAGCACGCGGCGCGAGACGCCGCCGTCGGAGCCGCTGTCCACCGCCACGCCCTTCTCGATCTCGTCCATCCACAGGATGCACGGCGCCATCTGCGCCGCGGTCTCGAGGGCCATGCGCAGGTTACGCTCGGTCTCGCCATGGAACTTGTTGTAGAGGGCGCCGAAATCCAGGCGCAGCAGGGGCACGCGCCAGGAGCCCGCCACCGCGCGCGCCGACAGGCTCTTGCCCGCGCCCTGCACGCCGAGCAGCAGCACGCCCTTGGGGACGTCGAGCTTCTCGGTGCCGGAGCGGCGCAGGAAGGCCTCCCGCCGCAGCTCCAGCCACTTCTTCAGCTTCGCGAGCCCGCCCACGCGCTCGAGGCTCTCGATGTCGGTCACCATCTGCAGCGTGCCGTCCTTGCCGAGGGACTCGTGCTTCAGCTTGAGCACCCGCGCCACGTCCTCGATGGTGATGGCGCCCTCGTGCTCCACCGACTGGCGCACCATGCGCCGCGCATCGTCGCGCGACAGGCCCACCAGGTGCTGCACCAGCATGTCGTAGGCGGCCTGGTCGCCGCGCAGGCCCTGCTGTCCCATGTTGAAGTTGTAGGTCTCGAACTCCTCCTTCACCATCTGCTTCACCTCCTCGGGCCCGATGGGAGCGAGGCGAAAGCTGGCGCTCATGCGCTGCAGGTCGGGGTGCAGCGAGACCCGCGACCCCACGAACACCAGCGTGCGGTGGGTGCGCGCATGGTCGAAGGCGAGCTCGCGCAGCATCCGCGCGACCTCCGGGTGATCGAGGAACGGCTGCGCGTCGAAGAACACGTAGATGCCGTTCTGGGGCGACTTGGCGATCTCGGTCACGGCGCGCAGGAGCTCGCGCGTCTCGTGCACCGTCTCGCTCTTCAGCGGCCGGCGCAGCCCCTGCACGCAGCTCCAGGTGAAGAGGGGCGACTCGTCGAGGTTCGCCACCACCTCGATCAGCGCGAGGAAGCGGCGCTCCTCGGCGGTTTCCACCACCAGGATCGGGAAGCGCGAGCGCAGCAGCAGCTGCAGCTCGTCCTGCTCGCTCTTGGTCATCGTGGGCCTCCCGCCGCCGCGAGGCGCACGAGCAGCTTGCGATGGATGCCGCCGAAGCCGCCGTTGGACATCACCAGCACGTGGTCGCCGGGGCGCAGCTCGAGGCGCAACACCTCGAGCATCGCCTCCAGGTCCCGGAACGTGCTCGCCTTCTCCCCCAGCGGGGCGAGCGCATGGGCCGGGTCCCAGCCCAGGTCCTTCGCATAGCAGAGCACGCGGTCGGCCCCCGCGAGGCTGCGCGCCATGCGCTCGTGCATGGTGCCGAGCTTCATGGTGTTGGAGCGCGGCTCGAACACCGCGACGATGCGCTGCGCACCCACCCGGGCGCGCAGGCCCGCGATCGTGGTCTCGAACGCGGTGGGGTGGTGCGCGAAATCGTCATAGACCGCAATACCCCCCACGGTGCCGAGGAGCTCCATGCGCCGCTTCACGCCCAGGAAGCGGCCCAGCGCCTCGATGGCCTGGGCCGGCGGCACCCCGGCGTGGCGCGCGGCCGCGATGGCGGCGAGCGCGTTCTGGCGATTGTGCTCGCCCATGAGGGGCCACCGGACCATCCCCTGCACCTTGCCCTCGTGGCATACCTCGAACGCGTCGTCCGAAGGCGAGGCGCCGACGCTCCAGGCCTCGCCCGCGCCGAAGCGCTCCACCGGGGTCCACGCGCCGCGCGCCAGCACCCGCCCGAGGGCGGCCTGGTGGCCGTTCACCACCAGCAGCCCCTGCGAGGGGACGATGCGCACCAGATGGTGGAACTGGGTCTCGATCGCCGCCAGGTCGGGAAAGATGTCGGCGTGGTCATGCTCGAGGTTGCCCAGGATCGCGGTGCGCGGCCGGTACCAGACGAACTTGGAGCGCTTGTCGAAGAACGCCGTGTCGTACTCATCGGCCTCGATCACGAAGAACGACGAGGCGCCGTCGCGCGCCGACATGTCGAAATTGCGCGCGATGCCGCCGATGAGGAAACCGGGCGCCATCCCCGCGTCCTCGAGGATCCAGGCGAGCATCGAGGAGGTGGTGCTCTTGCCGTGGGTGCCGGCCACCGCGAGCACCCATTTGTCGAGCAGAACGTTCTGCGCGAGCCACTGCGGTCCCGAGGCATAGGGAAGGCCCCGGTCGAGGATCGCCTCGATCACGGGCTTCCCGCGCGTCATCGCATTGCCGACCACGTAAAGGTCGGCGCGGTAGCGATCGAGCTGCCCCGCATCGTAGCCCTCGTGCAACTCGATGCCGATCCGGCGCAGCTGGTCGCTCATCGGCGGGTACACCTGCGCATCGCAGCCGGTGACCGTGTGGCCGCGCTCGCGCGCGATCTTGGCCAGGCCGCCCATGAAGGTCCCGCAGATGCCGAGGATGTGGAGGTGCATTACGGGCGGAAAACGAAGAATTCTAGCATCGCGGCACTGTCGAAACCCGGTCCCCAGCCCGGCGCCGCCTGCGCGGGCCGCTTCCGGCAAATGGAGCGTGTAAACTGATTTCCCCTTCCGCGTACCGGCTCTCGGGCGCCGCGCTGGCCCGCCTCGACCCGGCTTTCCTCGACGACATGGTCCCGCACCTCACCACTTCCCTGACCGGCCCGCTGCAGGACCTGGAGCGCGTGGTGCTCGACCAGCGCCCAGAGATCGAGCGCTGGTTCCGGACCCAGTGGCTCGAGCACGAGGTGCCGTTCTACAGCTCCGTGGACCTGCGCAACAGCGGCTTCAAGCTGGCGCCCGTGGACCTGAACCTGTTCCCGGGGGGCTTCAACAACCTCAACCCGGAATTCCTGCCGCTGTGCGTGCACGCCGCGATGTCCGCGGTGCAGAAGCTCTGCCCCGATTCGCGCCGCTTCCTGCTGGTGCCGGAAAACCACACGCGCAACCTGCACTACCTGCAGAACGTCGCCACGTTGAAGCGCATCCTCGAGGGCGCGGGCCTCACCGTGCGCCTGGGCAGCTTGATCCCCGACTTGAAGGAGCCCACGGTGGTCGAGGCGAGCGGCGGCGACAAGCTCACGCTGGAGCCGATGGTGCGGCGCGGCAACCGGGTCGGCCTCGAGGGCTTCGACCCCTGCGCGATCCTGCTGAACAACGACCTGTCCGCCGGCATCCCCCCGATCCTCTCCGGCATCGAGCAGCCGGTGGTGCCCCCGCTCATGGCCGGCTGGGCCACCCGGCGCAAGTCGCACCACTTCCACGTCTACGACCGCATCGCCGAGGCCTTCGCCAAGCTGGTCGGCATCGACCCGTGGACCATCAACCCGTTCTTCAGCCAGTGCGGCAAGGTGAATTTCCAGGAGAAAGAAGGGGAGGACTGCCTCGCCGCCAACGTGGAATTCGTGCTCGCCGAGATCCGCGAGAAGTACGCCCACTACGGCATCAAGGACGACCCCTTCGTGATCGTGAAGGCCGACGCGGGGACCTACGGCATGGGCATCATGACCGTGAAGAGCGTCGACGACGTGAGGAACCTGAACCGCAAGACGCGCAACAAGATGGCCACCATCAAGGACAGCCAGCCGGTGCACGAGGTGATCATCCAGGAGGGCGTCTACACCTTCGAGAACGTCGATGGCGCGGTGGCCGAGCCCGTGATCTACATGATGGACCAGTTCGTCGTGGGCGGCTTCTATCGCGTCCACACCGAGCGCGGCATCGACGAGAACCTCAATTCGCCCGGAGCCAAGTTCGTGCCCCTCGCCTTCGAGACCGACTGCCACTCGCCGGACTGCGGCGGCCAGCCGGGCGATCCCCCGAACCGCTTCTACACCTACGGCGTGATCGCGCGCCTCGCGATGCTGGCCGCCGCCGTGGAGGTGGAGGAGCTGGTGCAGGGCGTCCAGGAGCCGGCAGCGCGCGCAGCCAGCGCATGAGGCTCGCGTTCGTCGTCGATCCGCTCCCGAAGTTACGGGCGTACAAGGACTCCTCGGTCGCGATGATGCGCGAGGCCGCCCGGCGCGGCCACGCGGTGTTCGCGTTCGAGGCCGGCGCCATGTACGTGCGGGATGGCGCCGTGCGCGCCACCTGCCAGGCGCTCGCCCTGTCCGGGGACAACGACGACTGGTATCGCGTGACCGCGGAGGCAGACCTGCCGGTGGGCGGCTTCGACCAGGTCCTGATGCGCAAGGACCCGCCCTTCGATCAGGAGTACTACTACGCGACACTGCTGCTCGAGCGCGCCGAGTCGGAAGGCACGCGGGTGGTGAACTCCCCCCGGGCGCTGCGCGACTGGAACGAGAAGCTCTCGATCCTGCGCTTCCCGAAGCTCTGCCCCCCCACGCTGGTGGCGAGCGACATGGCGCGGCTGCACGAATTCATCGATGCCCACGGCGACGTGATCCTGAAGAAGCTGGACGGCATGGGCGGCACGATGATCTTCCGGGTCGCCGCGCGCGACCCCAACCGCAACGTGATCGTCGAGACCCTCTCCGACTACGGCGCCCGGACCGTGATGGCACAGCGCTACATCCCCGAGATCCTGCAGGGCGACAAGCGCGTGCTGGTGATCGACGGCAAGCCCTTCTCCCATTGCCTCGCGCGCATCCCGCGCGAGGGCGAGACCCGCGGCAACCTCGCCGCGGGCGGCACCGGAGTCGCACGCCCGCTGACCGCGCGCGACCGCGAGATCGGCGAGGCGGTGGGAGTCGAGCTCGTGCGCGCGGGCATCGTCTTCGCCGGCCTCGACGTGATCGGCGACTGGTTGACCGAGGTCAACGTCACCAGTCCCACCTGCATCGTGGAGATCGCCGAGCAGACCGGGCAGGACGCGGCGCGCACCCTCCTCGACCGGCTGGAAAGCCTGCCCGCCGCGCGATGAGCCCGGCCGGGCGCATCGATGCGCTCGAGGGCCTGCGCGGCTACGCCGCGCTGCTGGTGTTCTGCGTGCACCTTTTCGGCTACCTCGGCGGGCGCCTCTACGACCTGCCGCCCACGGGCGAAGCCTGGCCGAGCGTGCGGGGAATCGCCGACGGGGTCCTCGTATTCCTCGGCCATGCCAACCACGGCGTCGACCTCTTCTTCGTCCTTTCGGGCTACCTCATGGCCCGCTTGGCACTCAGGCGCTGGCCGGGCACACAGCCGTTCCTGCGCCGCCGGTGGCTGCGCGTCTACCCTGCCTACGCCGCGAGCGTCGCATTCGCACTCGCCGTGAGCTGGTGGCTGGGGCGCACCTACGGGGTAGGTGAAATACTTTTCAACGCGATGCTGCTGCAGGGCTTCTTCGTCTTCGGCCTGGCAGCGGTGAATCCGGTCACCTGGTCGCTCACTTACGAGGCCGTTTTCTACCTGCTGGTGCCGCTGCTCCCGCGGCTGCGCGAGGTGCCGAAAGTCTGCGAGTCGTGGCGCGTGGCGCTAGCCGTGGGACTGGTGATGCCGCTCATATTCGCGCTGGAGGTGGAGTCCCCCTACTTCGGCTACTTCTCGCTCTTTGCACCCGGCGTGGCCCTCGGCTTCCTCGCGGCCCCCGAGCGCGAGCGCATCGCCCGCGAGACACCGCTCGCCGTGGTGGCCGCGATCTGGGTGGCGTTCACCCTCGCCAACAAGCTCGAGTGGCTGTCGAACGCCAACCTCTTCTACTACCCCTTCTCGGCGCTCGCCTGCGGCTTGGCCCTCGCCAAGGCCCTCGACGCGGACGGCGCCCTGGCCCGGGTGCTGCGCTCCCGCGGGCTCATCTGGCTCGGGCGCTACTCCTACTCGTTCTTCCTGGTGCACTTCATGGTGCTGCAAGTGGTGGGCGAGCTCCTCGCTCGCACGCTCGGCACCGCTTCCCGGGGCACGTATGCGGCCGCCTTCCTCGTCGCCGGCACCCTCGCGTCGCTGGCAGCGGCCTGGTTGCTGTATTTCGCGGCCGAGAGGTTCTACTTCAAGGATTCGGTGCCGCCGCATCCCGCGCGGACATAGGCCTTCGCGAGGCGCTGCGCGAGGGCGCCTTCGGCCGCTTCCGGCACCATCGGCACGAAGTGCCCGGGCCCCGCGGACCAACAGCGGTACGACGACGGCGCGATGGGCGCCATGCCCGGGTAGACGCCATCGCGCTGCATGAGGGCGAACAAGCCCTCGCGCGGCAGCGCATCGATCAGGCCCGCCGCGATCTTCGCGGGCAGCGCGGGAATTTCGGTATCGAGCTGCACCAGCACCCGGCCGCTCACCGCCGCCGGCTGCACCGGCGGGAGCATCAGGCCCGCCTGGGCGTTGCGGCCGAAGGCCACACGCCCCACCTGGTCGGGCACGAACAGCACCGCGACCGGCGCGTGGGGCGTGCGGGCCTCGGATCCGACGGCGGCGATCACGGCGCGCATCTGCGCGTGCACATCGCGGTATTCCTCCGTGGCGCGCCAGCCCCAATAGAGGTGCGCCGCGAGGAGCGCCGCGGCGACCCCGCCCGCGACCACCGCGAGGCCGCGCCGCGCGTGTCGCAATGCGTGGACCGAAAGGCCGAGGGCCAGCGCCAGCAGCGCGGCGGGCTGGTAGAAAAGCCGCCCGCCGAGGCCGCTGGGGTCGAACATCGGCAAGTGCGGCAGCAGCATTGCCAGCGCGATCGCGAGCGTGGCGAGAACCGCGCCCAGCGCCGACGCCGTGGCGCGCGAACGGGTAGCGAGCGCGAGGCAGGTGGCGAGGAGGTATGCCGTTGCCGCGAAGGCCGCGAGCCGCGCGCCCGGAGCGCCCGGGAAGTTCGCGTGGCCCCACTGCACCCCGGAGGAGGCGAGACGCCGCCAGTGATCGAGCGCGAGCAGGTCGACCTCCATGCCCATGTAGACGCGGGTCGCCGAGCCGAAGAGCGCGATGCGCAATGCGATGTAGGCGAGCCCCAGCGTCACGAATGGCCAGAGGTCGCGGGCCACTTGCGTGCCGCGAGCGCGCAGGGAAACTCCCGCCGGGCCCGCGGCGCGCGCGAGCGCCAGCATTCCCACCAGCACGAACGCGACCGAGCCCGATTCCTTCGACGCGAGCGCGAGCGCCACCGCAACGAGCGCAAGCGCGCGCCTGCGCCCCGCGTACGCCCAGGCGGCCAGCAGCGTGAAGAACGTGGCGAAGCTGTCGTACCGGCACGCGATCCACAGGGTGGCTTCCCACCCGGGCGACCAGGCGAAGAAGAAGATCCCGGCGAATACCGGGGCGAGGGTTGCGGCGGCGCCACCCTCCCCGCCAGGGCGTGCGGCGGCGCTATCGTCCGCGCCGAGGCGCCGGACCAGTGCGGCCACCAGGACCGCGCTCGAGAGGTGCACGGCGAGGTTCACCGCGATCCAGGCGCGGGCATCGGCGCCGTTCGCCACGTAGTTGAGCGCGTAGGTGAGATAGGCCAGCGGGCGCCAGAAGCCGTTGACGCCATCCACGCTCGCACCGAAGCGCGCCAGCACGCGGTCCCAGAGCGTGCCCGCCGCATCCCAGTGGCCGAAGTTCGCCAGTTGCACGAAATCGTCGGCGAGGAAGGCGCCGCCGGAAACGAGCCAGGCGCAGAAGGCACCCCCCGCGAGCAATGCCGGCACCGGCAGCCCGGCAGGGCCGCGCCAGGAGGGCGCGGCGGGACGCCACCTCAAAAGGTCGAGATCCGGTCGAAGTCCGTGCCGCGCTCGAGGATCTCGTACACGGTGGACTCGTGCGGGCCTTCCTTCCACACCTCGATACCGCGGCCCCGGGAAGCAACCCCGCTGGGCACCACCAGGGACTCGGGGATGTTGATGCGCGCGAGCGGCGGCAGCCGGAACGCCGGGGACCATTGCGCGTTGGAGCGGTTGCGCGCGTCGGCAGCCCTTGCGGCGACGACCTCGGGCTTGCCGGGGAAAAGTGTCACGGTGACCACCAGGCGGCCGTCGGTTTCGTGGGCGAGTGCCGTCAGCATGCCGAGGAAGAACTGCCCCGCGTCACCCACGCGCATCGCCACCAGCCGGCCGATGGCGACTCCCTTCGAGGCCGTGGGGGGCCGCTGCAGGCGCCACGCGCCCATCATCTCGTCCACGACGATCCAGGGCTCGAGCGTGTAGTTGAGGTCCGACACCATGAAGCTCTGGGTGCGCTCGGTGATGCGGCCGAAGACCTCGATGTCCTGCTTTTCCTGGCGCGTGAGCTCGCGCTTGCGGTCCGGCTGCTCGAACGCCTTGCCGCCGGTGAGGAAGAAGCCGATCTCGGGGATGCCGAAGGCGAGGCCCGCGGTCTTCTCCGCCGGCACCTTGGCCGGCGGGCGCGGCGGCGCGCCCTCGCACCACAGGCGATGCAGGCGCTGCAGCTGCACCCGCGCCTCGTAGGCCGAGGCGACCGAGGGCAGGCCGAGGGACGACGGATCCTCGTCGTTCTGGAG
>JANMHV010000190.1:0-10720 GCA_031375445.1 Burkholderiales bacterium | reverse complement strand
TGTTGTTTGTTGGTGTCCCGCTACGCCCCTACTGCGCGAACTCGTACGGCCCGAGCACCTTCCAGGCGGTGTTGGGCTCGGTGTAGATGAGCGCTTGCGACGCGATGGCCGCCCCATTCATCAGCATCAGGTACACCTGGCCGGTCGCGATGTTGCGCCACAGGATGTCCGACTTGCCGTTGCCGTCATAGTCGCCGTTGGCCACGATCTTCCAGTTGGCGCTGGGCTCCGTGTAGATCACGCTCTCGGAGACGATCGCCGGGCCATTCATGAGCATCAGGTAGACGTCGCCGCTCGTATCGTGGCGCCACAGCAGGTCGCTTCTCCCGTCGCCGTCGAAGTCGGCCACCCCGACGATCTTGTAGGGCAGGATCGAGTTGTAGATGATCTGCCCGGACTGGCTGAAGGCGCCGCCGGAGAAGCTCACCGTCATCAAGTACACCTGTCCCGTGGCCTGGTTGCGCCAAACGAGCTGGTTCTGGCGCCCGCTGCCCGAGAGGTCGCCCACGCCGGCGATCTGCCACTGCGTGTTGGGCTCGGTGTAGACCATGCCCTGCCCGATGATCGAGAAGCCGGAGAGGATCATCCCGTACACCTGACCGGTGGAGGAGTTCCACCACAGGAGGTCGGCGTTGCCGTCGCCGTCGAGGTCCGGCGCCTGGATGATTTTCCACGCCGGGTTGGGCTCGGTATAGATGATGTTGCCCGCCCCCGGCAGGCCCGCGGAGTTGAAGATCTGCAGGTACACCTGGCCGGTGGTGGAGTTGCGCCACAGCAGGTCGGAGATGCCGTCGGCGTTGAAGTCCGCCTCGAGGATCACCTTCCACGCTGTGTTCGGTTCGGTGTAGGCCATGGCGCCATCACTGATGGCAAGCCCGTTCATCCGCATGCGGTACACCTGGCCGGTGGTGGAGTTGCGCCACAGGATGTCGCTCTTGCCGTCGCCGTCGAGGTCGGTCGAGGGCATATCGACGCCGGAGGCCTCGAAGGCCCCGATGGAGGGCGGGTTCGGGCGGATGCGCTTGTCGAGGTCGATCGCCGAGGGTCCCACGGTGCCGGCACCACGCGCCGGGGAAGGGAAGCCGAGCCGCAGGTTCCACGACACGTTGTGGAATTGAGGATCGGCCGCGATCGATGCGGTGCCAAGCGTGTCGCCGCTGCTCGCCGCGCCGTTCACGGTGTTGGCGAAGAACAGGTTCTTGGTGACCGTGGCTGCGTTGGGCGCCGCCATGGCTCCGGCGCTCGACACGCCCTGGCTGCTGCCGGTGCCGGAGCTCACAGCATTGCCATGGAAGATGTTGTTGTAGATGTTCGGCGCCGGGTTGCCGGCGGCGTCGATGGCGCCCGACACGCCGCGTCCGCCCGCGCCCGCCCCGGTGGAGCTGGCCCCACCGTTCCCGCCGATGCCCGCGTTGGACACGAAGGTGTTGTTGGCGATGAAGCCGGTGCCGGCGAAGTAGATGGCGCCCCCCACGCCCTCGCCACCGTTCTCGTTGCCGGTGCGCGCGCTTCCGGGGTGGGAGTAGCCGTTGCCGCCGCGGGCCGCGTTGCCGGTGAAGAGGCTGTCCATGATCTGGACATTGGAGGAGAAGACGGCGATCGCGCCGCCCCAGCCCAGCCCGCCGGTCATGCCGGAGGAGTTGTCGGCCGAGTAGCCGCGCGACTCGTTGCCGCGGAAGACGCAGCGCTGGATCGTGATGAGCGCCGTGCCCCCGGTGATGTAGATCGCGCCGCCGAGGGCGGAGCCGCCCTGCGAGGTGGTGCGCAGGCCGTTGCGGAACGTGAGGTCGCGGATCAGCGCCGCGGAGCCGGCATTCCCGCTCCAGTTGATCAGGCCCGCGGTGCCGCCCGCTCCGTCGATGACGGTGTCGAACGCGCTGCCGGTCGATTGCAGCTGAAGTCCCGATTTCATGGCGATCGGGAATACCTCGCCCAGCGCCGTGTTGTAGACGCCCGGCGCCACGTTCACGATGTCGCCGTTCGCGGCCTGGCCGACGGCGTAGGTGATGGTGCGGCAGGGCGAGCCCGCGGTGCGGCAGTCCCCCGCGTTCACGCCGGTGGCGGCGCTCACATAGCGCGGCCCCGTGACGGCTACCGTCGCGGTCGTGACGAGCGCGATGCTGCCGGTGGAGGCGCTCCGCGCCTGCGAGGCGGCGGTGAAGGTGGCGGTGCTGGTCTGCGCGTTGGTGGCGCTCACCGGGATGGTAACGTTGACCGTGATGCTGGCCGTGCCGGCCGAAGCCACGTTGTTGGCGGTACCGACGATCGAGGGTGTCCAGGTCGATTGGCCCGCGGTCACGCTGGCACTCAGCGTGAAGCTGTCGGGGATATTGCCGTTGTTGGTGACCGTTACCGTGTACGAGACGGTGGTGTTCGGCGCCCCGCTCTTGTTGGGACTGGCGGAGGTGCTGGTGACGGAGGCCGTCGGGTGCGAGTTCGCGTCACTGGCGAGGTAGCCCGCATTCTTCAGCTCGGAGGCGTTGGTGTAGCCGTCGCCGTCGGCGTCGCTCGCCTCGATATTGCCAAGCGCGGTGTTGGGATTGCTGCCAGTGCGCCCGCCGAGTGCGTTGACGGCGGTCCGGTACATGAGGCCGTAGCTGTTTACCGCGGGAGCCGACGTATGGCAGCTGCCGCAGCCGTTGGTGGTGTAGTACGCCGGGTAGCGCGTATTAAAAGGCGTCAAGTCCTGGCTGTTTGCCGCTGCATCTAGGCTGAAGGCGGCGCAGAGCGAAAGGACGGCAGAGGCGAAAAGGCGGGCGGGTGACTTGACGTGCGATGTCATGGCATTTCTCTCCCTGGTGCGCTCCCGCACTCCTCGTCTGGCGCGAGGTGGCGAGCATCGACTGGTTTTATGCCTTTGCTCCCTCCTCGTCAACATGAAGATTCAGCAATTCTTCATCCGAACACCAGGGCAGCCGGCCTGCGCTGGCGGCGTCTGGATGGCCAACACGATTTGGTCGCTACTGGCCGAACTCGTACGGCCCCAGCACCTTCCACGCGGTGTTCGGCTCGGTGTAGACGAAGCCCTGGCTCGAGATCGTCCCGCCGTTCATCAGCATCATGTAGACCTGCCCGCTCGACACGTTGCGCCACAGGATGTCCGACTTGCCGTTGCCGTCGTAGTCCCCGGCGGCGACGATCTTCCAGCTGGCGCTCGGCTCGGCATAGATCACGGCCTCCGAGGTGATGGCGGGCCCGTTCATGATCATCAGGTACACCTCGCCCGTCGAATCGTGGCGCCACAGCAGGTCGGAACGGCCATCGCCATTGAAGTCGGCGACCGCCACGATCTTGTACGGCAGGATCGAGTTGTAGATGATCTGCCCCGACTGGCTGAACGCCGCGCCGTTGAACGATACCGTCATCAGGTAGACCTGCCCGGTCGCCACGTTGCGCCAGACGAGCTGGTTCTGGCGCCCGCTGCCGGAGAAGTCGCCGGCGCCCGCGATCTGCCACTGCGTGTTGGGCTCGGTGTAGATGAATCCCTGCGCCGCGATCCCGAAGCCGCCGTTCATGAGCATCCCGTAGACCTGGCCCGTGGTCGAGTTCCACCACACGAGGTCGGCGATACCGTCGCCGTTGAGGTCCGGCGTCTGCACGATGCGCCACGCGGGGTTAGGCTCGGTATAGATGAAGCCGCCCGCCCCGGGTACGCCCGACGTCGTGAACGGCATCATGTAGACCTGCCCCGTGGAGGAGTTGCGCCACAGCAGGTCGCTCACGCCGTCGCCCGTGAAGTCCGCCTCGGCGACCACGCGCCACGCGGTGTTGGGCTCCGTGTACACCAGCGCGCCGCTGGAGAGCGTGAGCCCGTTGGCGAGGAAGCGGTAGACCTGGCCCGTCGTTTCGTTGCGGTAGAGCACGTCGGAGCGCATGTCGCCGTTCAGGTCCATCACCGGCATGTCGGCGCCGGACGCCTCGTAGGCGCCGATCGTGGGCGGATTGGGGCGCGTAGCGCCGTCGAGGTCCACGGACGGCATGAAGGTGGGAGATCCCGCGGCGCGTGCGGGCGAGGGCAGCCCGATGTGCAGGTTGCCGGGCGCGTTGTGGAACTGCGGGTCGGCGTTCACGGCGTTGATGCCCGCGTCGTCGGAGGTACTCGCCCCGCCGCTCACCAGGTTGCCGAAAAAGAGGTTGTTGGTGTTGCTGGGCGCGTTGGACGCGAGCACCGCGCCGGAACTCGATGGCGCGGGCGTGCCGCCGGTGCCCGAGGTGGCGGCGTTGGCGGAGAAGATGTTGTTGGCGATCGAAGGCGCCGGGAAACCGCCGGCGAAGATCGCGCCACCGCGGCCATTGCTGCCGTCCCCGGTGCCGGTGCTCGAGATGCCGCCGTTGCCGCCGATCGCCGTGTTGCCGCGGAAGGTGTTGTTCGCCACTGTGCCCGAGCCGGCGAAGAAGATAGCGCCGCCATCGCCCGGGCCGCCGTATTGGCTGGTGGCGAGCGGGGTGCCGGGTTGGGAGAACGCGTTGCCGCCGCGAGCGATGTTGCCCACGAAGACGTTGTTGGTGAGGTCCACGGCGGAGGAGTAGATGGCGATCGCGCCGCCCGAGCTCCCGCCACCCGTCTTGCCCGAGGAGTTGTCGGCGCTGTAGCCGCGCGCCTCGTTGCCACTGAAGACGTTGCGCGTGATCGTGATGGCCGAGGTAGCGCCCGTCACCAGCAGGGCGCCGCCGGTGGCGCTGCCGGCCTGGGGCGCGAGGTTCAGCCCATTGCGGAAGGTGAAGCCGCGGATCGTCGCAGGGGCCGTATTGCTGGTCGAGCGCAGCAGGCCGTTCTGCACCGTGTCGCCCGTGCCATCGACGAGGGTGACCTCGTGGCCGGCGGATCCCAGCAACTGGATGCCGGATTTCACGGTGATCGGGAACACCTCCCCAAGCGATACCGAATAGGTGCCCGGCGCCACGTTGATGGTGTCGCCCGCGGCCGCCTGCGACATGGCATAGGTGATGGTGCGGCACGGAGTACCGCTGCCGGTGCACGTGCCGGTGTTGACTCCCGTGGCGGCACTCACGAACCGCGGGGAGGGCGCCGCGACCGTCGCCGTCGTAGTGAGGCCGATGCTCGAGGTGGCTGCGGACCGCGCCTGGGAGGTCGCGGTGAGCGTGGAGGTGCTGGTCTGGCCGTTGGTGGCGCCGCTCGAGACCGCGACGTTGACCGTTACGTTGGTGGTAACGCCGGCGCCCAGTTGGCCGGCGACCCCGACGATGCTGGGCGTCCACGACTGGCCGGAGGTGGTGCTGACGCTGAGCGTGAAAGTGTCGGTGATGTTGCCGTTATTGGTGATCGAAACCGTGTAGCTCACGGTGGTGCCAGGCGTGCCGCTCTTCGCGGGGATCGTCGACGCAGCGGTGACCGAGGCCGTTGGATGGCTGTTTGAGTCGTGAGCGAGGTAACCCGCGTTGATGAGCTCGGACTTGTTGGTGTAGCCGTCGCCGTCGGCGTCGTTGGGCTCGATGTTGCCAAGCGCGGTGTTGGGATTGCTGCCAGTGCGCCCGCCGAGTGCGTTGACTGCGGTCTTGTAAGCGCTGCCGTAGCTGTTCATCACCGGAGGACTGGTTGCTCCTATGTGGCAGCTGTTACAAGAGTTCGCCGTGAAGTAAGTCGGATACCGCGTATTGAAAGGCGTGTAGTCCTGGCTGTTTGCCTGGGCGTCGAAGCAGGCGAGGGCGGCGAGCGAAAGGACGGCGGAGGCGAGGAAGCGGGTGTGTGACTTCGCGTACGATGTCATGGCTTTTTCTCCCTTGGTGCGCTCCCGCTTCCCCCGTCTGGCGCGGGGTGGCGAGCATCGACCTGTTTTAGGCCTTTAGCCACCCCCCCGTCAATATGAAGATTCCGCACTTCCTCAAGGCCATGGTCGCCCCCCCGGCGCCGTCGACTGCCCAAAGCGCCGGTGCATCAGTGGATTACGAGGCGATGCTCGAGGCGTTCTACCGCCAGCTGCCGCTGGAAGGCACGGAAATCGTTGATGTCGGGGCGCACTTGGGACGCCACGCCCTTCCGCTGGCGCGCCTTGCCGGCATCGGGGGGACTGTGCACGCCTTCGAGCCCATCCCGGCGATCCGCCGGCAGCTCTGCGAATCGGTTGCGGCCGAGGGGCTCAACAATGTGGTCGTTCATCCCTTCGCACTGGCCGCCGAGCCGCGGGTGGCGCAGTTCATCTTCGTGCCGAACCTGCCCGAGGAATCGGGGCTCAGGAAGCGCCACACCTATTCCTATAACGCGGTGCCCTCGGGGTTCGTGGAGATCCCGGTGAAGGTAATGCGCCTGCAGGATGCATTGCCCGCCGCCTCCCGCCCGCGATTCATCAAGATCGACGTGGAGGGCGGGGAGCTGGACGTGCTCCGTGGCTCGATTGGAGTGCTGGATGCCGCGCGTCCGATTGTCGCGTTCGAGTGCGGCGCCTGTTCTTACCAGGGCTACCACGAGAAGCCCGACGAGATCTTCGAGATCTTCCGCTCGCGCGGCTACTCGGTGCACTCGATCACGGGAATCGCTATCGCCGACGTCGAAGTATTCCGCAACGCGTCCCTGGCGCAGGTGTTCTGGGACTATGTCGCGTTACCGGAGGCCGACTCGCGGTTCGCCCGGCTGCTGAAGGGCGGCTAGCGCCCGTACTCCCAGGGCCCCATCACGCGCCACGCGAGGTTCGACTCGCGGTAGGCCTCACCCAGCGCCGCGACGGCCAGGCCGTTCATCAGCATCATCGTCACTTGGCCGGTGGATTCGTTGCGCCACAGGAGGTCGGTGCGGCCATCGCCATCGTAGTCCCCTTGCGCCACCACTTTCCAGGCAAGGTTGGGTTCCGCGTGGATCTGGCCGCGCGCCGCGATCGAGGCGCCGTTCATCAGCATCCCGTAGACCTGGCCGGTGGTCTCGTGGCGCCACAGCAGGTCGGACTTGCCATCGCCGTTCAGGTCCGGGGCGGCGAGGATCTTCCAGCGCGTGTCGGCCTCCACGTAGGCCTGCGTGCCGCTGGTGGTGAAGCCGGCTCCGGCCACCGTGATCGTCTGGATGAACACCTGGCCCGTGGCGATGTTCTGCCAGGCCAATTGGTTGGCCTTGCCGCTGCCGGCGAAGTCGCCGGAGCCGACGATGCGCCACAGCGTGTTGGGCTCGGCGTACGCAATGCCCCGGGTGCCCACGGTGGTCCCGTTCATGAGCATCACGAACACCTGCCCGGAAGCGCTGTTCCACCACACGATGTCGGACTTGCCGTCGCCGTCGATGTCGGGCGTCTGTACCACGCGCCAAGCGGGGTTGGCCTCGGTCCAGACCACGGCGCCCGCGGCCGGCATGCCCGAGCCGTTGAACGGCATCACGTACACCTGCCCGGTGGTCGCGTTGCGCCACAGCAGGTCGCTCACGCCGTCGCCGTTGAAATCCCCCTGGGCCACGATGCTCCATGCGAGGTTGGGCTCGGTGTACGCGAGGGCGGCTGAAACCACGGTGAAGTCGTCCATCAGCAGGCGGAAGATTTGGCCGGTGGACAGGTTGCGGTAGAGGATGTCGCTGCGGCGGTCGCCGTTCAGGTCGCCCGCCGCCGCCTTGCCCGCATCGGGGTCGAACGGGCGCACGTCGTAGGCGTAGGTGCTCGAGGAAGCGCCCGAAACGCCGGCGATGGTGACGCGGTAGAGCGTCTCCGGGTTGACCACGTGGCCGGCCGGAAGCTGCCATACGAGCGTGTTGTCGCCGTAGCCGAAGCCGCCGTCGGCGATCGTGGATCGGGAGACGACCTCCACCGGCAGAGCGCTTCCATTAAGCGTCACTGAAACGCTGGCGCCCGCGAAATTGGCGTTGGGAAAGCCGAACGACCAGTACTGGCCATCGACGGAATAGGCCGACGGGAACAGTTCCAGCGGCACGTAGCCGCGCGGCGGCCAGGAGACGCCGTTGGGCACCGAGCGTGACACCGACTGGTCGAACACGTAGAGCGCGTTGAAGGTGCCCACCTGGCCCATCGCGAACGAGCCCTTGGTGGAGTCGAGGATCCAGCGGCGGTGGCCCACGTCGGGCGAGCCCGGGTCGGTCATGTACAGCGGCAGCGAATCGATCACGCCGACCGCGAGGTTCGACTGCCGCGCCCCGGTGGCACCGAGATCGGTGTAGCAGGGCGTGCCGGGCTGCGGGAAGTGATTGATGGAGTTGCTCGCCGCCATGATGAGCGCCGTTGCCTGCTGCTGGGCGTTGCGCGAGGTGTCGAGCGTCACGTTGCCGGGAAGCCCGGTCATCGCGCGGAGAAAGTTGATGCGGGTGAGGGTCCAGTCCTGGAAGGCGGCGGAGATGGTCCCGGGCGTGCACGTCGCGGTGCTGCCGGTGGAGGCCAGGGCCGGCATCGGGACGCGATAGCTCGAGAAATACGCTGCGGCGACCGCGGCGCGATTGCTGGTGTCGATCGCCGGGACGGTGGCAAGCGGCAGTCCCGGATCCACGAGGGCCTTCGACCGTGGCGCGTTCACCTCGATGCGGGGAGCGGCGCCGAGCTCTATGCCCTCCTGCGAGAACTGCGCGAGGACCGAGCCGGCAACAAGGGCCCAGCCTGCGGCGGCGAGTCGGGCCGCGAACCTATTTGGCGAATTCATGGGGACCTAACACCTTCCATTGGAGGTTCGGCTCGTTGTAGATCGCGCCTTGCGCGACCACGGCGAGCTCGTTCATCAACATGAGGTACAGCTGGCCCGACGCTTCGTTGCGCCACAGGAGGTCGGCACGGCCGTCGGCGTTGTAGTCGGAGGTGGCGACGATCTTCCACGCGGGATTGGGCTCGGCGTGGACCACGGCGCCGCCCATGACGAGGCCGCCCGCGAGGATCATCACGTACACCTGCCCGGTGGTGTCGTTTCGCCACAGGAGGTCGGTGTGGCCATCGCTGTTGAAATCCGCCGCCGCCACGATCTTCCAGGCCAGGTTCGGCTCGCGGTACATGGCGAAGCCGGTGGTGCCGAAGCCCAAGGTGTTCACGGCCACCGACATCAGGTACACCTCGCCGGTCAGCGCGTGGCGCCAAACCAGGTTGTTGGCCTTGCCGCCATGGCTGAAATCGCCGGTGGCGACGATGCGCCAGTTGGTGTCGGCTTCGGTGTAGATCTCGCCCTGTTGGCGCACCGTACCGGCGCCGATCATCATTCCGTAGACCTTGCCGGTCACCGAATTCCACCAGACCAGGTCGTCGGTGCCGTCGCCGTCCAGGTCGGTGGCGGCGACGATCTTCCACGCCGGGTTCGGCTCGTAGCCCACGTAGGTGACGGTGCCCGTGGGTGCGCCGCCGGCGCCCATCATCTGCGCGTTGACCTGGCCGGTGGCGGAGTTGCGCCATACCAGGTCCGGGTAGCCGTCGCCGTTCATGTCGCCGCGCGCCACGATCGTCCATGCGATGTCCGGCTCGGTATGGATCATCCCGGAGGAGGCGATGGAGAGCCCGTTCATCCGCATGCGGTAGACCTGGCCGGTGGCGAAATTGCGGTACACGATGTCAGTGTCGCCCGGCGACGTAACCGGCGGAACGACCGGGGGCGGCGTGGGCGGCGGGGGAGGTACCGCTGGCGCGCAGTTGCCCGCGACCGTGCCGCCTCCCGCGAGCGTGAGCGCGACGGTTGCACTGCATCCGGCCAACATCGGGAAGGTCGTCGCCGAGGCGCCGCCTAGCTTTACAACCGGCATCGGCGCACCGCCAACCCAGAGGGGCGGCAGGAAGGATTGAGACGTGGGGAAGGTTTCGGAATAGGGCCCCACGCTCGAACCGCCATCGAAGTCGCTGGCGATGGCCTCGACCGACAGCGTGTAGGTGCCGGCGGGCAGCAGCAGCTTGAAGGCCCCGGTGCCGGTCATCAGCTGGTCGCTCACCGCGCTGTAGACCTTGCCCGTGGCGGTCTCGCGGGCCCACAAGTTGGCGCCTTTCACGGCGACGCCCGCGTTGGTGAGGGTGCCGGTGAGCGTGCCGTAGGTGGCGCCGAGCGTGGCATCGGGATAGAGGGCGCTCACGGAGGCGACGTCGTCCTCGTGGAGCGTGATCGCGGTGCGATAGGCGATCGGATACATCAGCGGATAGTTCGCCTGGGCGAGCGACTGCGTATTGTCGAGCTGCGTGTGGTCGAGGCCCACCAGGTGGCCCAGCTCGTGCGCGATCACGACCGTCATGGTGGCGTCGGAGATGCCGATGAACCCGTTGATCACCGCCTGCCCCTCGGCATAGCGGCAGCTCGGCGCGCTGAACGACGCGGAGCCCGCGAAGCCCAGCACCGAGCTCTTGTTCCCCACGCCCAGCATGAGGTCGATGATCGAGCCGTCCGTGTCGTAGACCACCGGATTGAGCCCGTCGGTGAAGCGGCCGCTGCCGATGTAGGTGGTGTAGTTCGCGGCGGTCACGTCGACCGGCAGCGCGGCGCCCTTCGACATCGCGAGGGAGGACGTGGGCACATTGGTCCACAGCGCGATGGCGGCGCCCACGATGGCGTCGGCCTGCGCCTTGGTGCGCGGGCCCAGCGCCCCGCCGCCGTCGTAGTTCAGGACGACGGAGTTGCTCGAGTACTTGAGAGGCGCGCCGTTGCAGACGTCCAGCGGACCCGCGGCGCGGGCGGCGAAGGGGAGCGCCAGGGCGGCGGCGGCGATCCAGCGGGCGGCAGGGGTCATTTCCCGTTCCCCTTGTCGCTGCGCTGTTTCACGAGCGCCTTGAAGTCGTCGAGGTCGAGGTCGCGCACCGGGCCCTTGTCCTTGAGCCTCTCG
>JANMHV010000318.1:0-3711 GCA_031375445.1 Burkholderiales bacterium | reverse complement strand
CGCCACGAATTCCTTTAACGTTTTGGCGTTGACCGAAGGGTGCACGACGAGCACGAGCGGCACCGTGCCCACGATGGTGACCGGGGCGAAGTCGCGCTCGAGGCTGAATTTCGCCGTGTCCTTCTGCAGCGTTGCGTTGATCGAGTGGCTGGTCATGGCACCCATGAGCAGCGTGTAGCCATCGGGCTTGGCACTCGCCACCGCCTGCGCGCCGATGTTGCCTCCCGCACCCGAGCGGTTGTCCACGACGAACTGCTGCTTCAGGTTCTCGGACAGCTTCTGCGCGAGGACACGGCCGATGATGTCCGTGGCCCCTCCCGGGGGATAGGGCACGATCATGGTGACCGGCTTGGTGGGGTATGCCTGCGCGAGAGCGGGGAGGGGGGCGAGAGCTAGCGCGGAAAACGCCATGATCGCGACGTGCACGAGCTGGAATCGCATGGCTGCATCCTCTACGGGTTGAGAACGGGCAGTATACTTTTCGCGCGTCATTCGACGTTCGTGCGCAAGGGGATTCCATGGGAGAAAAGAACCGCCAGCATGCCGCCATCATCGGCGGGGGCAACATGGGCGCCGACGTGGCACTGACCTTCGCGGCCGGCGGCTGGCAGGCCCATGTGGTCGAGCTCTCGGAGGCCACTCGCGGGAAGCTTCCCGACTACTACGCCGCGGGCCTGAAGCAGCTGGGATCGAAGGCGGGCCTCGAGCGAATCATCACCCACGCCGCGTTGGCGGACGTGCCGTGGAAGGACGTCGAGATCGTGGTGGAGTGCATTCCCGAAAAGCTCGAGCTCAAGCGCAAGCTTTTTGTCGAGCTCGAGCGCCTGGCGCGGCCGGATGCGGTGCTCGCGAGCAACAGCTCGAGCTTTCCCATCAGCGAGATCGCCGAGGGGCTCGGCACCCGCGAGCGCATGATCGGACTGCACTACTTCCTCCCCGCGCACCTGGTGCCGCTGGTGGAAGTGGTGCGCTCGGAGGCCACGGCGCCCGGACTGCCCGAGAAAGTGGGGGAGCTGATGCGCTCGCTCGGCAAGGTTCCCGTGCAGGTGCGCAAGGACATCCCCGGCTTCCTGGCCAATCGAATGCAGCACGCCATGGCGCGCGAAGCGTTCGCACTGGTCGATTCGGGGGTCGCGACGCCGGAAGATGTCGACGCCGCGGTGCGCTTCGGCTTCGGCTTCCGGTTCCTCGCTGCCGGGCCCTGCCTGCAGCGCGACCACGCGGGGCTGGAGGTGCACACCGCCGCCGCGGCCTCGATGTACCCGTCCTTGTCGAAAAGCGACGTTCCCGCTGCCGCGCTGCGCGAGAAGGTCGATCGCGGCGACCTCGGCATGAAGACCGGGCGGGGCTTCTTTGCGTGGGATGCCGCGTCGATCAAGGCGGAAAAGGCCCGCTACGAGGGCAAGCTCATGGCGGGGCTGGACCTGCTGCAGGACGAACTGCCCAGGCGACGCGAGCCGTAGCCCTTCACTCGCCCTTTTCGTCGACTCCCAAGGCCACCAGGAAACGCGACACCATGTTGTAGGTGGCGATCGTTCCCACCAGCTCCACCAGCTGGCGGTCTCCGAAAATCGCCCGGGCGCGTGCGAGAGTGGGCTCGGAAACCTCCACCGTGCGCGTCATCTCGAGCGTGAGTTGCAGTGCCGCGCGTTCGGCCTCGTCGAACCGGGCACCATCCCGCGCGGCGCCCTCCACGTCGTCGAGCGCATCGAGCTGGGCCTCGCGCCCACCCGCCGCGAGGAACTCCGGGGCGTGCTGGTACCACTCGTATCCGGCACGGTTCAGCCGCGCCACGGCGCAGATGGCGAGCTCGCGAATGCGGGGCGAAAGATCGAGGCTGCGACGTACGGCCCCCAGCAGCGAATTCCAGCCCTGCGCGAAGGGTGGGCTGTGGAGCAGCATGCGATCCAGGTTGATGAGCTGGCCCTTGCGCCGTCCCTTGATCGTGGCGACCAGTTCGACGATTTCGGCGTCGTCCTCCTTGCGGTATGGGATGCGCGGCATGGCCGTTTCCTGTTCGTGGTTGGAGGGAATTGTGCGGGTGCTGCCGGATTGCGGGATGCGGTGGTCGCGAAGTATGCCCTAGGGCGGCAGCCGGTCGACGATGGCCATGCCGGCCAGCATTGCGAGCACGAACCACACCGCTTGGGGCGCACCGGTTCCCAACGCCACCAGGGCCGGCCCCGGGCAAAACCCCGCAAGGCCCCAGCCTGCGCCGAAGATCGCCGCCCCTAGCGCGAGCCTTCGGTCCACGGTGCGATTGGTCGGAAGCCGCATCGGCAAGCCAAGCAGTGAAGCGCTTCGCCGCCGCGCGATCGCGAAGCCTACGGACCCTACCGCGATGGCGCTCCCCATGACGAGGGCGAGCGACGGATCCCAGGGACCCGCGAGGTCAAGGAAACCCAGCACCTTCGCGGGATTCGTCATGCCGGAAATCAGCAGACCCAAGCCGAACAGAAGGCCCACGCCCGCGGCGGTCGCGGTCTCGAGGCGGTCTTGATGGCTCATGACAGCACGTGCCTCACGAGGAAAGTGGCGAGGAACCCGGTCGCCATGAAGATCGCCGTGGCCGCCAGCGAACGGGGGGAGAGCCGCGAGATGCCACACACGCCATGCCCGCTGGTGCAGCCGGAGCCCAGGCGCGAGCCGAACCCGACCAGCGCACCCGCCAGGAGAAGCATCGGAATCGAGGCATCGACCCGCATCGCAGCTGGCGGCGCCAGCAACGAGTAGGCAAGGGGTGCGGCGACCAGTCCGCCGGCGAACGCGACACGCCAGGCCACGTCACCTCGCGCGGGCCGGAGCAAACCGCCCACGATTCCGCTCACGCCGGCGATGCGCCCGGCGAGGAGGGCGAAAAGCACCGCCGCAACGCCGAGGAGGGCGCCCCCGAAAGCGGCCGACCACGGGGAGAAGGCGATCCAGTCAATCCGCACGGCCGCCCCTTTCGCAGAAGATGCGGTGGAGGGTCTTCAGTATCTCCAGCGCGTTGCGGTCGGAGACGGAATAGAAGATCTGCTTGCCCTCGCGCCGGGTAGCCACGAGATCCTGCGCCCGCAGCACCGCGAGCTGCTGGGACAGGGTGGGCTGCTGGATGCCGGTGCGCTCCGCGAGGTCGCCCACGCAAAGCTCCTCCTGGGAAAGCTCGCACAGCAGCAGCAGGCGGTCCTCGTTGCCGAGGGTGCGCAGCAATGCGGTTGCATCGCCCGCGGCCTTGCGGAGCACCGAGGTGTCGATGGCGACGGTTCTTGGCATGGGAGCAGGGGGGCGGGTGGCTGGGATGAAATATTATATGTACAGATAAACTATTTTGCAATATTATATCTTCGGATACATGATTAGAGGCGCCACCATGATCTTCCGGCAGCTGTTCGAGCCCCTGTCCAGCACCTATACCTATCTCGTCGGATGCGAGGAGACAGGCAAGGCGGCGCTGTTCGACCCGGTCCTGCCGACGTGGCAGCGGGACCTCGCGGCGGTTCGCGAGCTCGGCCTGGAGCTCGCGTACACGGTCGAAACCCATGTCCACGCCGACCACCTCACTTCGGCCGGGATGCTCAAGCGGGAAGCGGGCAGCCGCACCGTGTATCCCGGGATCGACCGGTTCGGGTGCGTGGACCAATGGATGGAGGAGGGGGTGCCATTGCAGATCGGCGCGGTACGGGTCGACGGGCTCCACACGCCGGGCCATACCGACGACCATTTCGCCTA
>JANMHV010000290.1:0-33497 GCA_031375445.1 Burkholderiales bacterium | reverse complement strand
GCCAGGCGCCCGGCGTTAGCCCACCACACGGTCGGCGCGAGGACAAAGAGCAGCGTGCCGGCGGCTGTCAGCGCCGCGCCGATCGCCAGCACCCGGCGGGGTCCCCAACGGTCGGCCAGCACGCCGGTGGGGATCTGGGTTGCCACGTAACCGTAGAAATAGAACGCGGACAAATTACCGAGCGAGGCCGCCGACAGCCCGAAATCGAGCGACAGCTCGCGCGTGATCACCGCCGGGGCGACTCGCTGGTAGAAGGCGACGAGGTACAGCGCCGCCCCGAGGCCCCACACCAGCCATGCGAGCGACGGCGGCGGCTTCGGCGGCGGCGGCAACTCGTTCGGCTTCAATGGAACTTCATCCCGCCGGGCGGCATCCGATCATCACCCGTGTTTCCGGGATGCTCCGAGGAGATCCACATGAAATCGATCGCGAAGGTCGGCAGCGCCGCGGCCATCACTGCCATGGCCCTGTCGAGCGGCTGCTCGATGATGCAAAACACCATGCACGCCGGCCACTCCCATCAGGTATCGCTTACCGGCGCCAGCGAGGTTCCTCCCGTGGCGACCGGTGCCGCCGGCAGTGGCAGGGTCACCGTAGGCGGGGACTGCTCGGTGACCGCGCGGATCGCCGTGACCGGCATGACCGCGACGGCAGCGCACATCCACCAGGGTGCCACTGGCGCCAACGGCCCGGTGATCGTCCCCCTCACCAAGTCCGGCGACAACGTCTTCACCGCGCCCGACGGTGCCAGGATGACGCCGGAGCAGTGCTCGGCCTTCAGGTCGGGGATGACGTACGTCAACGTGCACAGCGATGCGCACAAGGGCGGGGAAGTGCGCGCCCAGCTGAAGGGGAGCTGACGCTCAATACTGCTCCCAGGGGAGCCCCTCGACCCGCCAGCCGTTCTTCGAGTTGCGGTGATGCTTGTCGTCGAGCTCCCCTTCGAACCCGTGCAGCACGTTGATCACGTGCTTGAAGCCCGCGCCCTCGAGCGCCTCTCCGGCCTCCTGGCTGCGGTTGCCGCTGCGGCAGATGAGGAGGATCGGGCGCTTCTGGAAGTTGGCCCCGGCCAGGCGCTTCACCTGGCCCACGAAATGGGTGTTGAGCTCCCATTCGGCGCCGTCGTACCAGGGCACCATCATGGCGCCCACGGGGTGGCCCACGAACATGTATTCCATCTCGCTGCGGCAGTCGATGAACACCGCCTCGGGGTTGTCGTGGAGGTACTGGTGGGCCTGTTTCGGATCGAGGTGTTCCATAGGCCGGAGATTTTAACCCCGGCGTAGAATCGATCCCATGAACGCACCCGACACCCCCTTCCCCTTCGACGCCGCGGTAGCCGATGCGGCCGGACGTGTGCTGCCCCGCGTGGTCGCCTGGCGGCGCGATTTCCACCAGAACCCCGAGCTCGGCAACCGCGAGGTGCGCACCGCGAAGATCGTGGCGGACCACCTGCGCGCCCTGGGCCTGGACAGCGTCCAGGAAGGCGTGGCCCACACGGGTGTGGTCGGCGTGCTGAAGGGCGGCCGGCCCGGCCCCGTGGTGGCGCTGCGCGCCGACATGGATGCGCTGCCCGTCGCCGAGGAAGTCGACGTCCCGTTCAAGAGCCAGGTGCGCACCGAATGGAACGGCATGCAGTGCGGCGTGATGCACGCGTGCGGCCACGATGCGCACACCGCCTTCCTGATGGGTGTGGCGGAGCTGCTGGCCGGCATGCGCGAGAAGATCCCCGGCACGGTCAAGTTCATCTTCCAGCCCGCCGAGGAGACGCCGCCCATCGGCGAGAACGGCGGGGCGAAGATGATGGTGGAGCAGGGCTGCCTCAAGAACCCCGACGTGGGCGCCATCTTCGGACTGCACGTGACCTCGATCTTCCCCACCGGGCAGATCGGCTACCGCTCGGGCCCGCTGATGGCCTCGGCCGACGACTTCCGCATCTTCGTGCGCGGCACCCAGACCCACGCGGCGATGCCGTGGCGTGGCGTGGACCCGATCGTGGTGAGCTCGCAGATCGTCCTCGGCCTCCAGACCATCGTCTCGCGGCGCATGAACATCACGCAGGAACCGTCGGTGGTCACCGTGGGTGTGTTCCACGGCGGCGTGCGCCACAACATCATCCCCGACGAGGTGAAGCTCGAGGGCACCATCCGCACCTTCGACGAGGCGCAGCGCGACGAGATCCACCAGCATGTGAAGCGCATCTCGGAGCTGATCGCCGAGGCCGGCGGCGCCAAGGCCAAGGTGCACATCCACCGCTGGTACGACGTGACGGTGAACCATCCCGAGCTCACCGAGGCCACCATCCCGGCGCTGTCCCGCGCAGCCGGCGACGAGAACGTCACCGTGATCGACAAGGTGTGCGGCGCCGAGGATTTCTCGTTCTTCCAGAAAGAGGTTCCGGGCTTCTTCTACTTCGTCGGCTGCACCGCGCCCGACAAGGACGTCTCTAAGGCCGCCCCCAACCACAGCCCGCGCTTCTTCGTCGACGAGGCGTGCCTGCCGATCGGAGTGAAGACGCTGGCCACCGTGGCGCTGGACTGGCTCGCGACCAACGCCGCCGCCTAGCTTGGAGTCGCCGGCCCTCGGGCTGTACGTGGTTGCCTCGCTCGCGCTGATCGCGACCCCGGGCCAGGACATGCTCTACGTGATGACGCGCTCGCTCGCCCAGGGGCGCTTTGCCGGCGTGTGCTCGGCAGTGGGCGTATGCCTCGGCATCCTGGTGCACACGGCGCTGGCCGCCCTCGGGGTGGGCGCTATCCTGCACGCGAGCGAAGCCCTGTTCCTCGCGCTGAAGCTCGCCGGCGCGGCCTATCTCGTCTATCTCGGCCTCAAGCTCCTGCTCATGCGCGAGGCTGGTCGCGATCTCCACTCGGGCGCTTCACGGCTTACCCCCGCGGGGTTGGTATGGCAGGGGATGCTCTCCAACGTGACCAACCCCAAGATCGTGCTGTTCTTCTTCGCCTTCCTGCCGCAGTTCGTCGACCCGGCGAGCGCGCACCCCACTCGCGACCTGGTATTCCTGGGCGTGCTTTACGCGGCCATGGCGCTGCCGGTGAAAGTGGGCGTGGGGCTCGCCGCCGGCAGCCTCGCCGAACGCGTCCTGCGCTCGCCGCGCGCCCTCACGTGGGTGAATCGCGCCAGCGGCGCGGTGCTGGTGGGCCTGGGGTTGCGGCTGGCCGCGGCAGAGCGCTAGTGCGCTCCTGGTAGGCCGCCGCCAGCGAGCGCTGAATGCGCCCGCTGCCGTGAGGCTAGTGCCGCGGGGCGCGAGCGCGCTCGATGTAGGCCTCGATCCGGGATTTGAGGCCGGGTCGCGCGGCGGAACGATCGAGGCTTTCCGCATCCTCCTTCTGCAGCTGCGCCCGGGCCACCGCACGGATCGCCGCGAACGTCTCGCGATCGACGGGCGCGATGGCGGTGAGCTGGGCCAGCCACTCTTCCGGCTCGGCAGGGATGACATGGGTGACCAGGCCGCAAGCGGTCGCTGCCGGGACATCCAGCGGCTTCCCCTCGGTCACCAACGGGCGTGCGGCGGCCCACCCGATCGCCTCCGTGAGGCGCCTCGTCCCGAGAACGATGCCGAAGCCCGCCCCGGGAAAGCGGAAGGTCGCGTCCGGGAACGCGGCCCGCACGTCGCACGAGGCGAAGAGGTCGGCGCCCGCGCCCCAGGTGCGCCCCTGGGCGATCGCGACGGTGCGGAGCGGCGCGTGCCACACCGATTGCAACAGCGCCTCGACGCGCCTGAAACGCTGGCGCAGGGTCGAATCGGTCTCGTCCCCCAGGCTGGAAAGGTCGAACCCGGTGCAGAACTGCTTGCCGTTGCCCCGCAGCACCACGGTGTGCGTGGCCGGGTCTTCCAGCGCGGCATCCCAGGCGCGCTGCAGCTCCTCCACCATGGCGGCGGAAAAGGCGTTGCCGCGGTCGGGGCGGTCGAGGGTGATGTGGGCGACGCCTTCGGCGGCGCGGGACTGGATGGAGGGGGTCATGGCCGCAAGCTACGGGAGCGCCCCACCGGGCGTCAATGCGCCGTTTCATCGGCCCAACACGGGTTTGCCGGGTCCTCGCCGGGAGCGTAGAATGGTGGTGTCGTAGCGCCGATTTGATTCGTCAGCTTGCGGGCGCTTAAAAAATGCAGCTAAAGCGATCGGCCCAAAAACCCGTTCGCTTCCCAGCCGGCGGGTTTTTTTCATTTCTGAATTGGGCCCCCGCCTGCGCGGGGGTGACACATCTCAATTGGGCCCCTGCTTGCGCGGGGGTGACACATGGACCAGCCGATCTCCACCCGCCCTGCCCGCCTCGAAGCCCTCCACCGCGCCCTCGAGCAGCGCATCCTCGTCCTCGACGGCGCCATGGGCACGATGATCCAGCGGCATAACCTCACGGAGGCCCAGTACCGGGGCGAGCGTTTCCGTGACTTCGCCCGCGACCTGCGCGGCAACAACGACCTCCTGTCGATCACCCGCCCCGAGGTGATCCGGGAGATCCACGCCGAGTACCTCGAGGCCGGCGCCGACATCCTCGAGACCAACACCTTCAACTCGACCTCCATCGCCCAGGCGGACTACCACCTCGAGGAGATCGTGACGGAGCTGAACCTCGCCGGGGCACGCCTGGCTCGCGAGGTGGCCGACTCCTTCAGCGCCCGCACGACGGGCAAGCCCCGCTTCGTGGCCGGGGTGCTTGGGCCGATGAACCGCACCCTCTCGCTCTCGCCGGACGTGAACGACCCCGGTTATCGCGCCGTCACGTTCGACCAGGTGAAGGATTCGTACCTTGTCGCCGCGCGCGCCCTCGTGGAAGGCGGCGTCGACATCCTGATGGTCGAGACCATCTTCGACACGCTCAACGCCAAGGCGGCGCTGTTCGCCATCGACGAGCTCTTCGAGGAGCTGGGCTTCAAGCTCCCGGTGATGATCTCCGGCACCATCACCGACGCTTCGGGCCGCACGCTCTCGGGGCAGACGGCGGAAGCGTTCTGGAACTCGATGCGCCACGCGCGCCCGCTTTCGATCGGCTTCAACTGCGCGCTCGGCGCGCGGCAGCTCCGCCCCCACATCGAGGACCTCGCTCGCATCGCCGACGTCTACGTCTCGGCCCACCCCAACGCGGGCCTGCCCAACGCGATGGCGGAATACGACGAGCTGCCGGAAGAAACGGCGGGCCTCATCCGCGAGTGGGCCGAGAGCGGCTGGCTCAACATCACCGGCGGCTGCTGCGGCACGACGCCCGCGCACATCAAGGCCATCGCCGAGACCGTGGCCCCGTTCCGCCCCCGCGTGGTGCCGAAGATCGAGCCGCGGCTGCGGCTCTCGGGCCTGGAGCCGCTCAACGTGGGCGACGATTCCCTCTTCGTGAACGTGGGCGAGCGCACCAACGTCACCGGCTCCAAGGCCTTCGCGCGCCTGATCCTCGCCGGCGACTACCCAGAGGCGCTTGCGGTGGCGCGCCAGCAGGTGGAGAGCGGCGCGCAGGTGATCGACATCAACATGGACGAGGCGATGCTCGATTCCGCCGCGGCCATGACGCGCTTCCTGCTGCTGGTGGCGGCCGAGCCGGACATCTGCCGCGTGCCGGTGATGATCGACAGCTCCAAGTGGAGCGTCATCGAGGCGGGCTTGAAATGCGTGCAGGGCAAGTCGATCGTGAACTCGATATCGCTCAAGGCGGGCGAGGCGGAGTTCGTCCAGCAGGCGAAGCTCGCGCGCCGCTACGGCGCCGCCGTGGTGGTGATGGCCTTCGACGAGAAGGGCCAGGCCGACACCCTCGAGCGCAAGACCTCGATCTGCCAGCGCTGCTACGACATCCTGGTGAACCAGGTGGGGTTCCCGGCCGAGGACATCATCTTCGACCCGAACATCTTCGCGGTGGCTACCGGCATCGAGGAGCACAACACCTACGGCCGCGACTATCTCGAAGCCCTGGCGTGGATCCACCGCCACCTGCCCCACGCGAAGACCTCGGGCGGCGTGTCCAACTTCTCGTTCTCGTTCCGCGGCAACGACCCGATCCGCGAGGCGATGCACACCGCGTTCCTGTACCACGCCACCAAGGCCGGCATGACGATGGGCATCGTGAACGCCGGGCAGCTGGGCGTGTATGCCGAGATCCCGCCGGAGCTGCTGGAGCGCGTCGAGGACGTGATCTTCAACCGCCGGCCCGAGGCGACCGAGCGGCTGGTGGAATTCGCCGAGACCTACAAGGCGAAGGCGAAGGACGCGGTGGAAGAGCTCGCCTGGCGCCGCGGCACGCCCCAGGAGCGCCTCTCCCACGCGCTGGTGAAAGGCATCACGGAATTCATCGTCGCCGACACCGAGGAGGCGCGCCTGCTCTACGAGCGGCCGCTCCACGTGATCGAGGGGCCGCTCATGGACGGCATGAACGTGGTGGGCGACCTCTTCGGCTCGGGGAAGATGTTCCTGCCCCAGGTGGTGAAGTCCGCACGCGTGATGAAACAAGCAGTGGCGCACCTCATCCCCTTCATCGAGGAGGAGAAGCGCCGCATGGGTGCCGCCGACGCCAAGGCCAAGGGCAAGGTCGTCATGGCGACCGTGAAGGGCGACGTGCACGACATCGGCAAGAACATCGTGGGCGTGGTGCTCCAGTGCAACAACTTCGACGTGGTCGACCTGGGCGTGATGGTTTCCGCCGAGAAGATCCTCGAGACCGCGCGCGCCGAGAATGCGGACTTCGTGGGCCTCTCCGGGCTCATCACGCCGTCGCTCGAGGAAATGGCCCACGTGGCGAAGGAGATGGAGCGCCTGGGCTTCACGGTGCCGCTGCTGATCGGCGGCGCCACCACCTCGCGCACCCACACCGCCGTGAAGATCGAGCCCAACTATTCCGGGCCCACCGTGTGGGTGCCCGATGCGTCGCGGGCCGTGGGAGTCGCCTCGAGCCTCTCCTCGGTGGAGGGCCGCGAGAAATACATGCGCGAGGTCCGCGAGGACTACGTGAAGGTGCGCGAGGCGCACGCCCGCAAGACAGGGCAGAAGAGCGTCCCGCTCGCTGCTGCGCGCGCCAACGCCGTGGCGATCGACTGGAACGGCTACGTGCCGCCCCGGCCGCGGCAGCTCGGCGTCACGGCGCTGAAGAACTACCCGCTCGAAAAGCTGGTGCCCGCCATCGACTGGGCCCCGTTCTTCCAGACCTGGGACCTCGCCGGCCGCTACCCGGACATCCTGCAGGACTCCGTGGTGGGTGAGGCCGCGCGCAACGTGTTCGCCGAGGGCAAAGCGATGCTCGACCGCATCGTGCGTGGCCGCTGGCTCACCGCGAGCGGCGTCTTCGGCCTGTGGCCCGCGAACTCCATCGGCGACGACATCGAGATCTATGCGGACGACAAGCGCGAGCGCGTCATCGCCACCTGGCACAACCTGCGGCAGCAGAACCAGAAGCCGGCGGGCAACCCCAACCAGTGCCTCGCGGATTTCGTGGCGCCGAAGGATTCAGGCATGGCCGACTACGTGGGGGCCTTCGCGGTGACTGCAGGCCTCGGCATCGACGCGAAGCTCGCCGACTTCGCGGCGAAGAACGACGACTACGGCGCCATCATGCTGAAGGCGATCGCCGATCGCCTCGCGGAGGCCTTCGCCGAGCACCTGCACCACCGTGTGCGGACGGAATACTGGGGGTATGCCGCCGATGAAGCGCTCTCGAACGAGGAGCTCATCGCCGAGAAGTACCGCGGCATCCGCCCCGCGCCCGGCTATCCCGCGTGCCCCGACCACACCGAGAAGGGCGAGCTCTTCCGCCTCCTCGACGCCGAGCGTAACGCGTCGATGACGATCACCGAGTCGTTCGCGATGCTGCCGACAGCGGCGGTCGCGGGGTTCTATCTCTCGCATCCGGAATCGCGCTACTTCGCGATCGGCAAGGTGGAACGCGACCAGGTGGCGGACTACGCGCATCGCAAGGGCATGGACCTGGCCCAGGCCGAGCGGTGGCTGGCACCGGTGCTGAACTACTGACCCGCTAGCGGGCAGGAGCCTCGAGGCGCTCCACCGCGCCGGACACCTCGAGCTCCTCCCGCCGCGCCGCGGTCTCCGGCAGGCGGAAGCGCTGCACCAGGCCCGCGAGGCGCTGGACTTCCTCGCGCAGGTGGCTCGCGCGTTCGGTCCACGAGCCGACCATGCGGGTGTTGTTCTGCGTGAGCTGGTCGAGCTCGGCGAGCGTGCGGGAGAGCTGGTCGATCTCGCGGCCCTGCTTGCTCGCCGCCCCCGAAACGTCGTCGATCATCGAGGACACCTCGCCGATCGATGCGCCCACGACGCGGATCTTGTCGCTCGCGCCGGTGGCACTTCGGGCGCCCTGCTTCACCCCCGCCACCGATTCGCCGATCAGCCCGCGGATCTGAGCCGAGGCACCCGCGCAACGCTGCGCCAGCGCTCGCACCTCGCTCGCCACCACCGCGAACCCACGCCCTTGCTCGCCCGCACGCGCGGCTTCCACCGCGGCATTGAGTGCCAGGAGGTTGGTCTGGAACGCGATCGCGTCGATCACCGAGACGATCTCGCCGATCCGCGCCGAAGCCGCACTGAGGCTATCCATGGTGGCGACCACCTCTCCCATGGCGGCAGCACCCTCTTGCGCGGACCCCGTCGCGGCTCCCGCGAGCTCCGCCACGCGGCGCGCCGACGCGGTCGAGGCCTCGACCATCGCCAGCAGCTCGGTCGTGGATCGCGCGGTCTGGCGCAGGTTGGTGGCGGCGTGCACGCTACGCTCGTTGAGGGCGCCCGCATCGTGGGCGATCCCCTCGGCGGTGCGATCGATGTATTGCGTGACCTCGTGGATATCCCCGATGGCCCCGATCCAGGCAAGCCGGGCCTGGTCCATGGCGTGCAGCAGCTTGCCGATCTCGTCCTGGCGCATCACCCGGGGCGCCATCGCGAGGTTGCCCTCGGCGAGCGCACTCGCCACCGTCATGGCTTCGGCGACGGAGCCGAGGATGCGGCGCGTCACGAGGTGCACCGCCACCGCCCCCAGGAGCACGACGAGGACTCCGAGGGCGCCGCCCAGCCACAGCGTACGCTCCTGCTGGGCGAGGGCGGCTTCCATCAGGCGCGCCGACTCCGTGTCCGAGGCCTTGGCGAGGTCATCGAAGGCGCGCTGGATCGCTGTCGTGAGGGGCTGCACCTCGCGCTCGAGGCGGCCCACGGTGACCATCTTGGTCTCGTCGGTGTGCTCGGACTGGATCGCCTCGAGCAGGACGGCAAGCTGCCTGATCTGCGCACTCAACGCACTGACCGCATCGCCGGCGCCTTCGATCGCCTTGCGCGCGCCCTCCAGCGCCGCCATGCAGGCGGCCTTGCCGTCCTGGTACTGACGGGCCTGCGTGCTGCGGCGCGTGAGGGTCCACGCCACGGCCTTGAAGGTGAGCGGCTCGCAGTCGGCACGCAGCCGGCCCACGGCATCGCGATGCGCCTGCGCCACGCGCATCTGGTCGAACGTGGCGCGCCCCTGGCGATCCTGCACCACCAGCATCGCCATGTTGAGCGCCACCAGCACAACGAGGCCGACGGGCAGCAGCGCCAGAAGGCGTCGCAGGCTCATGGCGTCGTCACTTGACCGGGATCTCCGCCACGAAGGCGCCGCCGAAATCCCCCTCCTTCTGCTTGAGGCCGTTCTGCGCATGGCAGGCCACGCAGGCCGCACCCAGCTTCATCGGGTAGTAGCCCATCACCGAGCCGCCGCTCTTCTTCACCACCGGCTCGAGGCCGCCGGCGGCCATGAGCGACTGCACCTCCGCGGCCAGCACCGAGCCCTTCATCACGCGGCGCACGGCCCAATCGCCGTTGATCAGCTCGCTGTCGCGGTTGGTGGCGTAGCCCTGCATGCGGCCCTGCATCAGCTGGTTGAACTCCTTCAGCACCTGGGCCCGGAAGAACGCCGGCACCAAGGCGTCCTGGCCGCCCTTGGTGAGGTTGGGCTGGAAGCGGGTGACCACGGTCGTGAAGGCCTGCAGGTAGGCCCGGCGCGCATCCCCGATGGGGCCCTGGGCCTTGGGGTCGAACGGCGCGCCCGCGGCCTTCTGGTAGCGCGCGCGGAACTGGTTGGTGAGCGCTTCGGGGCTCACCTCTTCGCGCACTGTCTTGCCGGAGTTGATCGCCGGCTGCAGGTCGCCGACCACGTTGGTGCCCTCGGTCACGAGCATGCGCAGCTCGGTGGCGGCCTGGCGGGCCACCTCCTCGGTGAGTTGCGCCTGGGCAACGGCGCAGCCGGTGGCGGCGATTACTGCGAGGGCGGTGCGAAAGATGCTCTGGCTGCGGCGAGTCATGGGGGTTCCTGTTTGTCGTTGTTAGCCGCGGTAAATTAGCACTGCGCCAGGGACGGGCCTGTGACCTCCTGCACATTTCCGCCGGGGCCGGCATTACGATTGTGACGCGCAGGATACGCCGTGGCAGCCGCAGTGCAAGGCCCTAGAATGCGGCATGCGCTTTCGACTGGTGATCCTCGCCTTGTTTTGCCTCGCCGCAACGGCCGCGCTGTCGCAGTGGCAGCCCTCCCGCGCGATACGAATCATCGTTCCGTTCGCCCCCGGAGGACAGCCCGACGTCGTCGCGCGCGCCCTCGCCGAGCCCCTTTCCCGCGCGCTCGCGCAGCCGGTCGTGGTGGAGAATCGTCCGGGGGCCGGAGGTAACATCGCCGCCGAGCTGGTCGCGCGCAGCGCGCCCGATGGCCTCACGCTGCTGATGGGAACCAACGGCCCCCTCGCGGTGAGCCCGGCGCTCGAGAAGGACCTTCCCTACGATCCGCAACGCGACCTCGCCGCCGTGACGCTCGTCGGCACCTCGCCGAACCTCATCGCCGTGCGCCCCGCGCTCGGCGTGAAGAACCTGGCGGACCTGGTGGCGCTAGCGAAGCGCGAGCCGGGGAAGCTCAACTTCTCGAGCGTCGGCAAGGGCAGCATCTCGCAGCTGTCGGTGGAGCTCTTCAACCGCGCGGCCGGCATCGACACCGTGCACATTCCCTACAACGGCGGCGCGCCCGCGGTGGCGGCACTCCTGGCCGGGGACGTGCAGCTGCTGTCGCTCAATCCCACGGCGCTGATTCCCCAGGTCGAGGCGGGGAAGCTGCGCGTGCTCGCCCAGACCTCGGCGCGGCGCTCGCCGCTGGTGCCGGATGTGCCCACCATCGCCGAATCGGGTTATCCGGGGTTCGAGGCGGATGTCTGGATGGCCGTGATGGCGCCCGCGCGCACGCCTCCCGCGGCCATCGTGCGTCTCAATGCCGAGCTGGTGCGCATCATCCGCGACCCGGCGCTCAAGGCCTCGCTATGGGACCGCCAGTGGATCGATCCCGTGGGCGCCACACCCGAAGCCACCGCCGCGGTGCTGCTGCGGGAGCGCGAAAAGTGGTCGCGGAAATAATGGGGTCAGAACAGGTTTTCGTTCGCCGCACGGGTCGCGAATACCTGTTCTGACCCCATTATTTCTACAGCGGCAGCACCCGGCTCGCGTCCGGGCGGCGCGCGAATTCCAGGAACGCCGCGCCCAGCCGGTCGCTCTCGGCGATCGAGTGCCGCCAGTCGCGCATCCGGCCCGCGTCGTCGCCGAGGAAGCGCTTGAAGTCGTTGCGATCCGGCAGCTTCCCGTGGGGAAGCGAGGCGAGGTAATCGCGCGACGGCGACACCAGCACCACGTTGTCCAGCCATTCGCCGCGCGCCACGCGCCACGGCATCGACTTGTCGAGCCAGCCCGGCACGATGCGGTCGGTGAAGTGCGGGTAGAGCACCAGGTCGGACGACTGGTGGTAGGGCAAGTGCAAGTGGTAGTCGATGATGCCGCCGTCCCAGTAGACGCCGGCCGGCGCACGCGCGATGTTGGGCACGCCCTCCAGCACCAGCGGGATCGAGGCCGAGGCGAGGAGCGCGTCGCCGAGGTTCTCCGCGTCGAGCGTCACCGCCTGGGTGTGGAAGGCATCGAAGCGCACCGGCGGCGCGGCCCCGGGCGCGGCGAGCCCGCCCACGGTCATGAAGGGCGGCGGGTCGCGCGGGTCGTGGAACACGATGCGGTCGATGAAGCGCGCGAGGTGGCGCCGTCCGATGGCGTTGGCCATCGCCGCCATGCCGAAGCCGAAGGAGGTGCCGAACGCCGAATCACGCGTGAGCGGCCAGCGACCCCGGACCGTGAGGATGTGGAGCCGATAACCGGGGCTTGCGAGGATCTCGGCCTCGCGACCGCGGAATAATCCCACCAGCATCTCGCGCGCGCACTGCGACACGAAGCGCCGGGTGGGCCGCCGCGGATAGCATTGCTCGGTATAGGCCCGCGCGAATTCGTCGAGCGCCTGCATCGGATCGTTGCGCGCCGCCGCGGCGAAGCGCCACGCGCCGATGGAAGCGCCGACCAGGTGGCGCACGCGCGGTGCGGCCGGCAGCCACTCGCCGAAGATCGCCCGGTCGAGCCCCGCGATGCCCAGGCCCTTGGGCCCGCCGGCGGCTCCGGGCACGATGCCCACGTCGGCCGCATCGAGGCCGTGGGCGCGAATCCTCGCCAGCGCGCGGGGCCCGGCACGGATGGAGAGTACGGATTGCAACGGCAGGCGACTCGAAGTAACGATCCGATTGCGTACTATGCCGATTCCCCTCCGACCGTGCATCCCATGTCGCGCCTCTTCTCGCCGCTCACGCTCCGCTCCGTCACCATCCCCAACCGCGTCTTCGTTTCTCCGATGTGCCAGTACTCCAGCGAGGACGGCATGCCCAACCCGTGGCATGCGGTACACCTCGGCAGCCGCGCGGTGGGCGGGGCGGGACTGGTGTGCGTCGAGGCGAGCGGCGTCACCGCCGTGGGCCGGATCACGCCGTGGGATGCGGGCATCTGGTCGGAAGCCCACGCCCAGGCGTGGAGGCCGATCGCCGATTTCATCCGCGCACAGGGTTCGGTGCCGGCGATGCAGATCGCCCACGCGGGCCGCAAGGCCTCTTGCAACAAGCCCTGGCTCGGCGGCAAGCCGTTGCCGGAGGCGGAGGGCGCCTGGACCACCCTCGGGCCCAGCGCCATCCCGTTCGGCCACTACCCGGCGCCGCGTGCCATGACCCTGGCGGAGATCGAGGCCACGATCGAGGACTTCCGTCAGGGCGCGCGCCACGCGCTCGCCGCGGGCTTCGATGTCGTGGAAGTGCACGGCGCCCACGGCTACCTCATCCACAACTTCGTCTCGCCGCTTTCCAACACCCGCACCGACGCCTACGGCGGCTCCTTCGACAACCGCGTGCGCTTCGCCCTCGAGGTGTCGAAGGCGGTGCGCGAGGTATGGCCCGCAGACAAGCCGGTGATGTACCGCATCTCCGCCACCGACTGGTACGAAGGAGGCTGGGACCTGCCGCAGTCGATCGAGCTCTGCCGGCGCCTCAAGGACGCGGGCATCGACATGATCGACGTCTCCAGCGGCGGCAACATCCACGAGCAGAAGATCGTGCTAGGGCCGGGCTACCAGGTGCCGTTCTCGGCGGCGATCCGCAAGGAAGTCGGCATCCCCACCTGCAGCGTGGGCCTCATCGGCGACGCGACCCAGGCCGAGCAGATCGTGTTTCACGAGCAGGCCGACGCGGTGGCGCTAGCGCGCGCGATGCTGCGCGACCCCTACTGGCCGCGGCACGCCGCGAAGGAGCTGGGTGTGGCGATGAAATGGCCTGACCAGTACCTGCGCTGCGAGACCGGCCCGCTCGGGAAGTGAAGTCTCCCTCTCCCCTGGGAGAGGGCCGGGGAGAGGGTCGATTTGTCGGCATAATCCCCGCTCCAAGGAGGCCCCCATGATTGACTTGTACTACTGGACGACGCCTAACGGCCACAAGATCACCCTCTTCCTCGAGGAGGCCGGCCTCGAATACCGCATCAAGCCGATCAACATCGGAAAGGGGGAGCAGTTCGACCCCGCCTTCCTCAAGGTCTCGCCCAACAACCGCATCCCGGCGATCGTCGACCACGCCCCCACCGATGGCGGCAAGCCGATCAGCGTCTTCGAGTCCGGTGCGATCCTCCTCTACCTCGCGGGCAAGACCGGGCAATTCATCCCGAAGGACCTGCGCGGCCAGGTGGCGACCCTCGAATGGCTGATGTGGCAGATGGGCGGGCTCGGCCCGATGGCGGGGCAGAACCACCACTTCTCCCACTACGCGCCCGAGAAGCTGCCGTACGCCGTGGACCGTTACGTGAAGGAGACTTCGCGCCTCTATGGGGTGTTGAACAAGCGCCTCACGGGGCGCGCTTTCGTCATGGGCAACGACTACACCATCGCCGACATGGCCGCCTACCCGTGGGTGATTCCCGAGCGGCAGGGGCAGGACCTTGACGACTTTCCCAACTTAAAGCGCTGGCATGCCGCGATCCGCGCGCGCCCCGGGACCACCCGGGCCTACGCGCGCTCGAAGGAAGTGAATCCGGACAAGGCGCAGATTCGCACCGAAGAGGAGCGCAAGATCCTCTTCGGCCAGGACCGATCCGTGGTGAAATAGATACGCGGTGAAATAAAACCCGGCATGAAGGCCGTACGAGCGGACCGCTGAAGCGGCCGCTCAACGCCCAGCAACCAGCGGCGAAACACGTTCGTGATGCCAGCGGTAGAGAAGTCCGCCGATAGAGCGGAAAAACGGGAGGGGACGTGAGCCGACTGAAAGATCCAGCGGCGATCCGAAAGATCGCCAAGAAGTCCCTTTTCGAGGGGCTGGACGAGATGTGCGAGGGCGCCGTGATCGTCGATCGCGAGGCGCGCATCGTGTGGCTCTCGGACAAGTACGCGGCCCGCCTCAAGGCCGGCTCCGCGGCCGAGGCCGTCGGCAAGGTCGTCGAGGATGTGATCCCCAACAGCCTCATGCGCGAGGTGGTGCGCACGGGCGAGCCGATCATGCTCGACATCATGCAGTTCGGCGACGAGTCGTTCGTGGTGATGCGCATGCCCATCAAGGACGAGCGCGGCCGCGTGGTCGGCGCCGTGGGCTACATGCTCTACGACCGGCTGAAGCACCTGCAGCCGCTGGTGTCCAAGTTCGTGCGCCTCGAGACCGAGCTCGCCGACACCCAGAAGAGCCTCGCGGAAGAGCGCCGAGTGCGCTACACCTTCTCCAACTTCATCGGCGCCTCTCCCGCGGCGATGGAAACCAAGCGCCAGGCCCGGCGCGCGGCACAGGTGGACACGACCGTGCTGCTGCTGGGCGAAACCGGCACCGGCAAGGAAGTGCTCGCCCAGGCCATCCACGCCGCCAGCCCGCGCGCCCACGGCCCGTTCATCGGGATCAACGTGGCCGCCATTCCCGACACGCTGCTGGAAGCGGAATTCTTCGGCGCATCGGCCTCCGCGTACACCGGCGCCGACCGCCGCGGGCGCGACGGCAAGTTCGTGCTGGCCAACGGCGGGACGCTCTTCCTCGACGAGGTGGGCGACATGCCGATGGCGATGCAGGCGAAGCTCCTGCGCGTGCTGCAGGAGAAGGAGGTCGAGCCCCTCGGCTCCAATCGCGTCGCCAAGGTGGACGTGCGCGTGATCGCGGCCTCGAGCGTGGACCTGCGCCGGATGGTCTCCATGGGCCGCTTCCGCTCCGACCTCTACTATCGCCTTTCGGTGCTGCCGATCGAGTTGCCGCCGCTGCGCGACCGCGTGGCCGAGCTCGAATCCCTCACCGACCACATCTGCGAGGACATCGCCCGGCGCTCGGGCCGCCCGCAGCGAGAGCTCACCCCCACGGCGCTCGCCGCGCTTTCCACCTATGCGTGGCCGGGCAACATCCGAGAGCTGCGCAATGTCCTGGAGCAGGTGACCCTCAACTCCGACAGCCCGCGCCTCTCGGCCGAGGAGTTCACGCTGGTGCTGCCGCGCGTCGCGACCGCCTCGCGCCTCGGCGAACGTCCCACCTTGAAGCTCGCCGACGTGGTGGCCGATGCCGAGCGCGGCGCCATCCGCTCGGCACTCGCCGCCGCCGAGGGCAAGAAGATCCTCGCCGCGGAGCTGCTGGGAATCTCGCGCGCCACGCTCTACCAGAAGCTCTCGATCCTCGCGACCGGGCGCTCCGACCGCAGCCATTAGTTTTCACCCGAACGTCCGGGGCTCCGGACGTTCGTCTAGACTTCCGGACTCCCGGGCACCAGCCGCCCGGCGCTTCCAGCCCTTCAGTACCAATGGACTCAACGACTTGCGGCAAGGCGTGCCCACGGCACGGCACTTGCAGGGGATTTACCGCTTGACCGGCCCGCTAGCCGTACCGGCGACGAAAAAAACGAAGCACAAAGAACGCTCAACAGGAGAGGATCACCATGTCCACGAATTTCCGCATCGCGGCAGTTGCCGCCGCGCTGGCACTTGCCGGTTGCGGCAGCGACGACGGCAACAACAACAATGACGGCACGCCCAACACGCGGCCCGATTTCCTGAAGGGCGCGATTGTCAGCGCCACCTACAACGGCGACACCGACGACCTGCTCACCGCCGGCCTCGGGAAGACCGGCCTCGCCGGTGCAGCCCCGGTTGCCGCGACGCCCGCGAGCCCCACGGTGCAGGAGCTGCGCCGAATCGCCATTTATAACAACTATCGCTCGCTGATAGACATTGCGGCAGCCGGCGGCTACGGGACACTCTACGGTCCCAACGTCGATTCGACGGGTGCCGTGACCACGGGCGAGGGCAAGATCGCCGGAGAGGAGCACATCGCCTTTGCCGACGATGGCACCGGGCGCGAGAACGTGACGATGATGGTGCAGATTCCCAGCACGTTCAGCACCGCCAATCCCTGCATCGTCACCGCCACCTCGAGCGGCTCGCGCGGCGTCTACGGCGCCATCGGAACCTCGGGCGAATGGGGTCTCAAGAAGGGTTGCGCCGTGGCGTACACGGACAAGGGCACCGGCAACGGCGGCCATGACCTCACGGCAGGCGCCACCTACCTGCTGCTCGGCACGCGCTCGCCGGTGGCGACTGCCGGTACCAACGCCCAGTTCGTGGCCAACGTCTCGGCGGCCGACCTCACCGCCTTCAACACGCAATTCCCGAATCGCTGGGCGTACAAGCACGCGCACTCCCAGGTGAACCCGGAGAAAGACTGGGGCCGCGATACGCTGCGCGCCGTGGAATTCGCCTTCTACATGCTGAACCAGAAGTACGGCACGGCATCGGGCTCCACCATCATCCGCACCATCACCCCCGAGAACACGATCGTGATCGCCTCGAGCGTCTCCAACGGCGGTGGCGCCGCGATTGCCGCCGCGGAGCAGGACACGGCGGGACTGATCGACGGCGTGGCCGTGGGCGAGCCGCAGATCGTGCTCAACTCCCCGGCCGGGGTGACCATCCGCCGGGGTGCCACGACGGTCCCATCGAACAGCAAGTCGCTGTACGACTACTTCACGATCGCCAACCTCTACCAGCCGTGCGCCGCCTACGCGCCGGCTGCCGCGGGCGCCCCGGCGCTCGCTTTCGTGAATGCAGCCACCGCCACCAACCGTTGCGCGGGCCTTGCCGCGCGCGGGCTGGTGACGGGTGCTACGACCGCGGAGCAGGCGACCGATGCATTGAACCGCCTGCTGGCTTCGGGATGGGATCCGGACACGGTGCCGTTCCAGGCATCGCATTACGCGTTCGCCACCCTGCCGGTGGCCCTCACGTACGCCAACGCGTTCGCGAAGGCGAGCGTTCGCGACAACCTGTGCGGCTACAGCTTCGGCGCGACGCCGGTCGCAGGCGTCCCGCCGGCGATCTCCGCCAACGCCGCCGCGCAGCTCTTCGGCACGGGCAACGGCGTTCCGCCCACCAGCGGCATCAACATCATCAACAACAACTCGGTGGGAGGTGCCGCGGTGGATGCGGCCTCGATTTCGCCCTCCACCACTGTGGCGGATTTGAACCTCGATGGCGCGGTGTGCCTGCGTGAGCTCTTCACCGGCTCAAGCGCCACGGCCACGACGGTGCGCGCCAGCATCGACGCCATCAAGCGCAACGGCAACCTGCGCGGCAAGCCCGCGGTGATCGTGCACGGTCGGGCGGACACGCTGGTCCCGGTGAACCACACCTCGCGCCCGTACTACGCGCTCAACAAACAGGCCGACAGCGCCAGCAAGCTCGCGTACTACGAGGTCGTGAATGCCCAGCACTTCGACGCGTTCATCGGCAACGCGGCATTGGCGGGCTACGACACGCGCGTCGTGCCGCTGCATCGCTACGTGATCCAGGCGCTGGACATCGTTTACGCCAACCTCAAGAACGGGACCGCGATCCCGCCCTCGCAGGTGGTGCGCACGACGCCGCGCGGCGGTACACCCGGCGCCGCACCTGCGATCACGGCGGCGAACGTGCCGCCGATCGCGGCCGCCCCGGCGGCGGGCAACGTCATCACCTTCAGCGGCAACGTGCTGACGATTCCCGACTGATCGCTTCGAGGGGTTCGAGAAAGGCGGCCTCCGGGCCGCCTTTTTTTCAGCCGACGGTCATGAGGCTCGCATTGCCGCCGGCGGCCGCGGTGTTGACGCTCACCACGCGCTCGACCAGGAGGCGTTCGATCGGGAGTGCCTCCTCGCCCGGCGCGAAACCGTGGACCCCGACGATCGGGCCATCGCGCCGCGCCACTACTTCCAGAACCGCGCGAAGCGATTCCGCGGAGCCGTGGTGGAGCACCGCGTCGAACCGGGTGGCGGGATCTTTCCAATCAGCCACCAGGTCGATGGCACGTGCCACCGCGACGGGGAGACGCGCCACCAGCGCACGTGCTTCATCGGAGGCCGGCAGCAGCGGCGTGCCGCCCAACGCGAGGACCAGGGCGACCTCGCGGAATCGATCCAGCGGTGCGGTCGCGAGGCACAGCACCGCCTCGCGCCCCACCACGGAGTAGGTGTTGCGCTCCCCGGTGGGCCCGGGCAACGCCTGCGTGAGACCCACGGGAGAGATCGCCGCGACGCGGTCGCAGAAAAAGGCGAGGGACGCCTCGCCTCCGACGCTCGCCGACCAATCGCGCAACGCCTCGAACGCGGCCGGCAGCGGGCGGCCCGCGGGCACCGTGCCATCGGGCGCGCGCAGCTCCTCGATCGCAGCTTCCGGCGGGCACTCGGCGAGCAGGCGATACAGGTAGAGCGGGCCGCCGGCCTTGGGGCCGGTTCCCGAGAGCCCCTCGCCGCCGAAGGGCTGCACGCCCACCACGGCGCCCACGATGTTGCGGTTCACGTAGATGTTGCCCACTCGCGCCCGCGCCACGATGCGGTCGATGGTCTGGTCCACGCGCGAGTGCACGCCGAGCGTGAGGCCGAAGCCGAGCGCATTGATCTCCCCCACCAGCGCATCCAGCGACGTGCGCTTGAACCTCAGCACGTGCAGCACCGGCCCGAACACCTCGTGCTCGAGCGCGCCCAGGCGATCGATCTCGATCGAAGTCGGCGGGACGAACGTGCCGCGCGCCACTTCGGGAGCGACCTGGTGCGCTACCACCTGGTGCACGCGATGGCCCGCGGCGCGCATCCGATCGATGTGGGCGAGCAGCCCGCGACGCGCCTCCTCGTCGATCACCGGCCCCACGTCCACGGCGAGGCGCTGGGGATCGCCCATCACCAGCTCGGCCATGGCGCCCTCGAGCATTTCGAGCACGCGATCCGCGATGTCTTCCTGCAGGCACAGCACGCGCAGCGCCGAGCAGCGTTGCCCGGCGCTGTCGAACGCCGAATTGACGGCGTCGGCCACGACTTGCTCCGCGAGTGCCGAGGAGTCGACGATCATGCAGTTCTGGCCGCCGGTTTCCGCCACGAGCGGAACCGCACGACCCTCGCGCGTGAGCCGCCCGGCCAGCGTGCGCTGGATGATGCGCGCGACGGCGGTGGAGCCGGTGAACACCACGCCATGGACCCGTGCATCGGCGACCAGCCTCGCACCCACCACGTCGCCGCGCCCCGGCACGAGCTGCAGCACCTCGCGCGGAATGCCCGCCGCGTGCAGCAGGCGCACCGCTTCCGCGGCGATGAGCGGGGTCTGCTCCGCGGGCTTGGCGAGCACCGGGTTGCCCGCAGCCAGCGCCGCGCCGACCTGGCCGGTAAAGATCGCGAGCGGGAAATTCCACGGACTGATGCAAACCACGGGCCCGAGGGGCGGATGCTTGCCCGCCGCGAGCCGCGTGCGCGCCTGGCGCGCGTAGTAGCGCAGGAAATCCACCGCCTCGCGCACCTCGGCGATGGCGTTGGCGAGCGTCTTGCCGGCTTCGCGGACGATGAGGCCCAGAAGCGCGGGCATGGCCGCCTCGAGCGCGTCGGCCGCGCGCCCGAGCATCGCCGCACGCTCGCCCGCGGGTGTCGAGGCCCACGATGCCGCTGCCGATTCGGACCGCGCGAGCGCTGCCTCCACCTCTTCGGACGACGCGTCGGCGACACGCCCCACGGTATCGTCGGGATTGGCGGGATTCACGATCGCGGCGCTCACCTCGGCTTCACCGTGCGTGGGCACTGCCCGCCACGAGGCCTCGACGCTTCCTCGCAATGGCGCGTCGAGTGCCGCCAGCACCGCCTCATCGGTAAGGTCGAGGCCCATGGAATTCGGCCGCACGCCCTCGTAGATGTCGCGCGGCAGTGGAATGCGCGGATGCGGCAGGCCCACGCGGCCTTCCCGCGCGCCGGTGGCGGCGACGGTCTCAGCCGGGCTCGCGACCAGGTCGTCGAGGGACACGTCGGGATCGGCGATGCGATTGATGAACGACGTGTTGGCGCCGTTCTCGAGCAGCCGGCGCACCAGGTAGGCGAGAAGTGTCTCGTGGGTGCCGACCGGCGCGTAGATGCGGCACGGCCGGCCGAGCTTTCCCTCGGCGGGAGATCCCACCACCTGCGCGTAGAGCGGCTCACCCATCCCGTGCAGGCACTGGAACTCGTACTGCCCCTCGGAGTAATCGCCGGCGACTTCGTAGAGGGTGGCGAGCGTCTGCGCGTTATGGGTGGCGAACTGGGGGTATACCGCGTCGGGCGCGGCGAGGAGCTTGCGAGCGCACGCGATGTACGCCACGTCCGTGTAGGCCTTGCGCGTATAGACGGGATAACCCTCGAGGCCCTCGACCTGGGCGCGCTTGATCTCGGAATCCCAGTAGGCGCCCTTCACCAATCGCACCATCAGGCGCCGGCGCGTGCGCCGCGCGAGATCGACCACGAAGTCGATCACGAACGGACAGCGCTTCTGGTAGGCCTGCACCACGAAGCCGATGCCGTTCCAACCCTCGAGTTCGCTTTCATGGCAGAGCGCCTCGAGTAGGTCGAGCGAAATCTCGAGGCGGTCGGCCTCCTCGGCATCGATGTTGAGGCCGATGTCGTATCCACGTGCGAGGAGCGTGAGGGAGCGAAGGCGCGGGTAGAGTTCCTCCATCACGCGGGCATGCTGCGAAAGGCAGTAGCGCGGATGCAACGCCGAGAGTTTGATCGAGATGCCCGGACCGTCGTGGATGCCGCGGCCGCGCGCCGCCTTGCCGATGGCGTGGATCGCGCGCTCGTAGGAGGCGAGGTAGCGTTCCGCGTCCGCCGCGGTGAGCGCCGCCTCGCCCAGCATGTCGTACGAGTAGCGGAAGCCCGCGGCCTCATGGCGCTCGCCATTGGCGAGCGCCTGCTGGATGGTCTCTCCCGACACGAACTGCTTGCCCATGAGGCGCATGGCGAGATCCACCGCCGTGCGGATCACGGGCTCGCCGAACTTGCCGGAAATGCGCGTCAATGCGTTGGCGAGGCGCGCCTCGTCGTGGGTGGCGACGAGCTTGCCGGTGACGAGCAACCCCCAGGCAGCGGCGTTCACGAACGGGGAGTTGCTGCGGCCCAGGTGCGAGCGCCAGTCGCCCCGGCCGATCTTGTCGCGGATCAGCGCATCTCTCGTGGCGGAATCCGGAATGCGCAGCAGCGCCTCGGCAAGGCACATGAGCGCGACACCTTCCTCGCTCGAAAGCGAGAACTCCTGCAGCAGTCCCTGGACCAGGTTTTCGCGGCCGATGCCGCCGGGCCGGTCACGCAGGCCGAGGGCCAGGCGCCGCGCCAGCGCCTGCGCGCGCGCCTGCACGGGCTCCTCGAGCGTGGCGCCTTCCAGAAGCGGGGGAACGCATTGCGGCTCCGGCGTGCGACGGGCCCGCGTGATGGCCTGCCGCAATGCGGAGCGCGGCGGCAGGCTGCCGAAGAACTGCCCGAATGGCCGCGGGGGACCCGCGCTGTCCATCGCCGAGCGCTACTTGCGTTCGGCGTTCTGGTCGTCGGCGACCTTCTTCATCACCGCGTTGTGCTCCTCGATGGCGGCGTTGGCGGCGAGCTCGTTGGCCTTCATCACCGCCTTGCGCTCCTCGAGGTAGACGTTCATGCAGTCCTTGTAGCCCTTCATCTCGCGGTCGAAGAGCTTCCTGCGCGTGTCGCTCGCGAGGCGGCCGGGGTACTCGGGCTTCGGCTCGCACTTGGGCTTGGCCACTTCCACCACCGGGGCGGGCGCGGGCTGCTGGGCGAGGGCGGTGGCCGCGACGCTCAGGGCGGCGACGGCGAGGGCGATGCGCTTCATGGGATGACCTTTCGGTTGGGCATTCGAGGGCGCGTAGATTAACGCAAAAGCCCCGTCACTCGCTGACCGGGACGGTGTAATTCAGGGCGAGGCGGCCGCCGTCGGGGTAGAGCGTCTGGCCGGTGAGGTAGGAGGCCTCGTCGCTCGCCAGGAAGAGCGCCACGGAGCCGATCTCCGCGGGCTCCCCCATCCGGCCCATGGGGGTGCGCGAGAGGATCTTGCGCTCCGCCTCCTTGTTTCCGAGCACCGCGGTGCGCGCGAGTTCCGTGAGGATCGTTCCCGGGCCGATCGCGTTCACGCGGATGCGGTGGGGCGCCAGCGACACCGCCATCACCTTGGTGAGCTGGTTGATGCCGCCCTTGGAGACCACGTAGGGCACCTGGTTGGGAATGGCGAGCACGGCGTTCACGCTCGACATGTTGATGATGGCCCCGCCCCCGCCCTGCTTCACCATCTGGCGCGCCGCCGCTTGCCCGAGGAGAAAGACCCCCTTCAGGTTCACCGCGATCACGCGGTCGAAATCGGCCTCCTCGAGGTCGAGGAACTCGGCGGCATGGACGATCCCGGCATTGGCGACCGCGATGTCGAGCCGACCGTAAGCCTTGACCGCTTCCTCCACCGCGGCCACTACCTGCGCCTTTCGCGAAACGTCGCAGGCGATGAAGCGGCCGCCGAGGCGCGCCGCGGCTTCGGCGCCCGTCTTCGCGTCGACATCGGAGAGCACCACTCGGGCGCCTTCACGGGCGAATGCCTCGGCACAGGCGAGGCCGATTCCGCGGGCCGCGCCGGTGACGAGCGCGACCTTGCCCTTGAGGCGATCGGTCACTTGGAAGGCGCGGGAGCGGGAAGGAGTGTCGGCGCCGAGGTCGACGGCGTGGGAGCGATCAGCGTCGGCAACGCCTTGGCTTGCTCGTCCGACGCCGACGCCATCAGCTCGGCGCAGAACGCGTCCTGCTTCGCCGGGCATGCGGTCTTGGCGCGGGAAAGGACCGCCTTGCGATCCTCCTTGGAGGCGTCCTTCACGCGCGCCATCACCCACTGCTTGTAATCCGCCGACGACTGCGTGGTGGCCGCGAGCGACGGCACGTCCTTCCAGTCGACCAGCAGCCGGAAGAGCGCCTCGTTGTAGCTCTCCGCGACCGGTCCGCTGTCGCAGTGACGCCAGTCCTGCCACGCCTTTTGCATCTGGGCGAAGGAGGTGACGCGATCGATCGCCTTGTCGGCGTTGGTGGCATCGGCCTTGCTGCAGGGCTTGTCCTGGGCGAGGGCCGCGAACGGGAGCGCCAGCGCGATGGCGAGCGCGGTGAGGAAGGTCTTCATGTCAGGCCGCCATTCCCGGACGACGTCCGGCGTTCTCCTGCCGCGCGCGGATGGCCCGCGCGATGCCTTTCGCATCGAGGCCGCAATCGGCGAGCAGCTGCTGGTGGTCGCCGTGCTCGACGAAGTGGTCCGGCAATCCCAGCCGCAGCACCGGGACCGCGATGCCGTCGGCCGCGAGCGCCTCGGCGACCGCGGAGCCCGCACCTCCCATCGCCGCATTTTCCTCCACCGTCACGATGAGCTCATGGGTCGTGGCGAGCCGGAATGCCAGCTCGCGATCGAGCGGCTTCACGAAGCGCATGTTGGCGACCGTGGCGCCCAGCTCATCTCCCGCCTCGAGCGCCGGGGCCAGCATCGAACCGAACGCGAGGATCGCGACGCGGCGTCCTTCGCGGCGAACCTCGCCGCGCCCGACCGGAAGGGCTGTCATCGCCTTTTGCACTTCCACGCCGGGACCGGCGCCGCGCGGATACCGGATGGCGCTGGGACCCTCGAGCGTGAAGCCGGTGTAGAGCATCTGGCGGCATTCGTTCTCGTCGGACGGCGCCATCACCGTGAGGTTCGGGATGCAGCGCAGGAACGAGAGGTCGAAGGCCCCGTGGTGCGTGGGGCCGTCGGCGCCCACCAGGCCGCCGCGATCCAGCGCGAACACGACCGGCAGGTTCTGCAGCGCCACGTCGTGGATCAGCTGGTCGTAGGCACGCTGCAGGAAGGTGGAATAGATGGCGACCACGGGCTTCAGGCCCTCGGTCGCGATGCCTGCGGCGAAAGTGACCGCGTGCTGCTCGGCGATGCCGACGTCGAAGTAGCGCTCCGGGAACTCCTGGGAAAACTTCACCAGCCCCGAGCCCTCGCGCATCGCGGGCGTGATGCCGACCAGGCGCTTGTCGGCGCGCGCCATGTCGCAGAGCCACTGGCCGAACACCTGCGTGTAGGTGGGGCGCGGTTTCGCGTCGGGTGCCGCCTTGGCGCTCACGATGCCCACGCCCGGGTCGAACTTGCCGGGGCCATGGTAGGAAATCGGATCTTCCTCGGCGAGCTTGTACCCCTGGCCCTTCTTCGTCACCACGTGGAGGAATTGCGGGCCCTCCAGGCGCTTCACGTTGTTGAGCGTATCGACCAGCACCTCGAGGTTGTGGCCGTCGATGGGACCGGTGTAGTTGAAGCCGAACTCCTCGAACATCGTGGAGGGCGTGATCATGCCCTTGGCATGCTCCTCGAAGCGCTTGGCCAGCTCCTTCACCGTGGGGGTGGCCGAGAGCATCTTCTCCGCGGTCTTCTTGGTGGCGGCGTAGAACCGGCCCGACATGAGCTTTGCGAGGTAGTTATTCAGCGCCCCCACGTTCTCCGAGATCGACATGTCGTTGTCGTTCAGGACCACGATCAGGTTGGCGCCGGTCTGCTCCGCGTTGTTGAGCGCCTCGAACGCCATGCCGGCCGTCATCGCCCCGTCGCCGATCACCGCGATCACGTGGCGCTGGATGCCCTGCTGCTTGGCGGCCACCGCCATGCCCAGCGCTGCGGATATGGAAGTCGACGAGTGCGCCGTTCCGAAGGGGTCGTAGCAGCTCTCCTCGCGCCGGGGAAAGCCCGCGATGCCGCCCTTCTGCCGCAGCCGGTCCATGCCGGCGCGCCGGCCGGTGAGGATCTTGTGGCCGTAGGTCTGATGGCCCACATCCCAGATCAGGCGGTCGTCGGGCGTGCGGAATACGTAGTGGAGCGCGATGGTGAGCTCCACCGTGCCCAGGTTCGAGGAGAGGTGGCCGCCCGTGGACGCGACGGAATCGACGATGAACCCGCGCAGCTCGGTCGCGAGCTGGGCGAGCTGCTTGCGATCGAGACGGCGCAGGTCGGCGGGGTCGTCGACGGTCTCGAGGAGCGGGTAAGTGCCCATGCTTTGCGACATTCTAACTCTCGCGGTGGACGATGAAGTTGGCGAGTTCCCGCAGGCGCCGGGCCTCGTCGCCGAAGCCCTCCAGGGCCCCATGGGCGTCGGCGAGGAGCTCCCGGGCGAAGGCCTTGGCCGGGGCGAGGCCCATCAGCGACGTGTAGGTCGGTTTTCCAGCCGCCAGGTCCTTGCCGGCGGTCTTCCCCAGGGTCACGGCGTCGCCCTCCTCGTCCAGGATGTCGTCCACCACCTGGAAGGCGAGCCCGATGCACTTGCCATAGCGATCCAGGCGCTCCATGCGATCGGCCGGGATTTCCCGGCCGCAGTGGGCGCCCATCAGCACCGAGGCGCGGATGAGCGCGCCGGTCTTGAGGATGTGCATGTATTCCAGCTCCGGGAGCGTGATCGCCTTGCCCACGGCATCCAGGTCGATCGCCTGCCCGCCGGCCATGCCGCGGGAACCGGTGGCCATGGCGAAGAGCTGGATCATCTGCAACTGCGCGCGGCCGGTGGGTGCCAGGTCGTGGTCGGAGAGGATCTGAAAGGCGAGGCTTTGCAGCGCGTCGCCGGCCAGGAGTGCCGTGGCCTCGTCGAACTCCACGTGGCAGGTAGGCTTGCCGCGCCGCAGCACATCGTCGTCCATGCAAGGCAGGTCGTCGTGGATGAGGGAGTAGGCGTGGATCATCTCCACCGCGGCGGCGGGAATGCGCAGGCAGTGGGTATCGGCGCCCGAGACCTCGCCGGCTGCGAACACCAGCATCGCCCGCACGCGCTTGCCGCCCCCGAGGGTGGAATACCGCATCGCGTCGTGCAACCGTCCCGGCGCCACCTGTTTCGATGGCAGCAGCTCGGAGAGGGCGGCCTCGATCCGGCCGGCGACATCGCGCGACCAGGCGGCGAAATCGACTTCACTCATGGAGTGTCGGGCTTGAGGTCCCGCAGCGTGTCGCCCTCGAGGACGGCGATGCGCGCCTGGGCGTCGGTGAGCCGCGTTTCGCAGAATTTCACCAGCTCGGCGCCGCGCTGGTAGGCCGCCAGCGACTCCTCGAGGGGCAGCTTGCCATCCTCCATGCGAGCGACCAGCGCCTCCAGCTCCTCGAGTGCGCGCTCGAAGGTCATGCCGGCCGGCGGGGCGGGGGGTGTTGCGGTCATGAGGCCTGAATCCGTTAGTTTCTTCTGTAGCCAATTCTACACGAAGGTCTTGAATTCTAAGGGAACTCGGGCCAAAATAGCGGTCTCACGTTGGATGCACCAAAAGCAACGGGACGGAGGCTGCGGAGTTCAAAGCTAGCTGACTCGATGGCCCGAAGTTGTCTTCAATCTTCGTAGTCCAAGGAGGTTTGGATAATGACGGACCTGGCGAGCCAGAAGGCTCTCACGCGCGCTTCTCCCCACCTTCCGCTTTCGTGGTATTTCGACCCGAAAATCGCGGAAATCGAGCAGAAGCTCATCTTCGCCAACGGCCCCGGCTACGTGGCCCACGAGCAGATGGCGCCCAACCCCGGCGACTTCCGCGTGCTCGATTGGCGCAGCAACGGCGCGTGGGCGTTGATCAACAACGGTCCCGAGCACGACTTGGTCTCCAATGTCTGCCGGCACCGCCAGGCCATCATGCTGAAGGGCGCGGGCCAGCTGCCCGGCGGCACCATCACCTGCCCCCTGCATCGCTGGAGCTACGACGGCCAGGGCAAGCACCTCGGGGCGCCTTCCTTCCAGGAGAAGATCTGCATGGACCTGCCGCGCCAGGGCCTGCAGAAGTGGAACGGCATGCTCTTCAACGGCAAGCGCAACGTCGCTCGCGACCTCGCCAAGCTGGGAGTGGCCAAGGAGCTCGACTTCGACGGCTACGTGCTGAACAAGATCGAGACGGTCGAGTACGGCTTCAACTGGAAGACCTTCATCGAGGTCTACCTCGAGGACTACCACGTGGGGCCCTTCCACCCGGGCCTGGGCAAGTTCGTCACCTGCGACAACCTGCAGTGGGAATTCGGCGACTGGCACAGCGTGCAGACCGTGGGCGTGAACCAGCGCCTGGGCACGCCGGGCAGCGACACTTACAAGCAGTGGCACGACGCGGTGCTCAACTTCCGCAATGGCGAGCCGCCGCCCCACGGTGCCATCTGGCTCACCTACTACCCGAACGTGATGGTGGAGTGGTATCCCCACGTGCTGGTGATCTCCACGCTCTATCCGCGCGGACCGGAGAAGTGCCTGAACGTGGTGGAGTTCTACTACCCCGAGGAGATCGCCCTCTTCGAGCCGGAGTTCATGGAAGCCCAGCAGAAGGCGTACCACGAGACCGCGATCGAGGATGAGGAGATCTGCGTCCGGATGACCGAGGGCCGGTGCGCTTTGCTAGCGGATGGCCGTGAAGAGCACGGCCCTTACCAGTCTCCGATGGAGGATGGGATGGTGCACTTCCACGAGTTCATCCAGCGGGAGATCGGGCAGCACGCGTAGTATCCTCTGGTTTCTTATTCCAGAGGATACATGGTATCCTCTGGTTTTGAGATTCGGAGGATACCGTGGCCCTCCCCCTCTATTCGCGCCACTCCAGTGGCCTCGCGGCGGTGTACGCCGACCTGGAGAACCACGCCACGCACCAGGACTCCCCGCTGGTCGGAACCCCCGGTTCAGTCACGCTTCGATCCAATGGGGGCGGTACCCGCTTCTACGTCCGCCAATACTATGACTACGACCGAACGAAGCGCGACGAATACCTGGTAGCGGAATCCGCCCCCGACTCGCAGCAGCAAGTCGAGGATTGGAAGCGGCGAATTGCGGAGGCCGCCGACGCCATCGCCTCGGTAAGGCTCTTGGCTCGCGAAGGCTACGCCACCCTGTCGCCCAAGCAACTCGCGGCGCTTGCGCCGATTGCGAAGCATGGCCTGTTCGGCGCTGGTGCCCTGCTGGTGGGAGGCCACGCGTTCGGCGTGATCGTCAACCGCCTCGGCATCAGGACCAGCGGTTTCGCGACGGAAGATATCGATATCGCCCGGTCCGCGAAGTTGGCCCTCGCCCGACCCCTTGAAATCCCCTTCCTCGACCTGCTTCGCGAATCGGGAATCGATTTCGTGACCGTGCCCCCGCTGGATCCGAGAACCCCTTCGACCAAGTTCAAGGAGAGGGGTCGCTCGCGTTTCAGTTTCGACATGCTCGTGCCTGCTGCAGGTGAAGAGTCCGGCATAGAAGAGATCCCGGAGCTGAAGATCCATGCAACGTCGCTTCCGTACCTGCGCTACCTGCTCGGCGAGACGCAAGTCGGAGCAGCTCTTTCGACCCATGGCGTCATCGGCGTCCGCATACCCGTCCCGGAGCGTTTCGCGCTGCACAAGATGGTGGTCGCACGCCTTCGGACCGGGCGCACGGAGAAGAGCCTGAAAGACCAGCGGCAGGCTGCCGCGCTGATTGCTGCCTTGGGAGAGCTTCATCCCGGAGCGCTGACGGATGCCTACGGCAGGACACCCGTCTCAGTCCGCAAGCATGTTCGAGCGTCCTTCGAGGCAATCAAGCCCTCCTTGGCACCGCATCCTCAAGCCCTGGAGGAAATGCAGCGAGCACTCGGGAGCTAGAAACAAAACGGGGCGCCCGATGGCGCCCCGTTTCGCTCTTTTTTGCTCCTCCTCCAGTTACTCGTCGAACTCGTGCACCACCGCCCAGAGGGTCGCGTAGGTGTGCTTGGGGAACAGCTCGTGCAGGGCCTCGTAATCCTCGGCGCGCAGCGGCTCGCGCTCCTTGCCCTTGCGGATCTCGAACCAGCGCGCCTGGATCTGCTCTCGCACCGGGTGCGGCGGCATGGCCGGCCGGCGCAGCAGCGGGCTGGTGCCGGCGAAAAGCCGCCGCTTGAGCGTCACGTCCGCCGACGAGATCTTGAAGAGCTTGGTCAGCATGTTCGAGGTGGCGCCGTGGCGGATGAAGTGCTCGAGCTGCCGCGAGCGCTTGTTGAGGTAGTCGACCTGGCGCAGGCCATGCTCCAGCGACCCCGCGTCGATCTGGATCGCCACCCGGGGCTCGGTCATCTCCGAGAGCTTGACCAGCTCCGCGGAGCTCAGCGCCTGGAGCTCGGCCACCTGGCTCTCGGTGAACCCCTCCGGAGTGGGTACCGGCTCACCATCCCTCACCTGGAGCTCCCGGATGAGCTGGGCCAACACCAGGAGCCGCAACTGCTGGTCGCGTATGACGATCATCCCAACCCCCTGCCGCCTGTTATCGCCGGGCTTTGTGGCTGCAACCCGTGAAAGCGAAAAATGCTCCGGCGCGAGTCCGGTGTCAACCCGGAAATAGGTCCCCGTCGAAAGTCCATATCGGCACCCCGAGAAGGCTCAATCCTCTTCCCGCTCCAACTTGAATTGCGATGCCAGCTGCTGCTGCGTCTGCGGCGGCACCGCGGCGTAATGGCTGAACTCCACCGTGTACGCGCCTTGCCCGCCGGTGACCGAACGCAGCCGGGACTGGTACTCCGTCACCTCGGAGAGCGGCACCATGCCCTGGATCGCCATCAGGTCGCCGCCGGTGGACTCGGTGCCCGTCACCTGCCCGCGCTTGCTCGAAAGGTCCGAGGTCAAGTCGCCGACGAAGCGGTCGGGCGCGGTGATCTCGATGTTCACGATCGGCTCCAGCATGATCGGCGAGGCCTTGAGGATCGCGTCGACCACGGCCTTGCGCCCGGCGGTCACGAACGCGATTTCCTTCGAGTCGACGTCGTGGCTCTTGCCGTCGTAGACGATGACCTTGATGTCCTCCACCGGGTAGCCGGAGATCACGCCGTGGTCGAGCGCCTGGCGAACCCCCTTCTCCACCGCGGGGATGAATACCGTCGGGATCACGCCCCCCTTCACCTCGCTCGCGAACATGAAGCCGCTCCCCCGGGAGAGCGGCTCGATCTTGAGGAAGACCACGCCGAACTGGCCCGCGCCTCCGGTCTGCTTCTTGTGCCGGCAGTGTCCCTCGGCGCGCCTCGTCACCGTCTCGCGATAGGGGATCTTCGGCGGCTTGGTGGTGACGTCGAGCTTGTACTGGGTCTGCATCTTCTCCAGCTTGGTGCGGATGTGCAGGTCGCCCAGTCCGCGCATCACCGTCTCGTGGGTGGTGGGATGGCGCTCGATCCAGAGGCAGGGGTCCTCGACCTCGAGCTTGTGCAACACCTCGAAGAGGCGCTGCTCGTCGCCCTTCCTCTTGGTCTCCACCGCGATGGAGTGCATCGGCATCGGGAAGTCGAGCGCGCGCAGCCGGATCTGGTCCTCGTCGTGGGAATCGTGGAGCACCGCATTGAAGTCGATGTCCTCCACCTTCGAGATGGCCCCAATGTCGCCGGGGACGAGGCTATCGACCTCGACGTACTCCTTGCCCTGCAACTGGAACAGGTGGCCGGGCTTGAAGGGTTTGCGGTTCTCGCCGATATAGAGCTGCGTGTCGCGCCTCATCGTCCCCTGGTGCACGCGGAACACCGCCACCTTGCCCACGTACGGATCCATGATCACCTTGAAGACGTGCGCGAGCACGTGCTTGGCCGGATCCGGATCGGAATGGAACTCCTCGCCCTCGGTGGTGGCGGAAAGCACGAACTGCGGCGGGTTGCCCTCGGTCGCGTTGGGGGCCAGCTTCGCCAGGATGTCGAGGAACTCCATAACGCCCGCGCCGGTGCGCGCGGAAGCGAAGCACACCGGAATCAGGTGCCCCTCGCGCAATGCCTTCTCGAAGGGCGCATGCAGCTGCTCGGGTGAGAGCTCCTCGCCCTGCTCGAGATAGAGCGCCATCAGGTCCTCGTCGACCTCCACCACCTGGTCGATGAGCGCCGAATGCGCCGCCTTCACCGAGGAGAAGTCGGAATCACCGTCCGGGTTGAAGAAGCAGTCGACCACGTCCTTGCCGCCGTGGGCGGGCAGGTTGATCGGCAGGCACTCGCGGCCGTAATGGTCCTGGATGCGCTCGAGAAGGGCGGGCAGGTCCGCGTTGTCCGCATCGATCTTGTTCACCAGCACCATGCGGCACAGGCTTCGCTTGCCCGCGTTGCGCATCATGCGGGTGGTGTTGAGCTCGATGCCGTTCTGCGCGTTGACCACCACCACCGCGGTGTCGACAGCGGCAAGGGCCGCGATCGACTGGCCGGCGAAATCCGGCATGCCGGGCGTGTCGATCAGGTGGATGTGGATGCCCTTGTAGGGAAAATTCACCAGGGCGGAACTGAGGGAGTGGCCGTACTGCTTTTCGAGGGGATCGTGGTCGCAGACCGTGCTGCCGCGCTCCGTGCTGCCCATCGCGCCGATGGCCCCGGCCTTCCAGAGCAGGGCGTCGGCGAGTGTCGTCTTGCCCGCCCCGCCGTGCCCGACCAGGGCCACGGTATGGATGTTCTCGGTCGAGTATTTCGCCATGGCGATGCCTCCTCTCTGCTGCGACGCAGCAAAACCGATGCACTTGGGATGCGCATCTGAAGGTTACACCAGGCTTCCGGGCGCGTTAGGCGCGGATCTCGAGCTCCACCGTGGCGCGGTCGGCCGCGAGCACCTGCGCGATCCAGAGCCAGGACCGGATGGCGGCGCGCGCGTTCTCCACCGCCTCGACCTCGGTGGCGCCGCGCGAGACGCAGCCCGGCAGCTGCAGGACGCGGGCGAAGTAGCAGCCTCGCGCCCGGTGCACGGCGACGGTGTAGCGGCTTCGCGGCTGGCTGGTTTCCATGGCGGCATGGTGGCGCGCTCGCCCCTTCAAGGCGGGGGGAAATCCCCCCTCAAGCATTCGGGATTTCCAGCGGCGCCTCGAGAGCGGCGGACCTAGGATTCGCTCACCGGCCGGGCATCGACAGCCCGACGGATCCAAGGTCCCTGCATCCACAGGAGGACGCCATGAAGGAACTCACCATCGAGGAAGTGCTGCGCATCGCGGGCGGATTGCCGGTCTCGGCGGCGCTGGACGAGCTCACCTATCGCACGCCGGCAGAAGCGGCAGGCGGTCCGGTCGACTACGCGCACCTCGTCGCGGTGGGCCTTCGACCGTCCGAGCCCACGTGATCGCGTGACGACTCGAGATTCGCCCCGGCCGCACCCCGCACCCAGAAACGACACAGGAGCAAGCATGAAGCCACTCACCCCCGCGCAAGCCGAAGAGGTCGGCGGCGGCGCGATCGTGGTCCGGCCGGAAGAGGACCCCTTCGAGTACGAAAACGATCCCCACGCCAAGCCGGAGCCGATCGACATCGACTTCCGCCCGCTGCCCGAACCGCAATGACCAGGAGAGCCAGATGAAAGACGTCGACAAGAAGGATACCAACCAGGTTTCCGGTGGCGTGAAGGCGCCGGTGGACGGCGGTGGATGCATTCCCGAAGGCCCCACGTTTCCGTCGTTCCCCGAGTACCCGCAGTTCCCGGCGGGGCCGGTGGTAATCGACGACCCGATCAAGAACGTTTGAATCCCTCACAACCTCACCTGGAGTTAATGAAATGGCTGATATCAACGAATTGCGGGAGAAGATTGCTGGACTCACTCCCGAGCAAATGGAGCAGATCGCGGGTGGTAGCTGCTCGGTCAACGACATCCTGACGGCGGTAGGCCAGTTGAACGAGGCCTACGAGTCCCTGATCGACTTCACGTCCCACGTGATCGAGCGCGTCGCCGGACCGCAGTAGTGGCCGAGGGGCCGCGACAGCGGCCCCCTCTTTCCTGGGAGAAACGATGAAAGTCGGTGTCGCGTCGGGCATGCAGCTTGCATTCCTCACCACGGCAATGCTTCTTCTCGTGGTGCCCCTGGAAAAATTCATTCTCAAGAACATACAACTCGACCAGGGTTGGGTGCCGCTTCTATCGCGCGCCATTCCCTTTGCCATATGTATTG
>JANMHV010000275.1:0-1630 GCA_031375445.1 Burkholderiales bacterium | reverse complement strand
CGATCGCGCTCGCGCGCGCGGCGGGCCGGGAGGCGTCGCGCTCGGCCGACGTGAATCCCATCCTGCTGCGCGAGCCGATGGCACCCCACATCGCCGCGGCGCGCGAGCACCGCGAAATCACGCTCGAGCCCATCGTCGAAGCCTTCGAGCGCCTGCGCGCCAGTGCGGGCTTCATCTTGGTCGAAGGCGTTGGGGGTTTCCGCGTACCGCTTTCGCCTTCACTCGACACCGTGGACCTGGCCCGCGCGCTGGCACTGCCCGTCGTCCTCGTCGTGGGGCTGCGCCTCGGCTGCCTCAACCACGCGCTCCTCACGGCCCAGGCGATCCGCGCCGCGGGCCTCACGCTCGCCGGGTGGATCGCCAACACGCTCGATCCCGCGATGCCCGTGATCGGGGAGAATGTCGCGGCCCTCGACGCACGCCTCGCGGCGCCTCGCCTCGGGTGGCTTCCCCACGGCAACCCGCCCGACCCGCGCGCCCTCGCCCTCCACCTCGACGTCGGTGCATTGCTGCGATGAAGGCCCTGCTCTTCGACCTCGACGGCACGCTCACCGACCCGCGCGAGGGCATCACGCGCTCGATCGCCCACGCGCTCACGCGCATGGGCATCGAGCCGCCGCCGCTCGACGACCTCACCTTCGCCATCGGGCCGCCGCTACGAGCCAGCCTCGCGACCCTGATCGGCGACGATTCGCCCGCCGCGGTGGAGCGCGCGATCGCGCACTACCGCGAACGCTTCGCCGACGTGGGCCTGTACGAGAACGCGCCCTACGAGGGCATCGCGGAAGCCCTCCAACGCGTGGCGGCACCCGACACGATCCTGGTGGTGGCCACTTCGAAGCCCGGCGTGTATGCCGAGAAGATCGTGCGCCACTTCGGGCTCGACCATCACTTCGCCGCGGTGCACGGCTGCGAGCTCGACGGGACCCGCGAGGACAAGCGCGAGCTGCTGGCGCACCTCCTCCCCCACCACGGCATCGCGGCCGCGAACGCGGTGATGATCGGCGACCGCGGCGTGGACATGCGGGCCGCGCGCCACCATGGCGCCGGCGCGCTCGGCGTGCTGTGGGGATACGGAAGCCGCGAGGAGCTCGCGGCCCACGGCGCCCACGACTACTGCGAGCACCCCTCGCAGCTTCCCGACGCCCTCGCGCGCCTCCTCGCGGCGCGCTGACGCTTCGAAGCGGTGCGCGCGCACCCGATCGGTGCGCCGACCTTCTTTCATTCGATCGAGGTATCGGGCCCAACTCCCCAGCAGGATGGAGGAAATCGCCTCGGGTACCCCGTGGCACGGACGTTGCGTAGGACTCCTCCGACGCACCACCACCACACACAAGGGGAACCCATGAAACGTCGTACCTTCTTCCGCGCGCTGACACTCACCGCGGCGCTCGCCACCGCAGGCCTTACTTCATTCCATGCGCTGTCCCAGGCCAAGACCGTCAAGGTCGGCGTGCTGCACTCTCTCTCCGGGACCATGGCCATCAGCGAGACCGTGCTGAAGGACGTGGCGCTGATGGCGATCGAGGAGATCAACGCCAAGGGCGGCGTGATGGGCAGCAAGATCGAGGCGGTGGTGGTCGACCCGGCCTCCAACTGGCCCCTCTTCGCCGAGAAGGCGCGCCAGCTC
>JANMHV010000228.1:0-11487 GCA_031375445.1 Burkholderiales bacterium | reverse complement strand
ACGAACACCACCGTGCCACCCGCGCGCTTGATCTCGTAGGACGCCTCGTCCAGCACCTCGAGGCCCATGTGCTCCAGCACCGGGAGGCTGCCCGACAGCGGAACCGGGGCGCCCAGCCGCAGCACGCGAAGCCGCAGCGTGTGTTCGTCGCCCTCCACCGGCCGGTAGAGGCTCACGACGAAGGGGTGCGCATCATCGAGCTTCTCGATCGCCGCCACATCGCGCACCGCCACGCGCGGGGAGACGGCGTCGCGGTAACCGGCAGGAAAAGCCTCGCCGTAGGCGCGCACGATGCCGGTCGCGCGCTCCTCACCCACCGCCTCCACCAGCGCCGCCTTGAGGTCGTCCTCCCAGCGGCGAGTTGCCTGGGCGATGTCCGCCTCGAGGGCGCGTTCGTCGTAGCGCGGCGCCTCCTGCGGCGAGGAGCGCACCAGCAGGTGCATTCGCGCGAGGGTGGCCTCGGACAGGTGCACGGTGAATTCCGCGGTGGTGCCGTTCAGGTGGCGCTTGAGGATCTCCTGGATCTTCACCCGCGCCTGGGTGTTGTAGTTCTCGCGCGGCAGATATACCAGCACCGAATAGAACCGGCCATACACGTCGCGGCGCACGAAGACGCGCGTCTTGCGCCGGTCGCCCAGGCGCAGGATGCCGAGCGTGGTTTCCAGCAGCTCGTCCTCGCCGATCTGGAACAGCTCGTCCCGCGGGTAGGCCTGCAGCACCGTGACCAGGTTCTTGTACGAATGGCTGAAGGGCCGGAAGCCGGAACGCTCGACCACGCGGGCCACGCGCTGGCGCAGCAGCGGGATCTCGCGCGGGTCGGCGTGGTAGGCCGACGACGTGTAGAGGCCGACGAAGCGGCGCTCGCCGACCACCTTGCCGGCCGCGTCGAATTTCTTCACCCCGATGTAGTCGAGGTAGCCGGGGCGATGCACCGTGGCACGCGCATTCGCCTTGGTGAGGACCAGCAGGTTGGGCTCCCGGGCGAGCGCGCGAAGCTCCTTTGGAAGCTCGGCGAAGCTGTGGGATACCCCGCCCAGTTTCGGCTCCCGCAGCACGCCCAGGCCCGAGCGCGGCACGATGCGCAGCTGGTCCTCGCCGTTCACGGCGGAGAGCTCGTAGTCGCGATAGCCGAGGAAGGTGAAGTGGTGGTCCGCGGCCCAGCTGAGGAATTCGCGCACCTCGGCCGTGATCTTCGGGTCGAGGGTCGCCGGCGGCGTGGCGAGCTCGGCGGCCACGGCCTCCATCTTCGAACGCATCGCCTGCCAGTCTTCGAAGGAGGCGCGCACGTCGGCCAGCACCGCGAGGATGCCGTTGCCGAGGTCCTTCATGCGTGCGAGGTCGAGCTCGCGGTCCACTTCCACGTGCATCAACGACTCGGTATGCCCGCCCTCGGCGCCCGGGGCGAGCAACGCCTGGAGGTGGCCCTCGGCGTCGCGCTGGGTAGTAAAGAGCGGGTGATTCAGCAAGTGCAGCGTGTAGCCCTGGCGGTTCACCTCCATAGCCACGGAATCGACCAGGAACGGCATGTCGTCGTTGACGATCTCGATCACGGTGTGCGGGCTGGCCCAGCCGTGCTCCTCGCCGCGGGGGTTGCAGACGCGCAGCTTCGGGGTGCCGCTCGCGAAGTCGCGGGCGAAGGCGAGATGCGCGAGCGCGGCACCGTAGAGGTCTTCGGCCGCTCGGGAAGCGAGGTCCTCGGCATCCACCTGCTCGTAGTAGCGGGTGATGAACGCCTTCGCCTCCGAGGCGGCGGGCGCAGCGAGGCGCTGGTCCGCGAGCCGCATCACCTGCTCGAGGAGTGCCTGCTTCGGCTCGTGCGTCGTATTCAGCATGGGCAATTGGAAGTCATCGAAGCGGAAAACGCCATTCTCCACCAAAGCACCAACGCGAGGCACGCCCGGCGCCCGGCGCACCACTTCGCGGCACCCCCGCGAATCGCCTTGCGGGCCCCCTAGGCGGGACGTATGCTTTGCGCGGACGCGGCCGGACCACGAGTCCCCAGAAGCCGCGAACGCTCATACAACCCAGTGGAGGTTTCACCATGAATCGCATGTCCCGGGCCGCGCTTGCGGCCGTGGTATTCGCTTTCGCCGCGGCGCCGGCGATCGCCCAGGAGCTCACCGGCACGCTGAAGAAGATCAAGGATTCGGGGACCATCACCCTCGGCCACCGCGAAACCTCGATCCCCTTCTCCTACCTCGACGACAAGCAGCAGCCCATCGGCTACTCGATGGACATCTGCGCGGCGATCGTGGAGGAGGTGAAGAAGGAGCTCGCCCTCACGCAGCTCACGGTGAAGTACAACCCGGTCACCTCCCAGACCCGCATCCCGCTGATGGCCAACGGCACCATCGACCTCGAGTGCGGCTCCACCACCAACAACCTGACGCGCCAGAAGCAGGTCGCGTTCGCCCCGGTCACCTTCATCACCGGCACCAAGCTGCTGGTGAAGAAATCGGCCAAGATCAAGTCGTACAAGGATCTCAAGGGCAAGACCGTCGTGGTGACCCAGGGCACGACCAACGAGCGCACCATCAAGGCCCTGTCCGACAAGGAGAACCTCGGCATCAAGTTCCTGAACGCCAAGGACCATGCGGAGAGCTTCCTGTCGGTGGAGTCGGGGCGCGCCGTCGCCTTCGCCATGGACGACATCCTGCTCTACGGCCTCCAGGCCAAGGCCAAGAACCCGAAGGACTACGACGTGGTGGGCGACTACCTCTCGTACGACCCGTACGGGATCATGTTCCGCACCAACGACGACGCCTTCGGCGTGGTGGCGCGCCGCGCGGTGGCCCGCTTCTTCGGCACCGAGCCGGGCACCTGCAACGGCCCGATCAAGAAGGTGTACGCCAAGTGGTTCACCGAGAAGCTGCCCTCCGGCGAGACCATGGGCGTGCCGATGAGCCCGCTGCTCGAGAACGTCTGCCGCACCAACGCGCTCCCCGACTGAGCGCTGGCCTTGGACTGGGGCATATTCCTCCAGAAAGCCCCCTCCGGGGGGCTGACCTACCTCGACTGGCTGGTGTCCGGGACCGCCTGGACCCTGCTGGTCTCCATCTTCGCCTGGGTGATCGCATTCACCCTGGGCTCGGTGATCGGCGTGGTCCGCACCACGCCCACCCGCATCCCGCGCGCCATCGCCACGGCATACGTGGAGATCTTCCGCAACATCCCGCTGCTGGTGCAGATGTTCCTCTGGTACTTCGTGATGCCGGAGGTGGTGCCCAAGGCCTGGGGTGACTGGCTCAAGACCGAGCTGCCCAACCTGGTGGAGCTGCCGTTCGCGCCGCAGTTCAGCGCGTGGGAGTTCACCGCCGCGGTCCTGTGCCTCGGCCTCTACACCGCTTCGCGCGTGGCCGAGCAGGTGCGCGCCGGAATCCAGTCGCTGCCCCGCGGCCAGACCAACGCGGGGCTCGCCATGGGCTTCACGCTGCCGCAGGTGTACCGCCACGTGCTGCTGCCGATGGCCTACCGGCTGATCGTGCCGCCGATGACGTCGGAATTCCTCACCATCTTCAAGAACTCGTCGACGGCGCTCACCATCGGCGTGCTGGAGCTCACGGCCCAGAGCCGCCAGATCTCCGAATACACGTTCAAGACCTTCGAGGCCTTCACCGCCGCAACGATGATCTACATCGTCATCACGCTCACCGTGATCGGCCTGATGCGGCTGCTGGAAAACCGCCTCGCCGTCCCCGGCTTCATCTCCAAGGCGGCGAGCCACTGATGGGCGACTTCGACTTCGCCGTCATCTGGAAGAGCCGCGAGATCCTGTGGAGCGGGATGCTGCTGTCGTTGAAGCTCTTCGGCATCGCGCTCGCCGGCGGAATATTCTTCGGCACGCTGCTGGCGCTGGCCCGCCTTTCCAGCTGGCGCATCCTCTCCTGGCCCGCCACCGGCTTCGTGAACCTGATCCGGTCGATCCCCTTCATCATGGCGATCGTCTGGTTCTACTTCCTCACCCCGATGGTGGTGGGCAAGATCACCGGCCAGCAGGGCGAGGCGGTGGGCCCGTTCACATCGGCCATCGTCGCCTTCATCATGGTCGAGAGCGCCTACTACTCGGAGATCATCCGCGCCGGAATCCAGTCGATCCCGCGCGGCCAGCCGTGGGCCGCCTACGCGCTCGGCATGACCTACTGGCAGGCGATGGGTCAGGTGGTGCTGCCGCAGGCGTTTCGCAACATGGTGCCGATCATGCTCACCCAGGCGATCATCCTGTTCCAGGACACCTCCCTCGTGTACGTGGTGGGCCTGAAGGACTTCCTCGGTGCGGCCAGCAAGCAGGGCCAGATCACCGGGCGCATCGTCGAGCTCTACGTGTTCGTGGCGATCGTCTTCTTCCTCATCTGCTTCTTCGCGTCGTGGGCCGTGAAGCGCCTGCAGGCGAAGTACAGCATTTCCCGATAGGACCCGCTCCATGCCGATGATCAACCTCGATTCCGTGAGCAAGTGGTACGGCACGTTCCAGGTGCTCACCAACTGCACGACGAAGGTGGAGAAAGGGGAGGTGGTGGTGGTGTGCGGCCCCTCGGGCTCGGGCAAGTCCACCCTCATCAAGTGCGTGAACGCGCTGGAGCCGTTCCAGAAGGGCACCATCATCGTGGACGGCGTGTCCGTGGGCGACCGCAAGACCAACCTGCCGAAGCTGCGCTCGCGCATCGGCATGGTGTTCCAGAACTTCGAGCTCTTCCCCCACATGAAGGTGTCGGAAAACCTCGCCATCGGGCAGTCCAAGGTGCTGGGCCGCGCGAAGGACGAGGCGATGGAGCGTGGGCTCAAGTACCTCGATCGCGTGGGGCTCCTCAAGCACAAGGACAAGTTCCCGGGGCAGCTCTCCGGCGGCCAGCAGCAGCGCGTGGCGATCGCGCGGGCGCTCTCCATGGATCCGATCGCCATGCTGTTCGACGAGCCCACCTCGGCGCTCGACCCGGAGATGATCAACGAGGTGCTGGACGTGATGGTGGAGCTAGCCCGCGAGGGCATGACGATGATGTGCGTGACCCACGAGATGGGCTTCGCCAAGACCGTCGCCCACCGGGTGATCTTCATGGACCAGGGCGAGATCGTCGAGGACTGCACCAAGGACGAATTCTTCGGCACGACCCGCTCCGAACGCGCCCAGCAGTTCCTCTCGAAGATCCTCCACCACTGATCGGGATCCAGCTACAGCGGGCCGTCGCCGGTTCCCGACAGCTGCTGCGTACGGAAATCATTGACGAAACAACCCTTTTTGCTGGAAACTCCCGGGTCATGAACCGTCTTACGGCCATCGGCCTGGCCTCGCTCGCCGCCTACGGATTGCTCATCGCGAGCAAGTACACAGGCGTGGTCTCCGCCGCACGCAACGAAATGGCCCCGCCCGCCGCGGTGGCCGAGGTCGCCGCGCCCCTTCCCGGCGAGGTCGCTCCCGCCAACGCCACCCCGGCCGCCCGCACGCTCGCCTCGCTGCCCGCGCCCATCGCCAGGGCCACGCCCTCGCGCCTGTCGCCGGCCGCCCTCGATTTCCGCGGCGCCCGCGATCTCAAGCTCTACGCGGAGGGCCTCGCCGCCCGCAAGCCCAACCTCACCGCAGACGAGCGCTTCCACCTCGCCCGCGCGCTGGAGGAGTGCCAGTTCGCCACCTCCATCAACGAGGACCTCGCGTCGTACAGCGCCAAGCAGAAGCGCCAGTTCATCGCCGGCCTGCCGGTGGGCGACTCGCTCAACGCCCGCCGCATCGCCGCCTACGACTCGGTTGACAACACCGCGCGCTGCCTGGGCTTCCAGAGATCCAAGATCTCGCCGCGCGAGATCGACGAGCTCTACGCCGCCGCGGCCCTCCAGGGCGACCCGCGCGCCCAGGCCCGCCTGGTGGTGGCCGAGCTCAACAACAACATCAAGAACCGCCCCGAGACCCAGGCCAACGGCGTGAACAGCAGCGACCTCGCCCGCATCATCAGCCTGCTCGAGACCCGCGACCCGGAAGCCATGATGATCGTGGGCCAGTTCCTTGCCCAGTCCGCCATGACGAGCCAGCTGCGCGTGGGGCCCAATGGCGAGGTGCCCGAGCCCTCGGCCTTCCTCGGCGCCTTCTCCCTCGTGGCCTGCGACATGGGTCCCGATTGCGTGCAGCTGAACCGCGAGCCGCAGATGGCCTGCGCCTACGGCGGCTACTGCAACGCTGTCAACTTCGAAGAGCTGTACCAGAACTTCCTCGCTTCTCCCTGGGCCTACTCCCAGGCCATGCGCTACCGCGGCCTCATCCACACGGCCATCGACACGCGCAACTGGGGCCTGCTGGGCCTGCTGCCGCCCTCGTCCGCCCCCGCCACTTCGGGGCAGTAACTCCCCCTGTCATGGTTTCCTGGTGCCGGCGCAGCGCGTCGGGCGCGTGGTTGATCCTCGTCCATGCCCAGCCGGGGGCGCGCCGCACGGAGGCCGTTGGCGTGCATGGCGAGGCCCTCAAGGTGCGGGTGGCCGCCCCGGCGCTGGAGGATCGCGCCAACGATGCGCTGGTGGCATGGTCTGGCAGAACGGTTCGAAGTGCCGCGGCGCAACGTGGTTCTGGTTGCGGGCGCACGGTCACGGGAGAAGCGCTTCGAGGTAACCGGGAGCGTCGTGGAACCGGTGCAGGCGCCTGGTCCGGATGTTTTGCGCCCGGGCGGAGGCGCGGAGTGTCGCTCGCAGGATCACCACTCGAATGGCTATCCCATCCCGCCCTTCGATCGTTCGTATCGCCCGGCTCGAGGCTTTCCCCGGCCTGGGCCCGGGCGCAGAGCTCAGGAACGATCAGGCTGCCCGCTCCACCAGCACGCCGACATGCTCCACCACGCACCGCCCCAACGCCACGGTGTTGTAGCCCCCCTCGAGCGTCGACACCACCCGCCCTCCGGCGTGTCGCTCGGCCACGTCGCATAGCCGTTCCGTGACCCAGCGATAGTCCTCGTCGCCGAGCTTCAGGTAGGCGAGCGGGTCATCCTTGTGCGCATCGAAGCCCGCGGAGACGAACACGAGCCGGGGCTTGAACGCCTCGAGCGCCGGAAGCCAATCGCGCTCCACCGCGGCGCGGAAGCCGCGGCCGTCGGTCATCGCCGCGAGCGGCGTGTTGACGATGTGGGCGTTGGAAGAGTCCGCGCCGCTGTACGGGTAGTAGGGATGCTGGAACGTGGAGCACAGCATCACCCGCGGGTCTTCGTGGAAGGCATCCTCCGTGCCGTTGCCGTGGTGCACGTCGAAGTCGAGCACCGCCACCCGCTCGAGGCCGTGGACTTCCAACGCGTGCGTGGCCCCCACCGCCACGTTGTTGAACATGCAGAAGCCCATGGGGCGCGCGCGCGTGGCGTGATGCCCCGGGGGGCGCACGGCGCAGAAGGCATTGCCGACCTTGCCCTGCATCACCAGGTCGGTCGCCGCGACGACGGCGCCGGCCGCGTGAAGCGCCGCCGAGAGCGAGCTGGGGTTCATCGAGGTGTCGGGGTCGAGGTAGGCGTAGCCACGGTCGGGAGCGGTGGCGATGACCGCCTGCACATGTTCCGGCTCGTGCACGCGCTCCAGCTGCTCGACCGTAGCGAGCGGCGCCTGGAGCAGCTCGAGTCTCGCCGCCAGCCCCGAGGCCTCCAGCGCCAGGAGCACCGCGCGCAGGCGCTCCGGCGACTCGGGGTGGCCCTCGCCCATCTCGTGCCGCATGCAGTCGGCATGCGTGAAGAGGGCGGTGGCCACGGCTAGAAGCTCTGCCGCGTGATGGACTTGGTGCCGGAGAACGCGGGCAGCCCCGCGCCCGGATCGGTGCCGGTGCCGGAGCCTGCGATGTTGTATGCGAAGGTGCCGGTGCTGGCGCTCGAGAACGAGAACGTGAACGTTCCCACCTGCGTCTGCGCGGTCTTGCCGCCCAGCTGGTTGTACGGCACGCCATTGGTCACGTACACCGGGCCGGTGATGGTGGTGGGCGAGGTCCACGTGCCCCCTGACATCACGATCCAGAGCGGCTTGAACTGGCCGTTGGAAGTTTCGCGGGGGTCGTAGGTGTACCAGACGGCGAAGACCTGGTTCGAGGTGGCGTGCTGCATGAAGCTCACGCCCCAGCCGGACTCGCCGGCGTTCCACCACATGTCGGTGTAGTTGGTGGCCGGCGTGGTTTGCGCGGCAGCGGAAAGGGCCGCGACCGACAGGGCCAGCGCGGCGGCGAACGAGCGGATCATGGGGTCTCCTGCATGGGGGACATTGTACTTCCGCGGGCGGTCGGCGAGGGCCGCCATGCTATCCTTCACGCGGGTTCACGGTGGACCCGTAAACCGCTGACAAGGTTCCGATTTTTCGATGCTCATCGACGCACGCAACCGCCTCGCCTCGAGCCCCACCGAAGCGGTGATCCACGCGGCCGGACAGGTGATCCTCGGCAAGGAACGGCAGATCCGCCTCGCCATGGCCTGCATCCTCGCGCGCGGCCACCTGCTGATCGAGGACGTGCCCGGGGTCGGCAAGACCACCCTCTCCCACGCCCTCGCGCGCCTCCTCGGCCTCGAGTACCAGCGCATCCAGTTCACCTCCGACCTGCTGCCGGCCGACATCATCGGCGTCGCGGTCTTCGACCGCGAGACCTCCTCCTTCCGCTTCCATCCCGGGCCGATCTTCGCGCAGATCATCCTCGCCGACGAGATCAACCGCGCCTCCCCGAAGGCGCAGAGCGCGCTGCTGGAGGCGATGGAGGAGCACCAGGTGACCGCCGAGGGCGAGACTCGCCCGCTGCCGGAGCCGTTCTTCGTGATCGCCACCCAGAATCCGATGCACCAGGTCGGCACGTTCCCGCTGCCGGAGTCGCAGCTCGACCGCTTCCTCATGCGCATCAACCTGGGCTACCCCGACGCCAAGGCCGAGCGCGAGTTGCTGCGCGGCCAGGAGCGGCGCGACATGATCACCCAGCTCACCCCGGCGATGTCGGGCCCGCAGCTGGCCGAGCTGCAGAAGGCCGTGCCGACGATGCAGGTGTCCGACGCGCTGCTCGACTACGTGCAGGCCCTCATCAACCACACGCGCCATTCGCCACGCTATACGCAGGGACTCTCGCCCCGCGCGGGGGTCGCCATCCTGCGCGCCGCCCAGGCGTGGGCGATGATGGAGGGTCGCCGCCAGGTGTTGCCCGAGGACGTGCAGGCCATCGTGCCGTCGGTGGTGGGCCATCGCCTCCATGGCAGCGCCGACGCGGTGAAGGGCACCTTCGACCCGGCCAAGGAGCTCATCGCCGCCGTCCCGATCCCGTAGCGGGTGCGAGCGCCGTGATCGCCAACCTGCGGCAGTCGATCTCCGACTGGATCTTCCGGGCCAAGGCGCCCGAGACGCCGCCGGTCACCCTGGTCCAGCGGCGCATCTTCATCCTGCCGACCAAGCAGGGCTACGCGTACGCCTTCGTGATGCTGCTGCTGCTGGTGGCCTCGATCCAGTACGCGCTCTCGCTGGGCTTCATCCTCACCTTCACCCTCGCCAGCATGGCCGGCGTGGCGATGCTGCACACCTGGCGCAACCTGGCGCACCTCCGGCTGCGCCCCGCGCGCTGCGAGCCGGTGTTCGCCGGCGACGTGGCCCACTTCGGCGTGACCGTGGAGACGCCGGCGCAGACGCGGTTCTCGATCGGCGTGCGGCGCAAGGACGGGGAGCCGGTGTACGCCGACGTGGTGGCCGGCGAGCCCGCGTCGATCGCGGTGCCGATCTCCACGCCGCGCCGCGGCCTGCTGCACTGCGGGCGGCTCGAGGTCTTCACGCGCTACCCGGTGGGCTTCTTCCACGCCTGGTCGTACGTGGATTTCGACCTCACGGTGCTGGTCTACCCGCGCCCCGACCCGGAAGGCGGCAGCCCCCCGTCCACTTCGCGCAGCATGAACGAGGAAGGCATCCCGGTTCCCGGCGACGAGGAGTTCAACCTGCTGCGCGCCTATCGGCCGGGCGACACGCCGCGCCAGATCGCGTGGAAGGCCCTCGCGCGCGAGCAGGGCCTGCTCACCAAGGAGTTCAGCGCCACGGCCTCCAGCGAGCTCTGGATCGACTTGGACGAGGCCCCCGCCGCCGACCTCGAGGCGCGGCTTTCGATCCTCACCCACTGGGTCATCCAGGCGGAGCGCTTCGGCCAGAGCTACGGACTCAGGCTGCCGGGGCTGCGCATTCCGCCGGACCGCGGCGAGGCCCACCGCGGCCACTGCCTCGAGGCGCTGGCCCTCTTCCGGCCCCCCGAGCCATGAGGTCGATCGCCGCCTCCCCGCACCTCGACGTGCGCAACATGATGTGGCTGCTGGCCGCTATGGTGTTCGTGGTGGCGCCGCACATCCCCCGGCTGCCGGTGTGGGTAGGGATCTTCTGCGGCGTGGTGGTGGCGTGGCGCGCCTGGATCGCGTGGGCCGCGTGGCATTTCCCGAACAAGTGGGTGGTGGTCGCGATCACGCTCGCCGCCACCATCGGCACGTTCCTCACCTACGGGCGCGTCTTCGGGCGCGAGGCCGGCACCACGCTGCTGCTGGTGATGGCGGCGCTCAAGCTCCTCGAGATGCGTACCCAGCGCGAAGTGGTGCTCAGCATCTACCTTGGGTTCTTCCTGGTCCTCACCAACTTCCTCTTCTCCCAGACGATTCCGCTCGGGCTCTACATGCTGGTGTGCGTGTGGATCTTCATCGCGGTGCTGGTCGGCTTCAACCGCATGGGCCGCCCGCCCACGCTCGCCGAGCGGCTGCGGCCCTCCCTCGCGCTGATGGTCCAGGCGCTGCCGCTGATGGTGGCGTTCTTCATCCTCTTCCCCCGCGCCCAGGGGCCGATCTGGGCGCTGCCGCAGGATTCGCGCTCCGCCAAGACGGGGCTCTCGGACTCGATGACGCCGGGCAACATCGCCAACCTGATCAAGTCCGACTCCGTCGCCTTCCGCGTGCAATTCGCCGAGCGCATGCCGCCCTACCAGACGCTCTACTGGCGCGGGCCGGTGATGGTGGACTTCGACGGCGCCACGTGGAAGATGCGCCCCTACTCCTCGGGCGGGAAGCTCGACCACCCCCGGCGCGACCGGCTGGTGAAGTACACGGTGACGCTCGAGCCCCACAACAAGAACTGGCTCTTCGCCCTCGACATCCCCGCGAGCCTGCCGACGGGGGCAACACTGCTCTCGGACATGCAGATGCGCCACCGCCGCACCGTGGACGAGCGCATGCGCTACGAGATGTCCTCGTTCGTGACCTACCAGTACGGGCTGGACGCGAACAAGGCGCAGCTCGACGCGGCGCTGCGCCTGGACGAGACGCGCAACCCGAAGGCGGTGGCGCTGGGCCGGCAGTGGAAGCGGGAGGACGCGGACCCGCGCACAATCCTCGGCAAGGCGGCGCGGCTCTTCAGCTCGCAGTTCACCTACACGCTCGAGCCGCCGATACTCGACCCGACCGATCCCTACGACGATTTCCTGTTCCGCTCGAAGGCGGGATTCTGCGAGCACTATGCGGGCAGCTTCGCGGTGCTGATGCGCGCGGCGGGCATTCC
>JANMHV010000163.1:0-7460 GCA_031375445.1 Burkholderiales bacterium | reverse complement strand
ACCAGGTTGCGATAGCTGTCGTAGTAGATCGCGACGGTCTCGACCGGAGACGAGGAGGCGCGCTCGAACTCGACGTAGTGCGCCGACGAGGACTCGCGCCGTCCATGACCGGTGCCGAGCGGCGCGGCGGCGGCCGGTGCGGTCGGTGCGTACGACGGCGAGGGCGCCGACGCCGTGGTGGCCGGCGGGGCATGGCGATAGGTGCGTTGCGATTCCGATGCGCCCGCCGCCGGCGCTGCCGAATCGTTGGCCGCGCCCTGGCTGCGCTCCTTCGCGTAGGGGTGCATGGGGGGGGCGACCTGTGCCTGCGGTTCGACGTGGCGGACCTTGCGATTGAACAGTGCCACGCCGATCACGCCCACGTTCGCGGGCCGCCCGGTGCGCCCCGCGTAGGAGTCGCCGAGGGAGGTGAAATAGAACGCCGCGGTTTCGGCGAGGCTCTTGCGCCAGCCCTGGATGTCCATCCGCTCCCAGGAGGAGAGGACGTAGCCGCCTTGCCGGGGGCTCGCGGTCTCGCCGGAGAGGACGTTCACGCCGTCGACCGACACCACCGCCAGCACGTCCTCGCCGCGGCGGTTGCGAACGATCACCTGGTATTCATTGCCGGGGCGGCCGACCACGTAGGCGCGCCCCTGGTGCCAGTGCACCGGAAGCTCGGCACCCGTGGCGCGGTCGAGGATGGCGATGTCGGCACGATGGCCGATGGCGAACACGGGAAGGGCGAGGGCCGCGAGGGTGGCGGCGAGCACGAGGCGCAGCGGTTTCATTCGGGTCTCCAGTTTCCGCCGACGGGGCGGGCTGGAGATGTAAACGGCGGCGGCGGGCGAAAGGGTCGACGCACGGTCGATTTTCGTTGCAAAGCAGGTTTGACGGCGCGCCCATAGCGAAACTTGCCAGGGACGCAGAGGGAGCCGCAACCGGCTAGAACATGCGACGGAAGTCTGTCGCCGAATCGTCCTTGGGTCGTTCCACCCAATAACTGTCGGCGGCCGCCTGCTGTCGTACCTGGATACGTCCGCCGCGGAACGCTCGCTGCACCACCCCGATCGGCGTGATGACCAGGAAGAACAGCAGCGCGAGCACGATCGTATTGTTGACGCGCCCGACGAAGTGCAGGAGCCGCCACAGTGCCACAGAGAGCGGGGCCATGGGGCGAGGAGCGATGGTGAGAAGAATGATCGTCACTGCGCCTACCGCAAGCGGCGTGAGAAGCCACGATCCCATCGCCCAGCGACTCCAGATTTCCACGACCGCCACGATGGCTGCGACCGCGGGCCTGACTTCCGGAATCGATGCGTCGGCATGGGGTTGCGTCATTTGGAGCTCCGCGCAGCCAGGGCCGCGATGCGTTGCTGGAATCATGGCTAGTCGTCGAGCGCGGAGGGATCGGGCACCGTACGCAGCGCTGGATCCTGGTCTTCCTTGCGCAGCAGGCAGTCCGCGATGACCAGGATATCCATGTCGGTATTCATGAAACACGCGAAAGCGTCTTCGGGAGTGCATACGATGGGTTCGCCGCGAACGTTGAAGCTGGTGTTCACCAGGATCGGACAGCCGGTGAGCGCATGGAAATGGCTCAGCAGCGCGTGGAAAGCCGGGTTATCGCGCGCGTCCACGGTCTGGATCCGCGCCGAATAGTCGACGTGGGTGACGCAGGGAACCTGCGATCGCGCCTGGTTCAGCTTCTCGACGCCCTCCGCCGAATCGCTGCCGGGTGCGGGTGCCACGCGCTTGTCTTCGCGCACTTCCGCCACCAGCATCATGTACGGACTGTCCTCATCCAGGTTGAACCATTCGGCGACCCTTTCGCGCAGCACGGCCGGAGCGAAGGGGCGGAATGATTCCCGGAACTTGATCTTGAGGTTTAGCACCGATTGCATGTCGGCACGGCGCGGGTCAGCAAGGATGGATCGCGCACCCAACGCGCGGGGTCCGAATTCCATTCGACCCTGGAACCAGCCCACTACGCGTCCTCGCGCGAGTTCGTCTGCCGTGCGCGACGCGACGCTCCCGGCGGGCAGTTTCTCGAAGCGCGCTCCCGAATCGCGCAGCCGTTCAGCGACCTCTTCAGGGGCGAAAGAGGGGCCGAGCAACGCTGCCTTCATTCCATCCCGCGCCTCCACACGCCGCCGCCCACCCAGGTGCATGTGATGAACCGCGAGCGCCGCCCCGAGGGCACCGCCGGCATCGCCGGCCGCTGGCTGCACCCACAACCGCTCCGCGATGCCGGCGCGCAGCAGCTTTCCGTTGGCGACGCAATTGAGCGCCACGCCCCCCGCAAGGCAGAGGTTGCGCGAGCCTGTCCGGTCCACGGCAGTCCGCGCGAGGCGCAGGACCACGTCTTCGGTGACCGCTTGCAGTGAAGCCGCGAGATCCATCTCGCGCTGGGTAAGAGGGTCCGACGGTTTGCGCCGGGGGCCACCGAAGAGCGCGTCGAAGCGCTCGTTGGTCATGCGCAGGCCCGTGCAGTAGTCGAAGTACGACATGTCGAGTCTGAAACTCCCGTCGGGCCGAACGTCGATCAGGTGCTCCCGGATGCGGTCGGCGTGAACCGGTCGCCCGTATGGAGCAAGCCCCATCACCTTGTACTCCGCCGAGTTCACCTTGAATCCGAGGTAGTACGTGAAGGCCGAGTAGAGCAGCCCTACCGAGTGGGGGAAGTGAAGCTCGCGCAGGACGGCGAGGCGCTCATCCTGCCCGTGCGCGATCGACGTCGTGGTCCACTCGCCGACGCCGTCGACGGTTAGGACCGCCGCGTCGGCGAACGGGGACGGGTAGAAGGCGCTCGCCGCGTGGCTGAGGTGGTGCTCGGAGAACAAGATCCCGTCCATTCCGGGCGCGATGCCACATTGGCGCTCGAGGTCGTCGCGCAGGCGACCCTTCACCAAGATCTTCTCGCGCATCCAGATGGGAAAGGAGGCGCGGAAGGTGGCGAAGCCCCGGGGCGCGAACGCGAGGTAGGTATCCAGAAGACGCTCGAACTTCAGCAGCGGCTTGTCGTAGAAGACCACGTTCGCGATGTCGGAGCCCTTGACGCCCCCTGCCTCGAGGCAAAAATTGATGGCGGCAGCCGGGAAGCGCGAATCGTGCCGGCGGCGCGAGAAGCGCTCCTCCTGGGCGGCGGCGATAATCTCTCCGTCGCGAAGCAGCGCCGCGGCGGAGTCGTGATAGTAGGCGGAGATGCCGAGCGTGAGTGCCGGAAGGTCGCGGCGTTGCGCGACGCTGTCGCGCATCAGAAGATGGCGTAGATGAAGGGGGCGAGCACAGCGCTCTCGGCGGCGAGCAACAACGCGCCGATCAGCAGCATCAGGACGAAGAGCGGAAACAGCCAAAGGCGCTTGCGCTTGCGAAGGAAGCCCCAGATTTCCCTGACCAGCCACACGTTCGATGTCTCCGCGGCTCCATCGCTGGAAGCGTACTCAGGACACTATCATAACGTCACGTCACGTCACGTCACGTCACGTCACGTCGCGTCGCCTGCGCCCGAGGCCGGAATGGAAAAGGGGTGGCGAACGCCACCCCTTCCACGAACCGACCGCGCCGTAGGCGGAAGCGGTCGTTGACTACCGCTCTTCGATCTTCGCCTTCGAGCGCAACTCCATCACCAGCTTCTGCACCTGCTGCTGCTGGGCGCGCTGGCGGAACTGCTCCTTGATGTCGTTGAACTCGGGCACCTTGAGGGGACGCACGTCTTCCACGCGGATCTCGTGGTAGCCGAAGTCGGTATTGACCGGCGCCGTGGTCGTCTGGCCCTTCGGCAGCGTGGTCACGGCGTCGGCGAACGGCTTCACGTAACGCGCCGAGGGACCCCAGTCGAGGTCGCCGCCGTTGTCCTTGGAGCCCGGATCCTTCGACTTGTCCTTCGCTAGCTTGGCGAAGTCGCCGCCGCGGTTCAGCTCGGCGATGATCGACTTGGCCTCGTCTTCCTTGTCGACGAGGATGTGGCGCACCTTGTACTCGTTGGTGCCCATGGAGCCCTTGAAGGTCTCGTACTGCTTCTGCAGGTCGGCGTCGGAGACCGGGGTCGTCTTCACCTCGCTCTCGAAGAGGGCCCGCACCAGCACCGCCTGGCGCGCCATTTCCATCTGCGCGGCGACGTCGGGGTTCTTGTCGAGCCCGCGCTTGGCGGCGGCCTGGGCCAGCACTTCGCGGTTGATGAGCTCTTCCTTCACCGCGGCCTTGCGCTCGGCGTTGTCCGGCTGGCCCTGGGCGGAGAGCTCCTTGTTCATCGCCTCGAAGCGCGATTGCGGGATGCTCACACCATTCACCACCACGCGGCCGGAGCCCGTGGAAGTAGAGGCGGCTGCGGCGGCGGCTTTCGACTTGCCGGCCTTTTCGGCCTTGTCCTGGGCCCCGGCGCTGAGCGCGAGGCTGCCGGCCACGAGGGCGACGGCGAGGTTCCTGAGGTTGCGTTGCATGGAATTTCCTTTGCTCTTGGGTAAGTGATTCACGGCTGCTGCTCGGGCGCTTTGGCCTCGATCTTCAGGGCATGGACGTCGTGTTCCATGAGGTCGCCCAACGCCTCATAAACCATTCGATGCCTCGCCACGGGCGCTTGCCCGCGGAAGGCTTCTGAAACGATGGTGAGCTGCCAGTGGCTGCCGCCCGAGGGCCGCGCGCCGGAGTGGCCGGCATGTTGCCCGCTTTCGTCGCGCAATTCCAGAGCCACGGGGGAAAGGGTGGCGAGGCGCGCCCGGATGGCCGCTTCCACCGGGTGCATCAAGCCCGCCCCTTGAACGCATGGAAAGCCGTTTTGGAATACACGCGGGCCATCAGGTCTTCGGCGGCTCGTTGACCGGCTGCCCCTTGGGGGGCTCGTCCGGCAGGTAGCGCGAGATCCACAGCGCCTGCGCGATCACGAAGAGGAGCATGAGCCCCATGCCGCCGAAGAGCTTGAAGTTGACCCAGGTCTCGGTCGAAAAATTGTAGGCGACCCAGAGGTTGAGCGCGCCCTTGAAGAGGAAGAAGACGCCCCACGCCACGGCGAGCCGGGTCCAGATCGGCTCCGGGAGCGTGATGCCCTCTCCCATCACCGCCTTCACCAGGTTCTTCTTGAACGCGAGGGCGCCGATGAACGATGCGCCCGCGAGCCAGTAGAGCACCGTGGGCTTCCACTTGATGAAGGTCTCGTCGCGCAACAGCAGGGTGGCGCCGCCAAAGACCCCGATGATGGCGAGGCTCGCCCACTGCATGCCGGTGACCTTGCGGCCCCGGGCGAGCACGTAGCCGATCTGCACCACGGTGGCGGCGATGGCCACCCCGGTCGCGACATAGATGTCGTAGACCTTGAAGGCGATGAAGAAGAGGATGACGGGAAAGAAGTCGGCGAGGATTTTCAAGGCGGGACGGGCGCGTCAAGTAACTGATAATTATAGCCTACCGGGAGCTCCATTCGAGGTGCCGCGCTTCGATTCGTTCCTTGACCGCCGGGGCGATTCCGGGAGCGAGGGCCAATGCCAGGGCCTCGCCGTAGAAGCCCCCGGCCTCGTCCGGCAGCGCCTGGTCCAGGGCGTCGAACGCGAGGTCCATCAGGGCCGGGTCCTCGGTCCGGATGGCGGTGATGGCCAGGTTTACGTGCAGGACCCGCCAGGGGCGCTCGGGGTTGGAGCGCTCCAGGTCCGGGGCGAGCCGATTGGAAACGTGGGCGATCACTCCGTGCATCAGCCCGACCACCGCGGAAAGCTCGGCCTTCGACCCTGCCTCGTTGGAGCGCCGGGCGAGGGCGTTGGCCACGGGCTCCACTACGGCAAGCGGCACCTCGTGCCGGATGGCCCACAGGGCTACCCCGGCGATCACGTCGGCGATGCCTTCCTCGGCCTCGTGGTGGGTGAGCGGGGTGAGGGCTGCGGAGACCGCGTCCTCCACCCCTTCCAGCCCGACCGGCGCCGTGCCGCCGTACTGGCGATCCACGCTTTCCAGGGCTCGCAGCGCCCGCAGGGCGGCCTCGCCATGCTCGAGGCGCCCGGACGCGGCGATCGACTCCATTTTCCGGACCATCCGGCGGGTCGCGGCCTGGCCGTCGTCGCCGAACTGGATGGGGCGTGCTTCCAAGGGGGACTCCACCGAAAAGATTCTGATTTTGCTATAATTTCGCTGGTTTCCGCACGATCGAAACATTTGGAAAACTATGACCTGCACAACCATTCGACCCGCTCGGATGGTTTGCTCTCGCCGACGCAGCTGATCGAGCTTGCGGCCCGCACCGGGGTCGACTCGATCGCGCTCACCGACCACGACACCACCGACGGCCTGGCCGAAGCCCGGATCGCGGCAGAGCGCCTCGGCATCGGGTTCGTGAACGGGGTCGAGATCTCGGTCAGCTGGGGCAGCACCACGTTGCACGTCGTGGGCCTGAACATCGACCCGGATTGCCCGGAGCTGGTGGCAGGGCTCGCGTCGATACGCGAAGGGCGCCTTACGCGCGCCCAGGGCATTGGCGAAGCGCTGGGTCGCATCGGTTTCGAGGGCGCCTTCGAGGCGGCGCTGGCATTGGCGGAGAACGATTCGATGGTGAGCCGCACGCATTTCGCGCGGCACCTGGTGGAGCGCGGGGCCGTGCGCGACATCCAGCAGGCGTTCGACAAGTACCTCGCGACCGGCAAGCCCGCCTACCAGCCGCACCGGTGGGCCACGCTGGAAAACGCGATCTCCTGGATCCGGGCGGCGGGCGGAATCGCCGTCCTGGCGCATCCGGGGCGGTATGATTTGAAGCCGATGATGCGTGAAGCGATGCTGGATGATTTCCAGCGGTACGGTGGCGAGGCGATCGAGGTGATCACCGGCAGCCACCGCCCGGAGCAGTACCTGATATGGCAACGCGTGGCGCTGGAGCACGGATTCATGGCATCGCGCGGGGCCGATTACCACGGGCCGGGGGAAAGCCCCTGCGAGCCGGGGAAGCTTCCTCCCCTGCCGCCGTCGTTGACGCCCGTGTGGTCCAAATGGGCGCACTGAACACCGCCGCCCAGTGACTTTCGCGCCGGCAGGCCGGCGCACAAAGAGGAATGGCGCAATACTTTTCGGTTCATCCGGAGAACCCGCAGCCGCGGCTTATCCGCGCGGCGGTGGATATCATCCGCGGCGGGGGCGTGATCGCCTATCCGACGGACTCCTGCTACGCCCTGGGCTGCCACATCGGCGACAAGGCGGCGATGGAGCGGATTCGCCGCATCCGCGACGTGGATGAGCGCCACCATTTCACGCTCGTGTGCCGCGACCTCGCCGAGGTCGGGCAATTCGCCAAGGTGGACAACCTGCAATTCCGACTGATGCGCGCCAATACCCCCGGTAGCTACACCTTCATCCTGCGCGCCACCCGCGACGTGCCGCGGCGCCTGCTCACGCCGCGCCACACCATCGGCGTGCGCATCCCGGACCATCCGGTGGCGCTCGGGCTCCTCGGGGTGCTGGGCGAGCCGCTGCTCTCCTCCACGCTGATCCTTCCGGCCCACGGGGTCGCG
>JANMHV010000145.1:0-36061 GCA_031375445.1 Burkholderiales bacterium | reverse complement strand
TCCAGTACAAGACGCGCGAGCACCTGGTCACCGCCACCTACCGGGTGAGCTTCGACGTGCACCTGGGAGACCGCTTCGTGCTCCTGGGGCCGTCGGGGTGCGGGAAGTCGACGCTGCTCAAGGCCGTCGGCGGCTACCTCCATCCCGCCGAGGGCACCATCCGCTTGAAGGGCCAGGCGGTGTCGCGCCCCGGCGCCGACCGCATGATGGTGTTCCAGGAGTTCGACCAGCTGCTGCCGTGGAAGACGGTGAAGAAGAACGTGATGTTCGCGCTGGAGGCCTCGGGGAGGCTTTCGGGCCGCGAGGCCGAGGAGCGCGCCATGGCCTACATCGAGAAGGTGAACTTGACGCGCTTCGCCGATTCCCTCCCCCACACCCTCTCGGGCGGGATGAAGCAGCGGGTTGCCATCGCGCGCGGCATGGCGATGGAGCCCGACATCCTGCTGATGGACGAGCCCTTCGCCGCACTCGACGCCCTCACCCGCCGCAAGATGCAGGACGAGCTGCTGCAGCTGTGGGAGGACACGAAATTCACCGTGCTGTTCGTGACGCACTCGATCCAGGAGGCGGTGCGCATCGGCAACCGCATCCTGCTGCTCTCACCACACCCCGGCCAGGTGAAGGCGGAGCTCAATAGCGACGGCACCGATCCCATCGACGCCTCGGGCGCGCGGCTCTCGGACCGCATCCACCGGATGCTCTTCTCCGATGCGCCGTCCGCCGACGAGCCCGCCCATGTCTAGCGGCCCCATCGAGCGGCCCGAATACGTCCGCGAGCAGGTCGACGAGCACGACTTCGGCGTCGTCAACAAGCCGCTCACCGCCTGGGAGCGCGTGTGGGGCCTGGGGTTCGTGCGCAAGGCGCTCATCCTCGCGGTGCTGGCGATCGCGTGGCAGGCCTATGCGCGCTACCTCGACAACCCGCTGGTGCTGCCGACCTTCACCGACACGTTCAAGTCGTTCCTGCAGCGCGTCCTCTCCGGCGAGCTGCTGCTGAAATCCTGGGTCTCGATCAAGGTGCTGCTGCAGGGCTACGGCATCGGATTGGTACTCGCCTTCGCCACCACCATCCTCGCCATCACCACGCGCTTCGGCAACGACCTGCTCGAAACGCTCACCGCGATGCTCAATCCCCTGCCCGCCATCGCGCTGCTGCCGGTGGCGCTGATCTGGTTCGGGCTCGGCAACGCGAGCATCGTGTTCGTGCTGGTGCATGCGGTGATGTGGCCGATCGCGCTCAACATGCACTCGGGCTTCCTCGCGGTTTCGCCCACGCTGCGGATGGTGGGGCGCAACTATGGCCTCACCGGCATCGGCTACGTGGCGCGCATCCTCGTGCCCGCGGCTTTTCCCAGCATCCTCTCGGGGCTCAAGATCGGCTGGGCGTTCGCGTGGCGCACGCTCATCGCGGCCGAGCTCGTGTTCGGAACCACCTCACCCTCCGGCGGGCTCGGCTGGTTCATCTACGAGAACAAGAACGTGCTCGACATCCCGGCGGTGTTCGCGGGGCTCTTCACCGTGATCATCATCGGGCTGGCGGTTGAGAACATCATCTTCCGCACCGTCGAGCAGCGCACCGTTCGCCGCTGGGGGATGCAGACGTAGGGCGCAACGGTCAGAACGGCACCACATCAGAACGGCACCACAAAGGACACGAAGGTCCACAAAGGAAAGCGAAAAGAAGGCTTCAACGCCAGGGCGATCTCCAGCGTGCACGATGAGCGGTGAAATTGCGTTGAAACCTTCTTTTGCGTTCCTTTGTGGCTTTTGCTTTCCTTTGTGGACCTTTGTGGACCTTCGTGTCCTTTGTGGTGCCGTTCAGACGTAACTCCTGACGCCGGCGATCACCAGGGAGAGACCCGCCGCAAGCAGCAGTATCAGCACCACCTTCGAGAAACGCCGCGCATCCATCCGGGCATAAAGCCGCCGCCCAATCCAACCGCCCGCCAGAGTGCCGGGCAGCGCCACCAGCACCAGCGGCCAGAGCGCGAGCGTCGCAACACCCGCGAGGATCTGCGCCACCAGCGCAAAACCGAGGATCGCAAAGTTGTACCCCTGGAAGATGGCGCGCCGCTCGTCCTTGCCGTAGCCGCGCAACTCGGCCCATAGCGTGGGCAGGATGCCGGAGAGGGAGGTGAGGCCGCCCAGCACCCCGCCGGCGAATCCGATCCCGCCATCGGCGGCGCGCCCGCCCCACTCCACCCGCGGCCGGCCGTGACTCGCAAGCAGCAGCACGCAGGCGACGATCATGAGGATCCCCACGCCGAGCTTGAATGCGGGCACGGGCACCTGGGGCAGGATCATCACGCCCAACGGCACGCCCAGAAGGCCTGCCGCCACGTAGGGCATCAGGCGTCGAACGTCGATCGCGTGCCAGATGGCGGGAAAGGTCCAGATTTGCGTGGTGATGGAGCACACCAGCGCGAGCGGAGCCGCGGCGATCGGCGGCAGCACGGTGAGCCAGATGGGGAGTGCCGTGAGAGCGGTACCAAGCCCGGTGAGGCCGGCGACGACCCCGGCCGCGAATGCTCCTACCGCCACCACCACCGGAACGAGCCAGACGGCGTCCACCAAAAGCGCCGGGGCCCTACCAGGCGAACGCGGGCTTCTCCAGCGCCTTCACGAATGCCACGTCGGGGGCGATGCCATCCATGATCAGGGTCACGATGATCTCGCGCTGGTCGCGGATGGAGGCCGGCAGCGTCTCGCGGTTGGCGAGGTAATGGTCGTGCATCGCCTTCAGCGCCTCGGGCTCCTTCACCTTCTTGGCGCGCTTCTCGGCGGGAGCCACCAGCTTCGCGTACGACTCGATCAGGCTGGTGCGTCCGGCGGTCTCGCGGTTCTCGCCGACCTTCCCCTCGACGTGGGAGATCCAGAAGCCGGCCCAGGCGTTCACGACGGGCTTGCCGAGCTCGTAGACCATCTCGTCGTAGGACTTGCGCCACAGGACGTTCTGCTCGATGGCGACGAACACGTCCTCGATCACGTCCTCGGTGTGCGGCTTGGGGAGCGAATCGAGCACTTCATTGATGAGCTGCTTCAGGCGGAGTGTGCGCATGGGGGGAGGCCTTCCTGGGGCGGGGGGCGCTGGCAGCCGGGCTGCGGCGCGGGGGTGAATCCGGGGAAACAGAATGATAACCCGGAGGCAAGCCCGGCGTTCACGGGCCCCGTCCGGCTATGATCCGTGGACGCACCCGGAGGGCAACAGATGGAATCGATGGACCTGGCGCAATGGAGGAAGGCTCGGCGCGCCGAAATGATCGCGCTGCGCAAATCGCTCCCGGAATCGGCACGTGCTGTCGCGGGCAATCGCATCACGTCCCTGCTGGTCGAGGGCTTTCCGCTGCTGGGACGACTCGCGATAGGCTTCTACTGGCCGTTCAACGCCGAGGTGGATCCGCGCGTGGCCATGCACCGCTTCCGCGAGATGGGCGCCCGCACCGCGCTGCCGGTGGTGGTGGCGAAGGGCGCACCCCTGGAATTCCGCGAGTGGCATGCGGGGGTCGCGACCCTGCCCGGCGTGCTCGGGCTGCCGGTGCCGCAGTCTCCCACCCTGATTCCCGCGGTGGTGCTGATGCCGCCGGTGGCTTTCGATGCGCGCGGCTATCGCCTGGGGTACGGTGGCGGCTACTTCGACCGCACGCTCGCGGGCCTGTCGCCGATGCCGCTCAAGATCGGGCTCGCCCACGAAGCGAGTCGCATCGAAACCATCCACCCGCAGGCCCACGACATCTCGATGGATTTCGTCATCACCGAAGCGGGCGTCCATATCGCGACCGCTGCCGGCCTCCTCGTCGAGCATGACCTCTCGCGTGTGGCGCGCCACGCGGAAGCGATCCTCTCCGGCCGCGCCGCCACTCCCGGGAAAGCTCCATGAACCGCCTGCCCGCATTGCTCGCCTGCCTCGCCCTGACCGGCGCCGCCGCCTTCGACCTCCAGGGCCACCGGGGCGCGCGCGGGCTGCTGCCGGAGAACACGCTGCCCGCGTTCCAGAAGGCGCTCGACCTCGGGGTCGACACGATCGAGTGCGACATGGCGATCACGAAGGACGGCGTGGTCGTGGTCCACCACGACCTGTGGCTCAACCCCGACATCACGCGCGGCCCCGACGGCAAGTTCCTCGAAGCGCGCGGGCCCGCGATCTCCGAGCTCACGTTCGACGAGTTGCAGAAATACGACGTCGGCCGGATCAAGCCCGGCACCGCCTACTCCCGGGATTTCCCCGACCAGGTGCCGGTGGACGGTACGCGCATCCCGAAGCTCTCCGACCTTTTCGACCTGGTGAAGAAGTCCGGCAACAAGAAGGTGGGCTTCGACTGCGAGACCAAGGTGAGCCCGCTCCAGCGCCCGGCGACCCGCCACCCCGACGAGTTCGCGCGGATGGCGATCGCGGAGATCCGCAAGGCCGGGATGCAGGACCGGATCATGGTCCAGTCCTTCGACTGGAGCACTCTGCAGCTGATCCAGAAGGAGGCCCCGGAGATCAAGACGATGTACCTCACCTCCGCCGGCAGCGTGCGCCCCAATCCGCAGGGCGAGGGATCCGCGTGGCTCGCGGGCTTCACCCCCGAGAAACACGGCTCGGTGCCGAAAGCGGTGAAGGCGGCGGGCGGCAGGATCTGGGCGCCGAACCACGCCACCCTCGATGCGGAGAAGCTCGCCGAGGCGCGGTCGCTGGGCCTCACCGTGATCCCCTGGACCATCAACGACGCGCCCACCATCAACAAGCTGCTCGACATGGGCGTGGACGGGATCATCTCCGACCGCCCCGACCTGGTGATCGCGGAGCGCAAGAAGCGCAAGTGATGCGATGACGGCACCGTCCCTCCCCGTGGGAGCGGTGCTCGCCGTCACCACGGCGACCCAGGCGTTCTCGACGCTCGGCGTCCTGGCGCTCGCCGCCGTGGCGCCCGATGCGGCCGAACGGCTTGGCGTGAGCCCCGCGCTCATCGGCTACCAGGTGGGGCTGGTGTTCTTCGGAGCGGTGCTGTCGGCGTCGGTGGCGGGCGGGGTGGTGCTGCGCCACGGTCCGGTGCGCGCGAGCCAGGTGGCGCTGTGGGTGGTGGCGCTGGGCTGCGCGATCTCCACCCTCGGAACGCTGGCGGCACTCGCCGCCGGCGCCTTCGTGATGGGGCTGGGCTACGGGTTGCCGAGCCCCGCGGCGTCGCAGCTCCTCGGGCGCCTGCCCTCCCAGCGCGGCATGAACCTGCTCTTCTCCATCAAGCAGACCGGGGTGCCCATCGGCGGGGTGCTCTCCGGCGTGGTGGTGCCGCCGCTCACGCTCGCATTCGGGTGGCGCCCGGCACTTCTTGCGTGCGCGCTGCTGCTCGCCGCGATCGGCCTCGCCATCGGGAGGATGCGCGCCTGGGACGACGCGCGCCGCCCCGGGGCGCCGATCCTCGCCGCCGCCCGGGAGAGCATGGCGCTCGTCTGGCGCCACCGGCCGCTGCGGTGGCTGGCCGGCGCGTCGTTCCTATATACCGGCGTCCAGCTCTCGCTCACCGGCTTCCTCGTGACCTATCTCGTGGCGGACATCCAGCTCGCGCTGGTCGTGGCCGGCACGGTCCTGTCCATCACCCACGCGTCGGGTGCCATCGGCCGACTTGCATGGGGCTGGTTCGCCGACCGCATGGGATCGGGCGCGCGCGCGCTGGTGGTGAACGGGATCGGCTCCATCCTCGGCGCCCTCGCGACCGCGGCCATCGCGCCCCACTGGCCGTTCGCGGCGATCGTCTCGGCGGCGGCCGTGTTCGGCTTCTGCGCGATGGGATGGAACGGCGTCTACGTGGCGGCGATCGCACGCCAGGCGCCGCCGGGTGCAGTCGCGCTCGCCACCGGCGGCAGCCTCGCGGTGACCTACTCGGGGGTGATCTTCGTTCCGCCGTTATTCGCGGCACTGCACGATCGCTTCGGCGTTGCGTACGGTGCTGCATTCTCTTCGCTCACATTGGTGACGCTCGCAGGTATTTTTTGCGTGATGCTCGCGCGCCGCGCGAACAACTTACCGGCGCATTGAAATTTGCGGTCGGGAGTGAACAAAAAGCGCGGCGGGTTTTCCAACAGGTACAACAACTGTGGAGACACCACCATGACGATCAATCCGAACGAAGGCAAAGGCACCCCCAATCGCGACCCGATCACCGGCGCACCCGGCGCGCACCCCGTAGGCACCGGCCTCGGCGCGGCAGCCGGCGGCATGGCAGCGGGCGCGGCGGCGGGCGCCATCGGCGGCCCCATCGGCGCGGTAGCGGGCGCGGCCATCGGTGCAGTGGTGGGCGGGCTTGCCGGCAAGGGCATCGCCGAGAGCATCGACCCGACGATCGAGGAGGCCTACTGGCGCGAGAACTACGTGAACCGTCCTTATGTCACCAAGGGCGCCACGTTCGACGACTACGGCCCGGCCTATACCTACGGCGTGGACAACTACTCGAAGTACCCGGGCAAGAAGTTCGACGACGTCGAGGCCGACCTCGCCCGCGACTGGCAGCGCGCCAAGGGCAAGTCCAGCCTCGCGTGGGACCACGCCAAGCACGCCACCAAGGACGCCTGGCATCGCGTGAGCGACACCATCGAGCGCGCCACCCCCGGCGACTCGGACCGCGACGGGAAGTAATCGCGCGGCAACGAAGCACCAAGAAACCCCCGGAGCCCCTGGCTTCGGGGGTTTTTCCTATGGGGCCTATAATCGCGGCGCGCCATGCCCCCGGAGGAAAAAACCATGTTCGCCCGCTTCTCCCGCAGCTGGACCCTGGTGAAAGCCAGCGCCAAGGTGCTTCGCCAGGACAAGGAGCTGCTGCTCTTCCCCCTCATCTCGATGGCGGCACTGGTGGTGGTGCTGGCCTCGTTCGCGCTCCCGGTGCTGGGGCTCGGAATGCTCGAGGGGCTCACCGGCGGTGGCAACACCGTCACCATCGCCGGCTACGGCGTGGCGTTCCTGTTCTATTTCTCCCAGTACTTCGTGATCTTCTTCTTCAACTCGGCGCTGGTGGGCGCGGCGATGATCCGGCTGGAGGGCGGCAACCCCACCTTCGGCGACGGCATCCGCATCGCCACCGCGCGCATCGGCGCCATCGCGGGCTACGCGCTGATCTCGGCCACCGTGGGCATCGTGCTGCGCATCATCCAGGAGCGGGTCGGCTTCGTCGGCAAGATCATCGTGGCGCTCCTGGGCGTGGGCTGGACCATCGCCACCTACCTCGTGGTGCCGGTGCTGGTGGCGGGAAAATCGGGGCCGATCGACGCGGTGAAGGAGAGCGCGCTCCTGATCAAGAAGACCTGGGGCGAGAACCTGATCGGGCAAGTGGGCCTGGGCGCCGCCTTCGCGCTGATCCTCTTCGGCGTGATCGTCGCCGGCGTGGGCCTCGTGGGGCTCGCCTTCGCCACCGGCAGCGTCGCCGTCATCGTGATGGCGCTGGTGGTGGTGGTGCTGGCGGTGGGCATCACCGGCCTGGTGCAAAGTGCCCTCACCGGCATCTACGCCGCGGCGCTCTATCGCTACGCTACCCACGGCACCGACACGCCGGGGTTCGATGCCGGCGCGTTGAAGGTCGCTTTCGCGCCAAAATAGTCTCTATCCTTTGGGAGTCTGCCGGGGAGAGAGTCTCGGCGGATAGTGAACTTGCGCCCAGGCAGGGGCCGCGCAAGCTGTCAAAAGAGCCCCGAGATGCGCCCTTCATCGTCGACATCGATGGCGCATGCCGATGGGACCTTGGGCAGGCCCGGCATCGTCATGATGTCGCCGCAGACCATCACCACGAACTCGGCGCCCGCGGCGAGGCGCACTTCGCGAACGTTCACCACGTGGCCTGACGGGGCGCCCCGCAGCCGCGGGTCGGTCGAGAACGAGTACTGGGTCTTGGCAACGCACACGGGGTAGTGGCCGTAGCCCGACTCCTGCAGCCTCTTGATCTGGGCCCGGACCTTGGAATCCGCGGTGATGTCGGAGGCGCCGTAGATCTTCGTCGCGATGGCCTTCATCTTGTCCCAAAGCGGCGCCGCATCCTCGTAGACGAACTTGAAGTTGTTCGGCTCCCCGCACAGGCGCACCACTTCCTTCGCCAACTCGACCGCACCCTTGCCGCCCTCGGCCCAGTGGCGCGCGAGGATCACCCTGGCGCCGTGGTGGGCCATCTTCTCCTGCAGCAGTTTCACCTCGGCGTCGGTGTCCTCGGTGCGATGGTTGATCGCGACGACGCATGGCAACCCGTAGTTCTGCCGGATGTTGTGGACGTGGCGTTCGATATTGGTGATGCCGTTGGCGAGCGCTTCCAGGTTCTCGGCGCCGAGCTCCTTGACCTCGATCCCGCCGTGGTACTTCAAGGCACGAATGGTCGCGACGAGCACCACCGCCGAGGGCCTCAAGCCCGCCTTGCGGCACTTGATGTCGACGAACTTCTCCGCGCCGAGATCCGCGCCGAAGCCCGCTTCCGTGACCACGTAGTCGCCCAGTTTCAACGCGGTTCGCGTCGCCAGAACGGTATTGCAGCCGTGCGCGATGTTGGCGAAGGGGCCGCCGTGGATGACCGCGGGCGAATGCTCGAGCGTCTGCACGAGGTTGGGGGCCAGCGCGTCCTTCAGCAGTGCGGCCATGGCGCCATGCGTCTTCAGGTCGCGAGCGAGGATCGGCTTCTGGTCCTTGGTGTAGCCGCAGACGATGTTGCCCAGGCGCTCCTTCAGATCCTTGATGCTGGTGGACAGGCAGAAGATCGCCATCACTTCGGAGGCTACGACGATGTCGAAGCCGTCCTCGCGCGGGAAGCCGTTGGCCGGCCCGCCCAGCGCCACCGTAATCTGGCGCAGCGCGCGGTCGTTCATGTCCAGCACGCGCTTCCACGCGATGCGGCGCACGTCGAAGCCGAGCTCGTTGCCATGGTTGATGTGGTTGTCGATCATCGCGGCCAACAGGTTATTGGCAAGCTGGATCGCGTTGAAATCGCCGGTGAAGTGGAGATTGATGTCCTCCATCGGGACGACCTGGGCGAAACCGCCGCCGGCGGCCCCCCCCTTCATGCCGAAGACAGGCCCCAGCGAAGGCTCGCGCAGGCAGATCACGGCCTTCTTGCCGATCTGGTTCAGCGCGTCGCCCAGGCCCACGGTGGTGGTGGTCTTGCCCTCACCGGCCGGGGTGGGGCTGATAGCGGTGACGAGGATCAGCTTCCCGTCCTTCCTGTCCTGCAGCGTCTTGATGAAGTCTAGCGAGATCTTGGCCTTGTAGTGGCCGAAAGGCACCAGCGCTTCATCGGGGATGCCGAGCTTCTTCGCGATCTCCGCGATGCGCTTCATCTTCGCCTTCTGGGCGATCTCGATGTCGCTCGGGACGAGGTTCCTGGCAGGCGCGTTCGCCTGCGGGGCTGCGGTAGGCATGAGCGGTTCCTATCCGAGGGTGTCGTAGTACTCGCGCAGGATCTCGAGCACTTCCGGGCGGGAAAATTCCGGCGCTATGGGGGTACGCTCGCCGAGCGACTTGCGCAGTTGGGTGCCGGACACCTGCAGCCGGTCCGCATCCGTGTGGGGGCACGTGCGGCCGGTGGCCATTCCCCCACATGCATAACACCAGAAAGTCAGGTCGAGCTTCATCGGCTCGATCTCGAGCGAGCCCTCGGGAATCTCGTCGAAGATCCGGTGCGCATCGAATGGCCCGTAGTACTTGCCGACCCCGGCATGGTCGCGCCCGACGATCTGGTAGGCGCAACCATAGTTCTGGCGAAAGACCGCGTGCAGCAGCGCCTCGCGCGGGCCGGCGTAGCGCATGTCGAGGGGGTAACCCGCCTGCACCACCGTGCCGGGAACGAAATACTTCTCGATCAAAACGCCGATCGCCCGCGTGCGCACGTCGGCGGGGATGTCGCCCGGCTTCAGGTGGCCAAGCAGCGAGTGCACCAACACGCCGTCGCAAGTCTCGATCGCGACCTTCGCCAGGTACTCATGCGAACGGTGCATCGGGTTGCGCGTCTGGAACGCCGCCACGCGCGACCAGCCGAGGCGCTCGAACTCGGCCCGCGTCTCGGCCGGCGTCATGAAGAGCGACCCGTACTTCGCCTTGAAACCGCCGTCGGACAGCACCTTCACGGGCCCGCCAAGGTTCACCTCTCCCTGCTGCATGACCATCTGCACGCCCGGATGCGCGGGATCGTCGGTACGAAACACCGAGACGCACTCATGGCGCTTGTCGATGCCGTACTTCTCCGTGATCGCCATCACCGCGAGAACCGATTCGTCGTCCGGATCCAGGAGCGCCACCTCCGAACGGCCCGCCACGAGCGCGTCGGCCGTCACATGGTCGGTCGACAGGGTGATGGGGATCGGCCAGAAGGTGCCATCGGCGATGCGCATGGTGTCGCAAACGCCCTGCCAATCGGACCGGTCCATGAACCCTGCAAGCGGCGAGAAGCCGCCAAGACCGAGCATGACGAGGTCGCCCTTCTCGCGGGAGGTCACGGTCAGGCGCGGGAGCGACTCTGCCCGCTTCAGCTCGGCGGCGGCCTCGGCGCCCTCGAGCAGCAGCGGCCGAAGGCCCTTGCCGCCGTGGGGGGATACAAGTGGCATGGAAGGCATTGGACCTTGCCATGCGCCGCGATGACAAGCCCGATATTCCTGATGAGCCGATAAAGCGGATCGATTGAGTCGCAAGTCCGGCTCACCGATAATCCCCCGGTGAAGATCTGCATCGTCTCGGACAGCCATGATCGGGCAGACCCCCTTGCCCGGGCGGTAGAGGACGCAAAGGCCCTCGGCGCCGAGGCGGTGATCCACTGCGGCGACCTGATCGGCGCGCAGACGATCAAGCCCGCCCTCGCCGCCGGGTTGCCGATCCATGCGATCCACGGCAACAACCTCGGCGACGCCCAGTCGATGCTGTTCCAGTCGCGCAAGAGCGGCGGCCAGCTCCAGTACCACGGCGGCGAGGCCACCCTCGAGCTCGGTGGGCGCCGCATCGTCGTCGTCCACTACGACCACCACGGCTATGCGATGGCCTGCACCGGCGACTGGGACCTGGTGTGTTGCGGCCATTCACATCGAGCCGAAGCCCGCCAGGTGCCCAACGTGAAAGGGGGGGCCACGTGGCTCGCCAACCCCGGCACGGTCGCGGGGCTGGCGGCTCCTCCCACCTGGATACTGGCCGACCTGGCTGCGATGTCATTCGAAATCAAGGCGTTGTAGTACCTTCCTGCGCCTTTTGATGGGCTCATAGCAAAGTTTGTAGGCATGACACGCGGGACCGGATCGTAGAATCGACCGCACTTGGAGGAGGCGAAAATGTTCGGCACAAACCCGTTCGGTCCGGCAATGCAGTCCCTTCCCACCGGTTTCATGGAGTGGTTCCTGTACTTGATGGCGGCAGCCGTCGTCGTCGGCGTCCTCGTCGACATGACGCACAAGGGCAGCGCAAGGTATTTCTTCGCCAACATGAAGAGGTCCCGTGCGAAGGGCGCCCGCCAGGTCGGCGGCGGCGAGCTCCTCGGCATCGCGGCGCAAACCGCCGTGGTCGACGTGCTCGCTTCGGGGGAGTTCTGCAATCCGAAGCGGCGCATCGCCCACCTCCTCACCATGTACGGCTTCCTGCTCTACGTGGGCACCACGGCCGTCATGGTGTTCGGCTACCCTGCCACGCCCGCGCCCATCGTGCCGATGCTCTGGTGGATCGGCGCGCTGATGGTGGCCGTCGGCGGCTATTGGTTCTGGTTCTTCATCCGCGTCGACGTGTCAGCCGAGGGCAGCTCGCCTTTCCGCGTGATGCGCGCCGACCTCTTCGTGCTCTCCCTCCTCGCGAGCGTGACACTCGGCCTCATCTGGGCCTGGCGCGGCGGCGGCACCGGCTGGCTCTTCCTCCTCTACCTGCTCGCCACCACGGTGCTCTTCGGCGGGGTGACCTGGTCCAAGTTCGCCCACATGTTCTTCAAGCCGGCTGCCGCCTTCGAAAAGCGCGTGTCTCGCGCCGACGGTACCGCCGAGAACCTGCCCACGCAGAGCCGCGAGGATCCGGAGCAGCAGAAGCGCCACTCCATGGAGCTCCTGAAGGACGCTCCGATGGACATGGGGCTCGGCATCAAGCGCGAAGCGCCGCGCCACTATTAGGTCACGAACACCAAGGTCCAACCAGAAAAACCGGAGGAGCCCACTCATGCCAACTTTCGTCTACATGACGAGGTGCGACGGATGCGGACACTGCGTCGACATCTGTCCCTCGGACATCATGCACATCGACCCGATCTATCGGCGTGCCTACAACATCGAGCCGAACATGTGCTGGGAGTGTTATTCCTGCGTGAAGGCCTGCCCCCAGAACGCGATCGACGTGCGCGGTTATGCCGACTTCGCCCCGCTCGGCCACAGCGTTCGCGTCGACCGCGATGAACGCAAGGGCACGATAGCCTGGAAGATCGTGTTCCGCGACGGCACCGAAAAGAACTTCCTCTCCCCCATCACCACGAAGCCCTGGGGTACAGCGATCCCCAAGCTCGCCGACGTCCCGGCGCCCACGCCCGAGTTGCGCGACAGCCAGCTGCTGTACAACGAGCCGAAATGGATCCGCATGGATGAAGGCGGCCTGCGCACGCTGAAGGATGCCGGCCTCAAGCTCACGCAAGGGGTGCACTACTGATGGGCCACCAGACGGTGGTCGAAGATGGCATCGATGTCCTGGTCGTCGGCGCGGGCCTCGGCGGCACCGGTGCCGCATGGGAGGCGCGCTTCTGGGGCCAGAAGAAGAAGATCGTCATCGCCGAGAAAGCCAACATCGATCGCTCCGGCGCGGTCGCCCAGGGCCTCTACGCGATCAACTGCTACATGGGCACGCGCTGGGGCGAGAACAATCCCGAGGACCATGTCCGCTACGCGCGCATCGACCTGATGGGGCTCGTGCGGGAGGACCTGCTGTTCGACATGGCCCGCCACGTCGACTCCACGGTGCACCAGTTCGAGGAGTGGGGCCTGCCCATCATGAAGAACCCGAAAACCGGGCGCTACATGCGTGAAGGGCGCTGGCAGATCATGATCCACGGCGAGTCGTACAAGCCGATCGTGGCCGAGGCCGCCAAGAAGTCCGCCGACAAGGTCTTCAACCGCATCTGCGTGACCCACCTGCTGATGGACGAAGCGAAGCCGAACCGGATCGCCGGTGCGGTCGGCTTCAACGTCCGCACGGGCAATTACCACGTCTTCAAGTCGAAGACCGTGGTCTGCGGCGCGGGTGGCGCCTCCAACATCTTCAAGCCGCGCTCGACCGGCGAAGGCGCGGGCCGCACCTGGTATGCGCCGTGGTCATCCGCGTCCGCCTACGGGCTGATGATCAATGCCGGCGCCAAGATGACGCAGATGGAGAATCGCATCGTGCTGGCGCGCTTCAAGGACGGTTATGGCCCCGTCGGCGCCTACTTCCTGCACTTGAAGACCTACACGCAAAACGCCCTGGGCGAAGAGTACGAGTCGAAGTGGTTCCCGGCGCTGCAGAAGATGGTGGGCAAGGAGTATCTCGATCCGGAAGTTTCGCACCTGACCCACCGGCCGATCCCGACGTGCCTGCGCAACCATTGCATCATCAGCGAGGTGGCCGCGGGCCGCGGCCCGATCCACATGGTGACCATGCAGGCCTTCCAGGATCCCCACCTGGAAGAGGTCGGCTGGGAGAACTTCCTCGGCATGACGGTGGGCCAGGCGGTGCTGTGGGCCGCCACCGACGTGGATCCGAAGAACGAGAATCCGGAGCTCACCACGTCGGAGCCGTACGTCATGGGCTCTCACGCAACATGCTCGGGTGCCTGGTGCTCGGGTCCCGAGGATGTCTCGCCGCCCGAGTACTTCTGGGGCTACAACCGCATGACCACGATCGAGGGCCTCTTCGGCGCCGGGGACGCGGTCGGCGGCACGCCCCACGCATTCTCGTCGGGCTCGTTCACCGAGGGCCGTCTGGCCGCCAAGGCCGCCTGCAAGTACATCGACGACGGCAAGGGTGAAGGCATCGTCGTGTCCGAGGGCCAGATCGAGCGCCGCAGGAAGGAGATCTTCAAGCCGCTCGAGCATTACCGGATCTACCGCAACGCGATCGTGGCCGGCACCGTCAACCCGCACTACATCAATCCGCAGCAGGGCCTGGACCGGCTGCAGAAGCTGATGGACGAGTATTGCGGCGGCTACACCGTCGGCTACATGACCAACGAGAAGCTCCTGAACATCTGCCTGAAGAAGCTGGCACTCATGGAGGAGGATCTCCAGAGCCTCGCAGCGAAGGACCTCCACGAGCTGCTGCGCGCGTGGGAGCTCATGCACCGCCACCGCGCCGCCGAGTGCGTCACGCAGCACACGCTCTTCCGCAAGGAGACGCGCTGGCCGGGCTACTACTACCGCGGCGACGTCATGAAAGTGGACGACGAGAACTGGCACGTCTTGACCGTCTCGCGCCGCGATCCGCAGACCGGCGAATACACCATGGAGAAGGCGCCGTGTTATCACCTGGTCGCCGACGAGGAACAACCGAAGGCGCAAGCGGCCGTTGAACATCATTGAAAAGACCGACGAGGAGATCCGCGCCCTGGCCGAACCACTGTGGCGCGATCTCCTGCGGCAATCCAACGAAGGCAAGTACGGCGAGTTCGTGAGGAACTTCGCCAAGTCCTTCGCGCTCGCGATGAACCAGGTCGTCGTGAACCACCAGTTCGCCAACAGCGAGCTCGCCAGGAACCTCGCCGAGGATCCCGACTTCCTCGGCGTCATCCGCCGGGGAGAACATGTGACGGTGCTGTACCGGCAACGCAGTACCCGCAAGCCGGGCGAATGGCTGGGCCGCCTGGTCCTCGGCTACGAAGATGGCGAAGTCAGGATCTTCGCGGCGTCCATCTTCTGACAATGACTCCCTCTCCCCCGGGAGAGGGCTGGGGAGAGGGTTGGATTTGCACATGAGTGGAACCATCCAGGACGGCAAGTTCGTCGAGCTCACCTACCAGGTGATGGACCGGAAAACGCGGCACGTCCTCACCGGCGTGGAATTTCCGTTGGGCTACGTGCACGGGCACAACGAGATCCTGGCCCCGTCGGTCCACAAGGAGCTGGAGGGCAAGCGCGCCGGCGAGGTGATCGAGGTGCCGATCGACGGCAATCGCATCTTCGGCCCGAGGGACGAGGCGCTGGTCTTCACCGATCGCGTGGAAAACGTGCCCGAGGAATTCCGGCAGGTCGGCACCTCCATCCTCATGGAGAACGACAAGGGCTCGACGCGCAGCTTCCTCGTGACCCGCGTGGACGGCGAAACGCTGACGGTCGACGGCAACAATCCGCTTTGCGGCCGTGAGGTCGTTTTCAGGCTCGAGATACTAGTGGTGCGGGACGCAAGCGATGAAGAGGTGCAAGCGGGCGGAGCGATCGGCGCCGGGCCGGACCTCGACCCGTCCCTCATGAGACCGGTTTGAGCAACGAACGAAGGAGCGAGCGATGAGCGAGCAAAAGCCACCCGCCAAGGTTCCCGACGGCAAGACGCGTTTCTACACGACGCGGCAGAAGACGCCGAGCGAAAAGGGATTCGTGGGCTACGAGACCGTCTGGAAGCCGTTCCAGAAGGAAGCCGAGTACAAGACACCGAAGAAGCCGTAATCGCCCTGCCGGCGAGGGCCCGTCGGGACGGCGGGCCCTCAGCTGCAGGAAGGCGCGATGTCGGGGGGCGGCATGACGATCTTTCCGTCGGAGCCGCGCGTGAATTTCGCGCAGGTATCGCGATAACGCGCCGGAAGGTGGGCCGCCAGCTCGGGCAGGCAGGCGATCTCGAGGGACGGCAGGTATTCACACTGCAGGTGCTCGACCACCTGCGCTCCGTGCCGCGTGAAGTCCGGACCCACGAAAAGGCCGTCCCCGCCGAGGCCGAGCGTGACCTCGGAGACCGGCAGCGTGCCGCCGAGGTGCGAGACGGTCTCGAACGTCCGGGAGTAGACGACGTGGAGTCGTGAGGTTTCGAGAGCGCGCTCGAGGCGGACGGGTGCCAGCATCGCCGCGCCGCCGAAATTGTGCGGATGCTGCCGCGTATTCGGGCCGCAGAGCTTCACGGTCTCGCGCGCAAGGCCCGCGAGACGCGCGCCGCCCGCCGCGGAAATCGGGATTTCCCTGCCCTCGATCCGCAACGAAACGCGGTCCCCTCCTTCCTGCGCGGCGGCCTCGCTCGCCGCTTGCAGGGTGGCAAATACGATTGCCGCGATTGATCTGCGCATCATCCTTTTATCCTACACTGGCAACCATGCGACGCGAGCAATTCAGTACCGGAGCCCCCCCCTGGCGGACTCCCGCCATGGTGATCTTCTGCGGCGGCCTGGTCCTGATGCTCGCCCTCGGCATCCGCCAGAGCTTCGGCCTGTTCCTGCGGCCGATGTCGATGGACCTCGGCTGGGGACGCGAGACCTTCTCGTTCGCCATCGCGCTGCAGAACCTGGTGTGGGGCCTGGCGATGCCGTTCGCAGGGGCGATCGCCGACCGCTACGGCGCCGGTCGCGTCATGGTCGTCGGCGGCTTGCTGTACGTGGCAGGCCTGCTCGCCATGGCGCACGCGTCGAGCCCCCTCCTCTTCCACGTGTCGGCGGGACTGCTGATCGGACTGGGATTGTCCGGCACCAGCTTCGGCGTGGTGCTCGCGGTGGTCGCGCGCGCCTACCCGCCCGAGCGCCGTTCGGTCGCCGTCGGCCTCGCCGGGGCGGCCGGATCGTTCGGGCAGTTCGCGATGCTGCCGGCTGGCCAGGGGCTCATCGGCAGCGTCGGCTGGTTCGCGGCACTCGTGACACTCGCCGCCCTCGCCTTCGCGATCATCCCGCTGGGGGGCGCGCTCGCCGGCCGCAACGCCGCGGCCGACGAGAGCAGGCAGTCGTTCGGCGCGGCACTCGCCGAGGCCGGGCGCCACGGCGGGTTCTGGCTGCTTACCGGCTCGTTCCTGGTGTGCGGTTTCCAGACGATCTTCATCATGGTCCACCTGCCGGCCTACCTCGTGGACCGCGGCCTCGGGGCGCAGCACGCGATGGCGGCGCTCGCCACCATCGGGCTCTTCAACATCGCGGGATCATTCGCCGCCGGCGTGCTCGGCGCGCGCTACAGCCGCAAGTGGCTGCTGTTCTGGGTCTACGCGGTGCGCGCCGTCGCCATCGGCCTGTTCGTGAGCCTGCCCATCAGCCTCGCGAGCGTCTATGGGTTCGCGGCGGTGATGGGGTTCACGTGGCTGGGAACCGTGCCGCTCACCAACTCGCTGGTCGGCCAGATCTTCGGACTCAAGTATCTGTCGACGCTGTTCTCGATTGCATTCCTCGGCCACCAGCTCGGCGCCTTCGCCGGGGCCTGGGCGGGCGGCGCGGTCTACGACGCCACCGGCTCGTACCTGTGGGTATGGGTGATGTCGATCGCGCTTTCGGTCATCGCCTGCGGGCTTTGCCTGCCGATCGACGAGCGACCCCTGGTGCGGTCGGCCGCCGGCACCGCGGCGTGAACGCGGTGCGACGTCCCGGCGTTGCCGCGAGCGACGAACTGGCTGCCGTCCTGGACGCCCTGCCGACGGCCGCGGCGCTGCTTGCGCCCGACGGCGCGCTGCTGCACGCCAACGAGGCGATGCGCGCGCGCATGGGCGGCTCGGATCCGGCGAGCCTGCCGGACGCGCAGGTGACGGAAATCGCGACCGGGCGCCTGGTGCTGCTCGCGCCACCGGCCGCGCCCGACCCGCAGATGCAACGCCTCGCATCGCTCGGCTTCATGCTGGCGGGCGTGTGCCACGAGGTCTCCAATCCCCTGGCCGCGATCCACTCGATGGTGCAGATCCTGCAGTCGCGGCGCGGCGTCAACCTCGAGACCATCGATAAGGGCCTCGCCTCGATCGCGGGCAACATCGTGAGGGTGCTCGCCATCACGCGAAAGATCGGCGACTTCTCGCGGGTGACCGGGGACGCGCCGCAGCCGCAGGGCGTCGACGCGGCGATGCGCGAAGCGCTGGGGTTGCTGCGCCACACCCGCTGGGGCGAAGACGTGGAAGTGTCCTACCGCGTGCTGCCCGACGCGTTCACCCTCGCGCGGCCCGGAGAGCTGCAACAGGTGCTGTTCAACGTGCTGCTCAACGCCGCGCAGGCCATGGATGGCCGCGGGCGCATCGAAGCCGAGACCGACCGGGTGGAAGGCGGCCGCGTGCGCGTCGTGATCCGCGACCAAGGCCCGGGAATCCCGCAACAGGACCTGCAGCGGATCTTCGAGCCGTTCTTCACCACCAAGGCGCCCGGAGAAGGCACCGGGCTCGGGCTCGCGATCTGCTTCGAGATCGTGCACGAGCTGGGCGGCACGCTCGCCGCACGCAACCTCCCCGCATCCGGCGCCTGCATGGAGCTCATCTTGCCGGGAGCCGCATGACCACGGCCGACCCGCGCTCGGAACGCGTCTTCATCATCGAGGACGACCCCGGTGTTTCGGAGGTCGTGAAGCTGCTGCTCTCGCGCGAGGGTTACTTCGTGGAGAGCGCGGCCTCGGTCAAGGAGGGCCTGCGCCGCCTGGCATTCGGCGATTTCGACCTGGTCGTCACGGACCTGAAGCTCCCCGACGGCACGGGCCTGGATGCCGTGCGCCTCATCCACGAGAAGGACCGCGCGCTGCCGATCATCATGATGACCAGCTACTCGTCGCTCGAGAGCGCGATCGCCGCGCTTCGGGCGGGCGCCGTGGACTACATCATCAAGCCGTTCGACAACGACGAGCTGCTGCACTCGGTGGAGCGCGCGCTGAAGGAGCGGCGCATGAGCCGGGAAAACGCCGCGCTGCGGCGTACGCTGCGCAACGCCTACGCGAGCCGCCCGATCCTGGGTGACAGCCCCGGAATGCAGAAGGCGCTCGAGCGCATGCGCAAAGCCGCCCAGTCCGACGCCAACGTGCTGATCGCCGGCGAATACGGAACCGGCAAGGAACTGCTCGCGCACGCGCTGCATGCGCGCGGAGCCCGCGCCGACGGCCCCTTCGTGCCGGTGAAATGCGGCGCCCTCACCCCCGCGGTGCTCGAAGCGGAGCTCTTCGGCCGCGCCGGCGGCGCCGACGCGCGCGAGGGGCTCATCCGCGAGGCGCACGGCGGCACGCTTTACCTGGACGAGGTCTCGGAGCTGTCCGCCGCGCTGCAGGCCAAGCTGCTGCGCGTGCTGCAGGACAAGGTGGCGCGCTACCTCGGGGAGGGCCACGCCTACGCCGCCGATGTCCGCTTCGTGGCCGCGACACATTGGGACCTGGAAGCCGCCGTTGCCAAAGGCGCCTTCCGCCAGGATCTCTACTACAGCCTGCGCGTGATCTCGCTCGCGCTGCCGCCGCTGCGCGAGCGCGGTGGTGACGTGCTGCTGCTCGCGCGCCATTTCGCCGAACATTACTCGCGCAAGCTCGGCAAGCGCGTGCGCGGCTTCGACGCCGAGTTCACCTCCTTCCTCGAGCGCCACTCCTGGCCGGGCAACGTGCGCGAGCTCGAGCACTTCATCGAGAGCGCGGTGATCTTCGCCGAGGGCGACGTGCTCACCGGGCGCGACCTGGCCGAGGTGGCCCCGGCGCTGCCGATGATGCGTGCGGCGCCCGCCGCGCAGGGCGATGCGCCCCCGCTCGCGATCGAGGAATACATCCGCGAAGTGGTGGAGCGTTTCCAGGACACGCGCAGCGAGGCCGAGCTCGCGCGCATGCTGGGAATCGGGCGCAAGGCGCTATGGACCCGGCGGCGCCAGTGGGGGCTGAAACGCATGCGCCGGAGCGCCTCGTGAGGCGCGAATGTTTCCCCGCGCCACGACGCGTTTCCCCACGAAACGCCGTCGCGCCCGGAGCCCGGAAGTTGTCCATCTAAGGCTTGCATTCGCCGCGGCAAATTGCTAACAAGCAGTAGCATACGAAACCAACCCCGAGGGAGACCCCATGGCCGAGCAGAAACCCGCCGCCGCAGCTCCGGCAGCGCGCAAGAAAGTCACCATTCCCCAGCTGGTGGACAAGATGAAGAAAGGCGAGCCCATCGTGCAGCTCGCCGTCTACGACTACGAGACCGCGATCATCGCCGACCGCGTCGGCATCGACATCCTGTGCGTCTCCGACACCGGCGGCATGGTGCTTTTCGGCCACGAGACCACCACCTCGGTGTCGTTCGAGGAGGTGATGTTCATGGCGCAGGCGGTCAAGCGCGGGTCGAAGTACGGCCTGCGCATGGTGGACATGCCTTACATGAGCTTCCACCTGTCGGCGCAGCAGGCGGTCGACAACGCCGCGAAGTACGTCTCGCAGGGCGGGGCCGAGGTGATGAAGTGCGAGGGTAACCAGCACCATGCCAAGTACATCGAGGCGATCGTGAAGGCCGGCATCCCGGTGCAGGGCCACATCGGCATCACGCCGATGCGCATGCCGCAGCTGGGCGGGTTCTTCGCCCAGGGCAAGACCGCCGACCGCGCCAAGGAGCTGATCGACGACGCGCTCGCGATGGTCGACGCGGGCTGTTTCTCCATCATGTGCGAGGTGACTACTTCGGAAGTATGCGAGTACCTGGCCGAGACGCTTCCCGTACCGGTCATCAGCCTCGGGGCGGGCAACCGCGCCCACGGCGTGCACATCATCGGCTCGGACCTCTTCCACCTCTACGAGGCCCATACCCCGCGGCACTCGAAGATGTACGTGGACCTCGTCCCCATCATGGAGAAGGGCCTCTCGGACTACCGCGACGACGTGCGCTCGCGCGCCTATCCGGGCAAGGAGCACACCGTCTTCATGAAGGAGGACGAGCTCGCCAAGTTTCGCCAGGTGGTGGGCTGGAAGGCCAAGTAGAACAGCGCATGCGGCCGGTTCCCGCCTCGGAGGATCGCGCGCTAGGGGAAGCCGAGCGCGCGATACTCGGGGGCTGCGGCTTCTTCGGCGGGCTGGGCGCATCCCAGCTCGCGCGCGTGGCCTCGATCGGACGCGTGATCGACTTTCCGCAGGACACGCGCATCTACACGGTCGGCGACCAGGTAGACGATTTCTTCGTGCTCGCCGAGGGCACCGTGCGCTTCACCCTCGGCCTGGGAAAACGCGACACCGCCGCCGGCGATATCATCCGTCACGGCGACGTGTTCGGCTGGGCTGCCCTGGTGGAGGGCTACTCACGCCGCATCGCGACCGCCTATTGCCTCACGCAGTGCGAGGTGCTGGCGCTCGACGGCGCGCGCCTGCGGGCATTCATGGACACCGACCCGCGGGCCGGATACCTCATCATGCAGCAGCTGGCGGTATTGCTGACCAGCGAGCTGACCGCCTTCGCCGCCGGCTGAGTTTGCCGGACCCGGTCTCCACCGCGCTTCTCGCCACCGTCGCCGTCGCGGTGGGCTTCTTCATCGGCGCCGTGGGCGTGGGTGGGGTGCTCCTCATCCCCTTCCTCGTGTTGCTGTGCGGCCTCGACATCCACTCCGCCGCCGCGACCGCCCTCTTCACCTTCCTCTTCACCGGCCTCCTCGGCACCTGGCTCTTCCAACGCCGCGGCTCCATCCGCTGGCGCCTCGCGATCCCCGTGTGCCTGGGCGCGACACTCGCCGGCTACCTGGGCGCCGCGGTAGCGGGCCGCATCGATGCGAGGCCGCTCACGCTGCTGATCGCCGCCATCATCATGGTCGCCGGACTCTGGGTGCTGCGGCCGGCGCCCGCGAGCGCCACGCCACGCGATGGCACGGGCCCCCGCGATACCGCGACACTCCTCGGCGTGGGTGTCGCATCGGGCTTCGGATCGGGATTGTCGGGTGCCGGCGGGCCGCTTTTCTCGGTGCCGATCATGGTGCTGCTGGGCTTCGCCCCGCTCGCGGCGATCGGCGTGAGCCAGGTGCTACAAATCATCGCCGCCGTGTCGGGCTCGCTCGCCAGCATGCAGGACCAGCGCATCCACTGGGGCATCGCGGCCTGGGCCACGCTGTTCGAGCTGGCGGGCGTGGTGGCGGGCACGCGATTCGCGCACTCGGTGGATCCCTTGCTGCTGCGCCGGATCGCCGCGGGGCTGTGCATCGCCGTCGCGGCCCTGATGGCGGTGCGCGCCTGGTGAGCGCCGCGTCCGAGCAGCACCTCGCCACGCGCCGGGACGCGGGCCTTTTCGACTTCTCGTTCATGGGGCTGTACGAGTTTGCCGATCCCGCGGCGCTGGAGCCTTTGCAGAGCCGTACCCTCGCGCGCATGGCACCGGGCCGCGTCGCTTACACCCTCCTCATGGACGACGACGGGCGCGTCGTGAACGACGCCACGGTATGGCGGCTGCATGATGGCCGATGGTGGCTCTTCTCCGGCAGGAGAAGCGATGCCGGCTGGATCGCGGATCGCGCGAAGCCGCGCGTGCGCTCGGGAGAGCACGCGGTGATCGCGCTGCAGGGCCCTTCCAGCGGCGCCATCCTCGCGAGGCTCCTGGGGGAGCCGATGGTGCGCTCGCTTCGTTACTTCGACTTCGCCCCCCTCGCGGCTGCCGGATGCGCGGGATGGATCGGCCGCATCGGCTACAGCGGCGAGCTGGGTTACGAGATCGTCGTGTCCGCTCGGGACGAGGCGCGGATGCGCATGGCGATGCTCGACGCCGGCGCCGGCAAAAACCTCCGAGAATGCGGTTTCGAGGCGGCCAACGGCCTGCGAATCGAGTCCGGCTACGTGCTCTTCGACCGCGAGATCACGGGAGGCGAGTACCCGCGGGAGCTGGGCCTGGAGCGCCTGGTGGAGCGCCGTGCATGGCCGCGGAGACTCGCGCCTCGACGGCTGGTGGGGCTGGAGATCGACGCAGGGCCGGGACAAGCCCGCGCGTGGCTGCCGCACGCTCGGGTCACGAGCGAATGCGCTTCGCCGACCCTCGGACGCCGCCTCGGCCTGGGTTTCACCGATGCCGAAGCGGCCAGCCCCGGAACGCGAGTGGTGCTGCAGGATGGCCGGGCGGCCCGCGTGGCACGCCTTCCCTTCTACGACCCGGCGCGAAAGCGCCCGCGCGCTACGCCGCTTTAGCCTGCAGGAAGCGCTCCGCCGCCCCGATCGTGTTGCACAGGAGCATGGTCACCGTCATCGGCCCCACGCCGCCCGGGACCGGCGTGATGTGCGAGGCCTTGTGGCGCACCGTCTCGAACTCCACGTCGCCCAGCAGGCGGCCGTCGGGCAGGCGGTTGATGCCGACGTCGATCACGACCGCACCCCGGCGCACCATCGGCGCGGTGACGAGGTTGGGCTGGCCCGCGGCCACCACGAGGATGTCCGCCGCGATGGTGAACTGCGCGAGGTCGCGCGTCTTCACGTGGCAGATGGCCACCGTCGCCTCGCGCTGCAGGAACATGAGGCCCAGCGGCTTGCCGACGATGTTGGAAGCGCCGACCACCGTCACGTTCTGGCCGGCCACCGGGATGCCGGTGCGGTCGAGCAGGCACATCACCCCGAACGGCGTGCACGGCGGGAACACGGTGTCGCCCGCCACCAGGCCGCCCACGTTGTAGAGGTGGAACCCGTCCACGTCCTTGTCCGGCGAGATGGTCTCGAGAACCTTGCGCACCGAGATGTGCGGCGGCAGCGGCAGCTGGACCAGGATGCCGTGGCAGGCCGGATCCTCATTGAGCGCCCGGATGCGATCCAGGACCTGCGCCTCGGAGGTGTCGGCCGGGTAGAGGTACTGCTCGGAGCGGATGCCCATTTCCTCCGACGCACGCAGCTTGTTGCGCACGTAGACGCGCGAGGCGGCGTTGTCCCCCACCATGATCACCGCGAGTCCGGGAGGCGCGCCCAGCGCGTTCAGCCGGTCGGCCCGCAGCTTCCACTCCGCGCGCACCTCGCGCGCGATGGCGATGCCGTCGATGAGGATGGCGCTCATGGAGGTGCCCCGGTGAGGCCGGCGAACACGAACAGCAGCATGCTCGCACCCATGAAGGCGTAGCCGGCGTAGTTGAGGTGGCGGGCCCCCCGCTCGCCGACGACCCCCTTCGTCTGCAGGAGCGAGGCGAGTGCGGCGAAGGCACCCCCGGCGATGGCAAGGGCGATCACGAGGCGGCGGTCGAGCAGCGCCTCCATCAGTTGGAGCGCTCGCGCTTGAGATACGCCTCGACGAAGTCGGCCGCCGCTTTCGAGCCGCGCGAGAACGAGCGCATGGCCTCGGCGTGCAGGATCGACAGCGCCTGCTTCTTGATGTCGTTGGCGCGGTCGTTCTGCACGATGTCGGCGAGCCGCCGCGGGCGCGGCAGGTCCACCTCGATCACCGTGCGCACCTGCGTGGGGATGTTGGACATCACGAGCAGCCGGTCGGCGAGGAATACCGCCTCGTCGATGTCGGTGGTCACGAAGAAGTTGGTGCGCCGATTTTCCTCGTAGAGCCCGGAGTAGTACTCCCACATGAGCTCCTTGGTCATGGCGTCGAGGCCGCGGAACGGCTCGTCCAGGATCATGACGCGCGGGTTGTTGATCATCGCCCGCGCGAGCTCCGCCCGCCGCTGCATGCCGCCCGAGAGCTGGCCGGGATACTTGTCGCGGAAATCCTTCAGCCCGACCTTGGCCAGCAGGAACTCCGCGAGCTCGGTCGTCTCGCGGTTCATCTCCCCGCGCGCGCGCGGGCCGTAGAGGATGTTGTTCCAGGTCGTCATCCACGGGAAGAGTGCCGTCTCCTGGAACAGCACCAGCAGCTCGCGGCTGGGCCCCGCCACCGCCTTGCCGTCGAGCTCGATCGTGCCGGTGGTGGGCTGCTCGAAGCCCGCGAGCAGGCGGATCAGCGTGCTCTTGCCGCAGCCCGAGGGCCCGACCATCACCGTGAGCTTGCCGCGCTCGATCGCGAAGGAGCATTCGCGCACCACCTCCTTGCGGATCTGCCCCGCGCCGTACGACTTCGAGACGCCCGTGACCCTGAGCTCTCCCGCCTGGATCGCAGGGACGAAGGGCTTGTCTTCCATTGCATTCATCAGCGCACCCTCAGCCATGGCGTCACGCGATGCCCGAGCGCGCGCAGCAGCTCGCTCGACACATAACCCGCGATGCCGATGGAAATCATGCCGACCACGATCTGCTCATAGGAGCCGCCCACGTAGGAGTTCCAGATGAAGAATCCCAGACCGCCGCCGCTGCCGCCCATCTGGCTGCCGCCACCCGAGATCATTTCGGCGGCCACCACCACCTCCCAGGTGATGCCCATGCCCACCGCGGAGCCCACCACGATGGAAGGCAGCGTGCCGGGCAGGACGATGCGCTTGAAGATGTCCCATTTGGAGGCGCCCATCGATTGCGCGGCCTGGAAGTAGCGCCCGTCGATCGACTTGGCTCCCCCCACCACGTTGATCACGATGGTGTAGAACGCGCCGAGGAAGGTGATGAACATGATCGCCAGCTCCTGCGTCGGCCAGAAGATGATCGAAGCGGGCACCCAGGCGAGCGGCGGAATGGGACGCAACGCCTCGAACACCGGGAAGTTGATGCCGTGCGCCGTGCGGCTCACCGCGAGCATGAGGCCGTATGGGATGCCGATCAGCATCGCCGCGACGAAACCGCCCAGGACGCGCTGGAAGCTCATGTACCAGCTCTGCCAGTAGCCGGCCTGGCCGATCACGGCCATCCACGCCTTGAACACGGCGGTGGGCGGGGGCACCGAGCCGATCCACGGCAGGTGCGTCTTCTTGAAGCCCGCGGCGCCAAGCACCTCGCGCAACGGGGCGAAGGCGTCCCATGAGAGCCAGATCTTCGAGCGCGAGCCGATCTCCCACAGCACCAGGAAGATCACCACGGAAAGGACGCCACGCCAGATCACGCGGCCGGAAATGCGTCGTGGGCGCGCCATCAGCCCTCCTTTTCGCCGGCCTGGAAGGCCTTGCGCGCCTCTTCGTGCACGGCCTCGCTGGTTTCCTGCATGAGCTCGCGGAAACGCTTCGAGGTGAGCACGCTGTAGTCGCGCGGGTGCGGGATGTCGACGGTGAGCAGCTTCTTCGGCTTGCACGGCCGGGTGGTCATGATGGCGACCCGGTGGCCGAGGAAGATCGCCTCCTCGAGGTCATGCGTGATGAAGAAGATGGTCACCTTGTTCTTGTAGTAGATCTCGAGCAGCGCCTCGTGCATGACACTCTTGGTGAGCGAGTCGAGCGCGCGGTAAGGCTCGTCCAGCAGCAGCACCGCGGGGTCGTTCATGAGCGCGCGCACGATCTCCACGCGCCGGCGCATGCCCGAGGAGACTTCGCCCGGGTAGTTGTGCTCCACGCCCGCGAGGCCGGCGTCGGCCATCATCGCGCGCCCCCGGTCGAGCGCTTCCGACTTGGTCATGCGGCCCTGCATCACGGGGCCGAAGATCACGTTCTCGAGGTTGGTCTTCCACGGGAAGAGAGCGCCGTTCTGGAAGACCACGATCCGGTCCGGGCCCGGCTCGGCCTTGGGTTTTTCCGCCGAGCAAAGCACTTCGCCGTCGAGGAGGATGCGCCCCGACGTGATCTCGTGGAACCCCGCGATGGCGTTGAGAAGGGTCGTCTTGCCGCAACCGGACGGGCCCACGATCATGCAGATCTCGCCGGCCTCGATCTCGAGGCTGCAATGGTCGACCGCCATCACCGCGGCACCGCCGGGGTCGTAGACCTTGACCACGTCGTCGATCATTTTGTGGCCGCGGTTTTCCCCCGCGGCCCGGGGGGGCTTCGTCATTTCCACGGCTAACCCTCGGAAAGCGCGAGCTCGCGCACGCGCCACTGCATGAGATAGTCGCCGGCGAGGCGTACCAGCGCGCTCGTGGCATAACCCACGAGGCCGAGCGTCACCATGCCGATGATGATGGTCGGGTATCGCACCATCACGTACGAGGTATTGATCACGTATCCCAGCCCGAACTGGCCGGACACCATCTCGGCCGCGACGAGCGAAAACCAGCACACCCCGATCGAGATCTGCAGGCCGGTGAAGATGAAGGGCAGCGAGCCGGGGATGATCACGTGGCGGAAGACCTGCCAGCGCTTGGCGCCCAGGCAGTTCGCCGCGCGCACGTACGACTCGTCGATCGACTGCACGCCCAGCATGGTGTTGAGCGCCGTGGCGAAGAACGAGGCGAGGAAGGCCAGGAAGATCACCGCCGACTCGGTGGCGATGAACATCACGATGGCGAGCGGCACCCAGGCGAGGATCGGGATCGGCCGCAGCATCTCGAAGACCGGGAATACGTATTCCCGGAACTTGGTCGACCAGCCCATCAGCAATCCCAGCGGCACGCCGAGAGCGGTGGCGAGCAGGAATGCCTGCGTCACCCGCCAGACCGACACCCCGATGTGCTGGTAATACTCCGGCGTATAGATCGACAGCCCGTAGGTGGGGCTTGGCGACGTCCATTCCTTCACCACCGTGGTGAGACCGGGCATGTCCTTGAAGCGCGGCAGCCTCAGCACCTCGACCGCCAGGTACCAGCTGCCGAGGAAGAGCGCGAACCCGATCAGCATCAGGTAGGGGCGCGGGCTCTTCATCCACACCGAAATGCGGTACATGGTGAGGGACAGGCGCGACATTTCCTCGGTCATGGGCGCGCCCGAGAGGCGCCGCACCTGCGCGAGGAGGGATGGCACGGTGAATTCGGCCTGGATCATGCGGCCGAACCGGTCCATCGCGGCCTTGCCCTCGACCGGCTCCGATTCGAGGAGCTTCACCAGCTCCTCGGTCGGGATGCGCAGCAAGACGCTGGGCTCGGTTGCATTCGCGGTGGCGAGGTGGCCCGTCTGGCCGAGCAGGAGCCCCGCCCATCCGAACACCCCGCCGCGGCCGATCCGCTTCATCGCCTCGCGCGCGCCCACCTCGCGCTTGAACACGTGGTCGATGCGCCCGGAGGCCACCACGTATATCGAATCGGCGGGCTGGCCCGCCGCGTACACCCGCTCGCCGGGCGCGAGGCGCACGGTCCGGGCGATCGCCGCGATTTGCGCGAGCAGCCCTTCCGGAAGGTCCCGGAAGGGAGCCGCCTCGCGCAGGGCCGCGGAGACCTCCCTCGCCTCCTCCGTGGCCAACTCCATCAGCTGGCCTTCGGCGCCTGCGCGTCCGGGAGGCCCTTCACTTCACCGATCGGCGCGGTGAGGCCGCGCTCCTTCAGCGCCTCGTCCGCCCACTTCGAATCGATCGCCTCGGGCCGGATCTTCTCGGTGCTGATGCTCTTCACCGAGTGCAGGAAGGTCGCGGCGCGATCGATCAGCTCGCGCGTCTCCGGGGTGAAGGTGAAGTGCAGGTAATTCCTCACCGGGTGGCCGCCCGAAGCCGGGTCGTAGGTGCCGTAGAGCGAATACCACAGCACGCGCTCCGGGAAGCCAGTGGTCTGCTCCTTGGCCATCCTGATGATCTCGGAGGCGTTCTTCGGGTCGGCGATGAAGAGCTGCGCATCCAGCTCGGCCTTCATCCACGCCTTCACCACGTCGGGCCGGGCCTGGATCAAGTCGTTGCGCATCGCGAGGAAACCGCCGTCGTTCTCCTTCACGCTGGCGCCCGAGGCGATGCGGCGCGCGAGTCCTTCCTGCACCAGCCGCGAGGCGGTGGGCTCCCAGATCACCGCCGCGTCGATCTTGCCGGCGCGGAAGTTGGAGGTGATCACCTCGATGTTCTGGTTGAGGTACTCCTTGGGCGTCACACCCAGCTTCTTGAACGTGGCCTGCGCGTAGCGGTCCGTGCACGAACCCTTGGGCACGGCCACCGACTTGCCGTCGAGCCACTTGAGCGCCGCGGTGGCGTCGGGAAACTTCGGCGCGTCGGTGCGCGCGAGGAAGATGTTGCACTGGTCGTAGCCCAGCCCCAGGTTCGCCACCAGCCGGATGTCGGCCACCTCGGTCTTGGTGGTGGAGACGATCGCCGGCATGTCGCCCATGTAGCCGATGTGCTGCTTGCCGGCCAGCATGTTGTTCACGATGATCGCGCCCTGCAGGCCGATCTGGAACTCGACCTCCGAGCCCTTGGGCAGGTACTTCTCGTAGAACTTCTTGCCGCGCATCACGAGCCCCGACCACGACTGGGTGTAGTAGGGCTGGTATCCGACCACCAGCTTCACCGGCTCGCCAGGCTTTCCGTACTGCGCCGCCGCGGGCAGCGCGAATGCCGCGCCCAGCAACGCCGCCACCGCAGCAGCTGCGAATCCTCTGATCATGACCGTCTCCTCCTCGTTGGGTGCTGTCTCGTGGGACCTTGGACTACCCTAACCGGAACCTCGTGATGCCAGGTAACGCGCGATGAGCCCGGAAAGCCGACGCATCACCGTGAAACCGGCCGCCGGATCGTTCTCGAGAACTCCCAGCGCCGCCTTGCCGCTGATGCGCAGCAGCGTCGAATTTTCCAGGCACCGGGCGCCCGCGATGCGCTGGGGATGGCCTTCCAGCAGGGCGGCCCAGCCGAAGGTCTCGCCCTTCTTCAGCATGAAGCCGTCGGGCGCCGCCCCTTCCCCGCGGCCGATGGAGAACTCCACCCGACCCGCGTCCAGCACGTAGATATCGTCGGACGGATCGCCCGGTTTGTAGAGTACGGCGCCCGCCGGGTGGGACTCGCTCGCGGCATGCGAGCTCAGCTGCGCGAGCGTCGCCGCGGGCAGCCCGCGGAAGAGCTCACCCACGTCGATCGCCGAGGGTTGCGGGCCGGTGTAGATGGCATCACCCTCCACGGTCAGCGGAAAACTCTGCAGCGGCGCCTCGGCGATCCCCATGGGGGCGCCGGTGCGGATGTCCCATTGCCACAGGTGCATGTGGCAGGTGAGCACGGCCCCGTCGTACAAGCCCTCGCACAGCGAAACGTCCTGGTGCGGGCACTGCGCCTGGTAGCCGAAGAACTCTCCCGCGGCGCTCGCGACGAGCATCTTCAGGCCGCCCTCGGCCTCGACTTCCTTCAAGCCGTTCTGCGGCACGTCCGCGACCCGGCATACGAACCGTTTGGCCATCAGCTGAATTTATCGTAGCGAATGTGGTCCGCGGTGAGCTTGCCTTCCAGCAACAGCAGCCGCAGGGCAGCATCCACGGCGGGGGGTGGGCCGGCCACGTAGGCGCGGATGTTCTGGTACCGCCCCTGCAGCGCACGGCGCGCCACCTCGTGCACGAAGCCCTGCTCGAAGGCGAGCTGGGGCCAGCGGCCGGCCTCCTCGGCGGGAACCGGCTCATCGGAAAGCGCCACCGTAATCGCGAGGCGCGGAGCACGCTCGCGCAGCGCCGTGAGTTCCTCGAGGAAGAAGGCATCGGCCAGCCGGCGCACGCCGAAGAAAAGCCACCCGTCGTGCGACTCGAAGTGCCCCTCGCCCACGGCGCGCTCGAGGATCGACATCATCCCGGCGATGCCGGAGCCCCCGGCGATGCACGCGAGGTTGTTGGTGATCCCCGGCCGGAAGGTCGCCTTGCCGAGGGGGCCGAACACCCGCAGCGCCGCGCCGTCGGATGCTTCGCCGAAGAGCCATTCGGAGAACCCGCCGCCGGGCTTCTTCTTGGCGACGAAAGCCAGGCGCCTGGGAGCGCGCTCATAATTGACCATGGAGTAGGCGCGATACCCCGGCACACCCGGGGCGGCAAGCACCATGAACTGTCCGGCCTCGAAATCGCGCGCCTGCTCGAACTCGACGTCGAAGGCCATCACATCGTGCGTCAGCAGCTTCGGCCGGCGCAGGACTCCGGCCCCGGCGGCCACGGGGCACGCGCCAGGCTCGGTCGACTGCACGAACTTGGCCACCTCGAGCGTGACATCACCCTCCGCCACGCACTGGCACAGGAGACACTCGCCCTGCGCCGATTTCACAAACTTGCGCCCGGGCGCCTCGGGCCACGCGTCGCGGACGCTGCCTTCGATCAGCTTGGCCTTGCACGTGCCGCAGGTCCCGGTGGCGCATTCGTAGGGCAGCTCGATGCCCGTGGCGAGGCCGGCGTAGAGCACGGTCTCCCCGGGAGCGGCTTCGTACTGGAAGCCGCGATTGCGCGCGTTGATCCGGATCCGCATCAAAAGGGGATGTGGTATCCGTAGCCGAGGAGCCGCGTGTCCAGCTTGACCACGCGCTTGGCGAGCTTGGGTCCTGCCCCGTTCAGCTTCACCGTGTCCTGCAAGCGGCCCACCGCGAAGAGCTCGCTGGCGCCTCCGTCGAGCTGCGTGCGAAACACCTGCAACGCGGAGATCACGGTCGCCTCGCCCTCGCCCGCCGCGTCGACGGTGTACACGGTCGCGTGGCGGGTGATCGGGGAGTGGTCGCTGTTGTGCCGTGGCAGGTTGGTGAGGAGCGTATCCATCCCCTTGCGGTCGTGGTCGAGCCAGACCATGTCCTTGCGGATCTCGGGGCTATACGTGGTGATCGTGTAGCGGAAGTCCTCCTCGCAGAGGGCGAGGAAGCCCTTCCAGTCGCGATCGTCCAGCGCGAGGCAGGAGCGGTAAACCAGCTCCTCGATGGCCTGGCGCTGCTCGGTCTTCATCATGCGGGGCCCCTACGCGACGGCCCGGACGGGCTCGGGCGTGCCTTCACGAAACGGATCATGAGGCGGCCGCTCCATGCGCCGCGCCCACTCGGCGTAGTAATGGCGCATGCCGACCTCGTCGTGGATGGTGTTGTTCTCCTCGCGCCCCTGGAGGATCCAGCTCGCATCGGTGCCGGATTGCAGCGCGCGACCCTGGCCATGCACGGCAAGCAGGTCCTCATGCAGGTTGCGGCCGAAGGGACCCCAGATCATGTTGTGGTCGAAGATGCGCTCGGCGCGCTCCTGCGGCGTGTCGCGCTTGAGGCCCAGGCCGCGGAACTCGATCACCACCTCGTTCGGGCCCACCGGTACCACCGTGTCCATGCGCAGCACGGAAGTGCGCAGGTTGTAGGTCATGCCGGGAAAGACGTCCACCATGTACCAACCGCCGGTGGCCAGGCCCGGCCAGCCCACCGCGCGCTCCTTCGAGCCCTCGTACTTGTCGTACTTGATCTGCATCGAGCCGACCGTCGCGTGCCCGTTGGGAAAGCCCGTGTATCTCCGGTCGAAGTAGCCCGGCTGCATCATGCCGGTGATGCGATTGAAATAGTGCAGGTAGTCGTGGTAGAACTCGCTGTTGGTGTCGTGCCACAGCTTGAAGTTGGTGCGCACGTGCGCCTTGTGGAAGTGGAACACCTCCAACGGCTCCTGCAGGAACGGCGAGAGGATGTCCATCGCCCCGCCCAGGAATTCCGCGAGCGGCGGCGCCTCGTCGGACACGTTCACCCAAACGAAACCGCCGAAGCCCACTTCGCAGCGCACCTCTCGCAGCGCCGCGTCCTCCTTGCAGAAGCGATCCTGGTAGCCCGCCTCGGCGCGCGAGATGTCGATGCACGAGCCGCGGCTGTCGAAGGACCACTGGTGGAAGATGCAGGTGATGCGCTTGGCGTTTCCGGCCGGATCGTAGAGCAGCGTGTTGCCCCGGTGCGGACAGATGTTGTAGAAGGCGCGCACCTTGTCGTCGTCACCGCGCACCACCACGAGCGGTACGCCGGCCGGGTGGGTGAAGAGCCGGTAGTCGAAGGCCGCGGTGAGCTCCGACTCGTGGCAGGCGATGATCCAGGCCGGCCGGAAGAGCTTCTCCTTCTCCTCCTCGAAAATCTGCTGGTCCGAATAGATCCGCGCGTCCACGTAATGGGATGTCGGAAACTTCGGCCTGGCCTGCCACTGCTCGGCGTTCTTGCTCATGACTCGCGTTCTCCTATTTCCTGCAGTCGCTCATGCACCGCACCGCATTCGAGTCGGGGCGGTCGTCGATGATGAAGGCGTTGCGGTTGGGCATCTGGACTTTCACCAGGGTGTCACGGTCCATCACCGCATCCGCGGGGATGAGGCCATTCAGGTGCAGCAGGTACGCCGAGACCGCGTAGGTCTCGTCGTCAGTGAGGCTTTGCGGGCGGTCCATCGGCATGGCGCGACGCACGTAGTCGAAGAGCACCGGGGCATACGGGTACATGCTGCCTGGCGTGAGCACGCGGGGGTTCTTGGTCATGGAGCCGATGCCGCCCACCATCGTGCCGAACACCGGCCCGCCCTTGGCTTCCGGCCCATGGCACGCGGTGCACTTGGTGTCGTACACCTGCTTGCCGGCGGCGACCGTCCCTCGACCGGGCGGCAATCCCAGGCCATCGGGGGTGCGCACGTCTATGTTCAGCGCCACGAGGTCGGCCTCCCGCACCGGCTGGCCGAACCTCGGCCGATCGGGAAGCGGCTGCACCGGATGCATCGCGGTCTTGCCGAGCCAGATTCCCTCGGCGGTCTTGGCCACGGGTCCCGAAGGCGCTCCGCTTTCAAGGGTCGCGCATGCGCCGGCGCCCAGCGCAAGCACCACCGCTACCGCAACGTGTCTACGCTTGGCCGATGACATTCTTCACCTCCCCGTTGGCGCTCACTGCCCAAGGCTGGATCGCATTGTGGTGCTGCACGAACCCGACGATGGCTCGGACCTTGGCCAGGTCCGCCACCGTCGGCTGAACGTACCCGGTGGTGTCGATCGCGCGACTCATGAGCACCGCCGGGCCCCCGTCCCAGTTCCAGCCGATCTTGAAGCGCGTGAGGCACTTGTCCATCACCGGCCCCTCGAGAACCGCCTCCTTCCAGTTACGTCCCCCATCGAACGAGACATCGACCGCCTTGATCTTTCCGGATCCCGACCAGGCCAGGCCGCTCACCTCGCGGAACCCGGGCTTGGCGAGCTTCATGCCTCCCGAAGGGGAGGTGATGACGGATTTGCACTCCATCACCATGCTGAACTGGCGCCACTTGCCTTCGGGCATCGGGTCGGTGTAGCGCGCGGTTTCGCTGCGCAGGTGCCAGGGCTGGTCGCCCACCTTGATTCGCCGGAGCCACTTGATGCTGGTGTTGCCTTCCCATCCGGGCACGACCAGGCGCACCGGGTAGCCGTTCTCCGGACGCAGCGCCTCGCCGTTCATCGCGTAGGCGATGATGCAGTCGTCCATCACTTTCTCGACCGGGATCGAGCGGGCGTGCGCGGCGCCGTCGCCCCCCTCGAACAGGAGCCACTTTCCGCGCGGGTCGATGCCGGCCTCCTCGAGCAGGATCGATACCGGGACCCCGGTCCAGAGCACGCCCGAGAGCAGTCCGTGTGTCTGCTGCACCGTCACCGAGGCGGGTTTCAACCAGTCGGTAAGGCCGTTGCCCGAGCACTCGTGGAAGTGGAAACGCGACACCGAGGGGTAGCGCTGCAGGTCCTCCATCGAGTAGGTGAGCGGCTGGCGCACCATGCCGTGCAGCACCAGCTTGTGCGTGCGCGGATCGATGTCCGGGGTTCCATTGTGGTGGCGCTCGAAGACGAGCCCGTTCGGGGTGATGATCCCCGGCTGGTGCTGCAGCGGGGTCATGCTCCAGTCCGAGAAGTTCTGGCGATTCTTCAGGACGTCGGTGCGGTTGCGCTTGACGTGCTCCTCGAACTTCGAGGGCATGCCGTAGGCCTTCTCGTCGATGGTCCGGCCCATCTGGCGATTGGACTCGGGCACGGCGACCGACTGCGCCACCGCGGCGCCAGCGGTTGCGGCGAGCGATCCGCCCCCCGCGAGGGCCACGGACTTGCGCAGGAAATCGCGGCGCCGGCGCACGCGGGCTTCGTCGCCGGATTGATCGGTGGCTACAGGATCCACGGCTGCGTCTGTGCGGCTTGCCATATCTTCTCCTCCTGGATGGACTACGTCGGCCCAGCATCTGCGGCCAGTGTATGGCGCTCGCGGAGAAATTGGAAACGCTTCTGCTGCTATTCGTGTACGAGGAAACGCCACAATGTTTCCTTTCGAAAAGCCCGGCGCCTGGAGTGTCCATAATGAAACGCCAGGAATCGTCCGGGTGCTCCTACGGTACCGGACCGCGTATGCTCCGCGCGATGGGAAAGCTCGCAGAGAGATACGGCGACGCAGCACGCTCGGGCGTCTACGGCGTGCGCGACGCCGGCATTCCGCGCACCGCGGCCGCAGAGGCGGATGCGTTTCTGATCGAAATCGCTGCCAGTCGGCTCCAGGCAGCCTGGGCCCAAGTCGAGCAAGCGCTCGGCCAACAGACCGCCCGCGCTCGCGTGCTGCTGGTGGCGGGTGCCGCCGCCCTCGCCTCCGCCGAGCAACAGGGAATGCTGCAGCGCTTGAGCGCAGTGGCGCTTGCGGGACGAGAGGCGGGTCGGCCCCTCTTCGCCGTCGTCGTGGATCCCGACGGGCGGCTTGCGCTGCCGCCGCTCTATCGCGAGAAGGTGGAACAATAGCCTGCCGGCCTGCCTTGTGCTCCAATGACTTATTCCACTCCAAGCGCGACTCCCGGGCGCGTCGAACATGGCTGACCGTAGGCTTCGTGTCTTCCACGCGGTCGCAAAGCACCTCTCGTTCACGAAGGCGGCAGAGGCGCTGTTCATGACGCAGCCCGCGGTGACCTTCCAGGTCCGGCAGCTCGAGGAGCAGTTCAGCGCCCGCCTCTTCGACCGCGCCCAGGGACGAATCGTCCTTACGCCGGCAGGGCGCGTGGCCTTCGACTACGCCGAGCGGATCCTCGCGCTTTCGGGGGAGCTCGATGCGCGCCTGAGGGCGATGAGCGAAGTCGAATCAGGACCGCTCCTGATCGGGGCGAGCACCACGATCGCCGAATACCTCCTGCCCCAGGTGCTGGGTGAGTTCAAGGCTCGCTACCCCGCGGTAGTGCCCCAGCTCTTCGTCGCCAACTCGGAAGCGGTACAGGCGCGCGTAGCCGGGCGCAGCCTCGACCTGGGCTTCATAGAGGGTGACTCGCACCTGCCCACGCTGGTGAACGACTTCTGCTGCGACGATGAGCTGCGTGTCGTCTGCGCGCCCAACCATTCCCTCGCACGCCTCCCCGGCTTGCCGGCGCAAGCTCTCGGGGAGCATGCGTATATCAGTCGCGAGCTCGGATCGGGAACTCGCGAAGTCGTCGACCACTACCTGCAGAAGGCCGGCGTAGCCTCCGAGTCGATGCAAGTAGTGATGGAAGCCGGCAGCCCTGAAGCGCTCAAGCGCCTGGTCGCTACCGGCTTGGGCTTCGCGATCATGTCTCGCGCTACCGTTGCCAAGGAAGTACGCCTGGGAGAACTGGTAGAGGTGGCCCTTGTGCCACCCCTGGTACGGCAACTCGCGGTCGTCTATCCGAAGGAGAGATTCCACTCGCGCCTGGTCGAAGGGTTCGTGGAGTTTGCGAAGCGTCGG